>NZ_JBXAHL010000136.1:0-513 GCF_058795055.1 Cupriavidus sp. GW823-FHT06D04 | reverse complement strand
CCGCAGCGAAAAAAGTTGCTGAAACGGTTGACGAAACGAAGAAAGCTCTGCATAATCTCGTTTCTCTGCTGCAGACAACGCAGCAGCGCTGAACGGCAAAGCCGGCAGCGAAGTTCTTTAACAACCAAACAACCGATAAGTGTGGGCGCTGGGTAGCGGACGCCGCTGTCTTCGGACAGTGTTGCTTCACAAGTTATACAGTGCTCGCACAGCAAAACGTGACTGGGTCTTCGGATCTGGTCAGTCAGTTTTCTGAGAGTGAGCGACCGCTCGAAAGAGCGAGGGAGCCGCGAGGCTTCCACACAGAGATTGAACTGAAGAGTTTGATCCTGGCTCAGATTGAACGCTGGCGGCATGCCTTACACATGCAAGTCGAACGGCAGCACGGGCTTCGGCCTGGTGGCGAGTGGCGAACGGGTGAGTAATACATCGGAACGTGCCCTGTAGTGGGGGATAACTAGTCGAAAGATTAGCTAATACCGCATACGACCTGAGGGTGAAAGCGGGGGACCG
>NZ_JBXAHL010000135.1:0-519 GCF_058795055.1 Cupriavidus sp. GW823-FHT06D04 | reverse complement strand
GCGCCGCCGAGAGGCGGCATTCCCACGTTAGAATGAGCGGCATGATTCGTGTCTACCGCTACCGGGTGAAGTCGCTCAACGGCCTGCTCAACAAGCAGAGCCGCGCGGTGAACTACGTCTGGAACTTCTGCAATGACACGCAGAAGCACGCGCTCAAATGGGGGAAGACGTGGCCGAGCGGGTTCGATCTGAACGTGCTGACCACGGGCAGCAGCAAGGAACTCGGCATCCATTCCGGCACGGTCAACGCGACATGCGAGCAGTACGCGAAATCGCGCAGCCAGCATCGCCGTCCTTACTTGCGATACCGCGGTAGGAAGAGCCTTGGATGGGTGCCCATGAAGGGCCGCGATTTGAAACGAGAGGGCGAGGCGTTTCGCTTTGCCGGGCATACCTTCCGCGTTTTCAATAGTCGCCTGTTGCCCGAAGGCAAGGTCAGGGACGGCAGCAACTTTGCGCAGGATTCGCGCGGGAACTGGTTTCTCAACATCGTGATAGAAGTTGCTGATATGCCGGCAC
>NZ_JBXAHL010000134.1:0-522 GCF_058795055.1 Cupriavidus sp. GW823-FHT06D04 | reverse complement strand
AGTGGTAGTTCAGTCGGTTAGAATACCGGCCTGTCACGCCGGGGGTCGCGGGTTCGAGTCCCGTCCACTCCGCCAAAACTAGACCCGCATGGTTTGCACCATGCGGGTTTTTCTTTGGGTGAGGGATTATGTCGTTAATCGCTGCAAACGCAATAAAAAATGTTGCATTCGTTGCGAAATTCGCTATATAATCCTGTCTTCGCTGCAAATGCTGCGGTAAGCGGCAGACAGCGAAGGTGGTTCCAGCAGTAACCGTCCAGCAGTACCGGATTACGGGGCTATAGCTCAGCTGGGAGAGCGCTTGCATGGCATGCAAGAGGTCAGCGGTTCGATCCCGCTTAGCTCCACCAGAATTTGGGAAGCGTCTGAAAAGAAGCTTCCCAGGCGCGAAAAAGCCCGCTATAATGGTCGACTTTCCAGCGCAAGACAGAAAACGCGTTGTAAAACAAGTTTCTGTCCCCTTCGTCTAGAGGCCTAGGACATCACCCTTTCACGGTGAGTACAGGGGTTCGAATCCCCTAG
>NZ_JBXAHL010000133.1:0-533 GCF_058795055.1 Cupriavidus sp. GW823-FHT06D04 | reverse complement strand
GTGAAGGCGATGGGCCTGGAGACCTGCGTCACGCTGGGCATGCTCAAGGCCGAGCAGGCGCAGCAGCTCAAGGACGCGGGGCTGGACTACTACAACCACAACCTGGATACCTCGCCGGAGTTCTACGGCAAGATCATCACCACGCGCACCTACCAGGACCGGCTCGACACCATCGGCCATGTGCGCGACGCCGGCATCAATGTCTGCTGCGGCGGCATCGTGGGCATGGGCGAGGGGCGCGAAGCGCGCGCCGGACTGATCGCGCAGCTGGCCAATATGGACCCGTATCCGGAGTCGGTGCCCATCAACAACCTGGTCCAGGTCGAGGGCACGCCGCTGGCGGGCACCGAGGCGCTGGACCCGTTCGAGTTCGTCCGCACCATTGCCGTGGCACGCATCACCATGCCGCGCGCCATGGTGCGCCTGTCCGCCGGCCGCGAGGCCATGGACGAAGCGTTGCAGGCGCTGTGCTTCATGGCCGGCGCCAATTCCATTTTTTACGGCGAAAAGCTGCTGACCACCGGCAACCCGCA
>NZ_JBXAHL010000132.1:0-554 GCF_058795055.1 Cupriavidus sp. GW823-FHT06D04 | reverse complement strand
GTGCCGATCTTGAAGATTGCGCGCGCCTCCTGAGCCGACGCGACGCCCCGTCCCAGTTCGTGCGAGATGCGCACCAGTTGTTCGATCTGCTTCACGCTGGACATCGGCTCGCCGGTGGGGCCCCAGATCGTGTCCTCGATGCCGCAGCGCACGTGCAGGCCCATGGCGATCGCCATGGTGTTGATCGGCAGGGTGGCGCGCATCAGCGATTCCAGCGTGAGCGTCGACCCATCGGGGAGAAGGCGAATGAACTCCATCATGCTGTAGGGGTCCGGGTTGTCGAAGCCGCCGCTGAGCGCGACCCAGTTCACATTGAGCGGCCCCTTGTAGATGCCACGCCGGATCAGGCGCTCGAGGGTGACGAGGCCCGACTTCATGGTGATCTGGAAGTGCGGCTGGATGCCGTTGGCCGCCAGCTGGGCGAGGTGTTCGCGCAACCAGGCGGGCCCGGCCGGAACGATCATCTCCTCGTAGGCGTCGTAGACCGCCTTGCGCTCGAAAGAGGTTCCTGCGCAGTCCTCTGGGGTCATGATCTCCACCGTGTTCATCTGGCC
>NZ_JBXAHL010000131.1:0-560 GCF_058795055.1 Cupriavidus sp. GW823-FHT06D04 | reverse complement strand
GGCGCCGAACCACGCCACCGACAGGACCAGCACACGACGCCGGCCGATGCGATCGGCAAGCGGACCACAAAGAAAGGCGCCGGTCATCAGCCCGAGCAGCCCGGCGGAGAACAGCGGCCCCAGTGCCACCATCGACAGCGACCATTCGGCGCGGATATGGGGGGCAAGGAAGCCAATAATGGCAATATCGAAGCCGTCTAGTGCGACGATCGCAAAGCACAGCGCGATGATGCGCAATTGCAGGCCGGACAGGCGCGCCGAGTCGATGAACTCGCGTACGTTGACGGCGGCGCGCGCAGGGGCGCCGGCCGCCGCACCGCGGGGGGCGGATGGGGCAGTCATGTTGTCTCCTGGGATGGTCAACGCACAGCCGCTATGCTGCGGCTTGTGCGGGTAAGGCACTGAGGTTCGCGCTTCAGCCGATGGCTATGCCGCGGCGCGCGCAGCGTTGGGCTGGTGATAGCCACCCGCCTCCACGCGGGCGATAAATTCCGGGTCGCGCTGGCGCAGGTCTTCATGTGTGACCCTGCCGGTGCGCAGCATGTAGTCGTAGGCGAACG
>NZ_JBXAHL010000130.1:0-560 GCF_058795055.1 Cupriavidus sp. GW823-FHT06D04 | reverse complement strand
GAAGGATAGCGCGGACGCCGTCGGCGTCCTTTCGGCGGCTAATGCGGCGTCTGTTGTTGCTCAATGTATTGGCGGATGATCTCGATGGGCGCACCGCCGCAGCTCCCTGCGAAGTAAGACGGCGACCACAGCGCACCGCCCCATAGCTTCTTGCTGATGCTCGGGTAGTTCTTCTTTCGGATCATACGGCTGGATACCCCTTTCAAGCTGTTTACCAGTGCGGACACCGCGACCTTTGGCGGGTAGTTCACAAGAAGGTGAACGTGATCGTCCTCCCCATCGAACTCCACCAGTTCAGCTTCGAAATCTGCGCAAACGCCGGTAAATATGTCGCGCAGGTCCTCTGCCGAATGTCATTGTCGTCGCTCATAGGCCAAGAGTATGATTGGGCCATGCAGCGTCTTCAAGCCTTCAAATACGAATTGATGCCGAACGGCGAGCAGCAGCGCAACATGCGCCGTTATGCCGGATCGTGCCGGTTCGTCTATAACAAGGCGCTGGCGTTGCAGAAACAGCGTTACGATCAAGGCGAAAAGAAGCTCAGCTATGCCGGTCTGTGT
>NZ_JBXAHL010000129.1:0-570 GCF_058795055.1 Cupriavidus sp. GW823-FHT06D04 | reverse complement strand
GCCGCCGGTGACTTCGACTTCGGTCCAGAAGGGCAGGTCGTCGCCGTAGTAGTCCGAGTCGTACAGGAGGCCGCCGTGCTCCACCACCAGGCGGCGCGTGTTGGGGCTGTCGCGGCCGGTGTACCAGCCCAGCGGCAACTCGCCGGTCAGGTCCTTGATGATCTGCATGCCGATGCGCATGTGCTCGCGCTCGGTGGCTTCGTCGATGCCCTGGTAGTGGATCCAGCGCCAGCCGTGGCAGGCGATCTCATGGCCCAGTTCGACAAAGGCGCGGGTCAGTTCAGGATGGCGCTGCAGCGCCATCGACACGCCGAAGATGGTCAGCGGCAGGCCACGCTTCTCGAACTCGCGCAGCAGGCGCCAGACGCCGGCACGCGAGCCGTATTCGTAGATGCCCTCCATGCTCATGTGGCGGTCGGGGTAGGCCGCGGCGCCGACGATCTCGGAGAGGAACTGCTCGGAGGCGGCGTCGCCGTGCAGCACGCAGTTTTCGCCGCCTTCTTCGTAGTTGAGGACGAACTGCACCGCAACGCGCGCGCCGCCCGGCCAGCGGGCGTGCGGCGGCCGGGC
>NZ_JBXAHL010000128.1:0-571 GCF_058795055.1 Cupriavidus sp. GW823-FHT06D04 | reverse complement strand
GTCGGGCCGCTATCCCGGCTTGTCGACCAGAAGTCCAAGCGTTGGGCCTGAGTGTCAACGCTGCCACTACCGACGCCTGCATCACTGGCGTCACCCATGACGGGATCCGCGCCGCGCATCGCCTCAGCGATGGGAAGCTCCATCTGACCCAATCCGTCCGTCGCATTGCTCGCGACAAGGGGTTCAACTGCTTGTTTTGGGGCCAATTTGTTCTCCTTCATTGCAGTCACTGCAGGTGCAGACGCCTCCTTATCCCATGGACGGTGAGACCTTGTCTCTTGCGTGTCGTTCGCTTCTCGCCTACGCCCCTCTGCGCCTGGATCCAGCGGAATCGCGTCCGCCCGCTCAGTCTTTGCTGTCATCGCTGCCGTCACTGCTGTCGTTGCCTTCGTCCTGATGGTTTGGGAGCGCCGCCCCCGGCTCGTTGCCCCGCTCTTCACCCTGCGCTTCGCCCCGCTCATCCTGCGGAGCGTCCCCCTGACCGTCGCCCTGCGCTTCCGGCGCGGTCGCCGCCGAACTGCCGCCCTTGCGCCGCCTTCCACCAGCGCCACCGCCGTCGCGTTCGCGCGGC
>NZ_JBXAHL010000127.1:0-577 GCF_058795055.1 Cupriavidus sp. GW823-FHT06D04 | reverse complement strand
GGGCGGTTCGTCCTCGATGACATGCACAGCGAAGACATTCTGCTCGGGCAAGCCAGCCCGCGTCTGAGGTGGTTGCAGGCGAACGGGCGCGTATCGCAGCGTCAGGCGGGCCGTGCGTAGGGTGCGTGCACCTCTGGCCGGAATCAGCAACTCGGTGTAACCTGCCGCAGGGGTGTCCAATACCGCTTGCCAGAGATAGCGCTGGGGATGGCGGGCACAGCGATTCCATGCTGCGCGCACCAGCCAGTCCACTCCGTCTGGTCGCTCGGCAGCAAACAGTTCATACACATCGCTTTCGCGATCTCCGATCCCTACCAGTTGGGTCTGTGCACAGCGCGACTTCAGCGCAGACAGATGGGCAAGACCCTCGATCCACTTAGCGCTTTCTTTCTCGTGGACGGGTCGGGACTTGCGCTGCGCAGCACTACCTTTGGTTGCTTCAGCGCGTGTCCACGTCTTCATGCCCAGCACCCCAAGCGGCAGCCCCTCTGGACTGACTGCCAGCAGGCTGTGCATCAGGAAACCACGCTCATTGCCACCGGTACAGCGACCTAAGCCCTCTGTGGCGTGCAGGTGC
>NZ_JBXAHL010000126.1:0-583 GCF_058795055.1 Cupriavidus sp. GW823-FHT06D04 | reverse complement strand
GCTGCACCACCCTCACACGCGAGGGGCTTCGGGCAGGCGTTCACCGCCGCGCACGACGTATTTGGCGGGATACAGTGTGACCAGAACCTCGACTTCGTCCTCCGTTGCTCCGGTGCACGCGCTCCAGATCGAGCTCACCTTTTTGGCCAGCGATAGCACGGCGCCGTCGCTGCGCCCATCACGTATGTGGCAAAAGATCAGCGTCTCGGAAGTGGGCTCTCCCGAACGGTAGGTGTTGTCGGGCGTGGCTTCATGGAATACGACGCTAATCAAGTCGAGCGGCGAGAGGATGATCTCCCTGATCGCGCTCGTGAACTCGCTGGCGATCTTGGCCTTGACGCCGGCTTCGATTCCGACCTTGCATTCGCAAACAATGATGGGCATGTTGTGTCTCCGTGAAGATAGGGCTGCTGAGGCCTCAGTCTCTCGGAACGTCGCCGTGGGTGATTGCATCGGGGTGCCACCACTTGCTTGGAAGTGCCATGACATGGCGTCGTGCCGCCAGTCCAGGTCAAGCTCGTTATCGGTGGCCGGCGCCCGCCAGGGCGACGTAGTGCCCCAAACAGTGCTCACATTTGGCACC
>NZ_JBXAHL010000125.1:0-598 GCF_058795055.1 Cupriavidus sp. GW823-FHT06D04 | reverse complement strand
GTCGGCGCGATAAAGGTGGAAACGATGCCGCCAAGCTCGGCATAGCCGATGGCAGTCGCGGCCAGCGCCTCGCCATAGCGTTCGCTGACCAGGCTGAAGATCGCACCGCCGGACAGCACCGTCACGCCGCTCAGTCCCGCGATAGTCAGCAGCATCGCCCACGGCATTGCATAGTGTGTGGCGGCGACGAAGCTCAGCGCAGAGACCACCGACAGCAGCGCGCCCAGCTTGATCATGACCAGGCGCGGCATGCGATCCGACAGCCAGCCGCCGATCAGCAGGAAGGCCACCTGCGACAGCCCCATCAGCGTACCGACCAGCGCAGCGTTGGCAACGGGCATGCCCTGCTGCTGGATGAAGGCCGGCACCACCCAGGTCGCCGTTGCCGCCAGCGCGAAGGTGTCGCCAAAGATCGCCAGCCAGCCAACGTAGATCCAGCGCGAGCGGAAGATGCGCGACAGCGGGACGTTGGTCGCGTGGTGATCGACGCTCGGGCCCGCCTGCCACCTGAAGTCCGGGAAGCCGATCTCGCGCGGACTGCCCTTGATCGTCAGCATCCCGAGCAAGCCGACGAGCAAGGTCAGGCCGCCCAGCGCCA
>NZ_JBXAHL010000124.1:0-598 GCF_058795055.1 Cupriavidus sp. GW823-FHT06D04 | reverse complement strand
GGTTGCACACCTTCTCGTAGCAGGAAGTTCCACATACGATCGGCCGGTCGGCGCTCCAGCTTGTGCACGTAGGCAAAACTATGTCCGCCATCCTGATCCCGCAGGGACTTCCCGACGATCACTTCAAACCAGCCGTCCTGGCGGCGCCGGTGGCCGGCCCGCCGAAGGTAGCCGCCGTCAATGCCGACTGCGCGGATCGGACTGGGCTCCGGGATCTCGGACGAACCGACGCTCGCGGTCACCTCCGCCTGCTGCCGGGCGTCGGTGGCCTGTTCCGCTTCCAGCCGGCGACCGAGCGTGGTGACCTGGCGCCGGATTGAGCTGGCTGCCAGCACATGATCGAGCGGCAGTACCTCTTGCAGGACGTGACGGTCAGACCATACGACATCAGCGCTGCGAACTTGACCTCGAGATACTGCAGTTCCGGACTGACCCGCTCAGGCAGACAGCGAGCGACCGGGCTGAAGCTACGTGCGTCGCCCTGGCACCGCCGGCAGGGGTACAGCCTCGGACTGTCAATCGACAGTCGCCCGAACGCGCTCCGGAAGACCAAGTGATGGTGGCCCTTGCAAGCCAGTTGCGCCCCGCACGTGGGACA
>NZ_JBXAHL010000123.1:0-620 GCF_058795055.1 Cupriavidus sp. GW823-FHT06D04 | reverse complement strand
GACCACATCATCGAGATGGCGAAGGAGACCGGTGCCCAGGCCATCCACCCGGGCTACGGCTTCCTGTCCGAGAACGAGGCCTTTGCCGAGGCCTGCGCCGCGGCGGGGCTGGTCTTCATCGGCCCGCCGGCGTCTGCCATCCACGCGATGGGCAGCAAGAGCGCGGCCAAGCAATTGATGGAGAAGGCCGCGGTGCCGTTGGTGCCCGGCTACCACGGGGAGGACCAGGGTCCGGCGCTGCTGCGCCGCGAGGCCGACCGCATCGGCTACCCGGTGCTGCTCAAGGCCAGCGCTGGCGGCGGCGGCAAGGGCATGCGCGTGGTCGAGTCGGGCGATGGCTTCGAGGCCGCGCTGGCCTCGGTCAAGCGCGAGGCCAGCGCCAGCTTTGGCGATGACAAGGTGCTGGTGGAGAAGTACCTGACGCGCCCCCGCCATATCGAGATCCAGGTGTTTGCCGATACCCACGGCAACTGCGTCTACCTGTTCGAGCGCGACTGCTCGGTGCAGCGCCGCCACCAGAAGGTGCTGGAAGAAGCCCCCGCGCCGGGCATGACCGAGGAGCGCCGCCGTGCCATGGGCGAAGCGGCGGTGGCCGCGGCCAAGGCGGTCGGCTATGTCGG
>NZ_JBXAHL010000122.1:0-686 GCF_058795055.1 Cupriavidus sp. GW823-FHT06D04 | reverse complement strand
ATGGAACGGCATATGGCCAACCCCAGGCCCATCCCGTCAGATTTTGTACTGAAGAACGGCTCGAATATCCTCGAAAGCTGTTCGGGCGGAATTCCTGCACCGTTATCCTCCACCTCGAGCGTTATCGTACTATCCCCGCGGTTGCGAGTCCGTACCAATATGGTCGGGGACTCGCACCGCCGCCGTTTCAGCGCGTCGACTGCGTTCAACAACAGGTTGAGCACTAGTTGCTGGATTTGCACGCAATCCCCGTGCAAATCTGGCAAGGCGGAATCCAGGTCGAGTCTGAGCACCGCTTCGGCCTGCTTGATATCGGCCTCCACCAATGGGAGTAGTTCCTCAATCGCCTTACTTAGTTGGAAGCGTTGCCGAGCTGTAGGTGCCGGTCGCATCAACGACCATAGCGAACGGACCACCTGCTCAGCCCGCTCGGACTGATCCTTTATTCGGCAAAGCCCCTCGGATATCTCTGCGACATTTGGCTCATTTCTGTTGATCCAACGCTGGATCGCGCCGGCCTCCAATCGGATGGCCGTCAAAGGCTGGCGAATCTCATGCGCGATCGATGCCGCCAGTACCCCGAGGGTCGCCAAGCGGTTCACATGGACGAGCGGGATATCAAGCCCGACTCCCTCGGAACAATGGAACTTGTGCGCCGTCATCCTGCCCTCCGTTGTAATGTAGAA
>NZ_JBXAHL010000121.1:0-687 GCF_058795055.1 Cupriavidus sp. GW823-FHT06D04 | reverse complement strand
CTGCTTCGTAGAGCGGCTTGACTACGCCGACTCTCCACAGGCTGCAACGCGGTGCCCCCGCGCCAAAATGTTGATCGCGCCGACCACGTCGGCGTGATTCGCATAGCCGCATGCCACACAGGCGAAGCTCGCCTGGCTCTGCCGGTTCTCGGCAGATACATGCCCGCAGCAAGGGCACGTGCGACTGGTGTGCTGTGGCGGCACAGCTATTAGCCAGCCGCCATTCCACGCTAGCTTGTATTCCAGTTGACGCCCGAACTCGTACCAACCCTGATCGAGGATGGCCTTGTTCAGGCCGGACTTGGCCCTGACGTTCTTGCCCGGTTGCCCGCTTGAACCGGCCGCTGACTTGGACATGTTCCGTACCTTCAGGTCCTCGATACACACCATCGCTTGATTTTCGCTGATCGTGGTCGTGGCTTTGTGCAGGTAGTCGAGGCGGGCGTTACCGATGCGTGCGTGGATACGCTGGATTCGGGCCTTGGACTTCTTCCAGTTGTTGCTGAATTTCGTCTTGCGGCTCATCGCCCGCTGCGCACGGCGCAGTCTGGCTTCGTGCTTCCTAAAGCTGTTGAGCGGCGCGAGGAAAGTGCCATCGCTCATGGTGGCAAAGCGAGCGATGCCCATGTCGATGCCGATGGCGCTGGTGGCTTTCGGCACAGGTCGCTCGACCTTCCGCTCAGTCTG
>NZ_JBXAHL010000120.1:0-691 GCF_058795055.1 Cupriavidus sp. GW823-FHT06D04 | reverse complement strand
GTAGACAAAGCCTTCGTGTTCGCGGAGATGAAACGCGGTCAGCGGCAGTTCATTCGCCACGGTGCAGAACTGCAAGATGCCCTCATGAGCTTCGCCGTAACGCCTGCCACGAATGCTGAACGTGTGCAGATGTTCGTCGGCCCAGCCCATGACGACCTGGATGACATGGTGCAATTGTCCGAGCGTCAAGTGCTCGGGAACGAGGACGCGTCGCCAGACCGGCGGGCTCAGGCCACGCAGCGCAATTCGAAGTTGAAGAACCGAGATCGGCGGCCCAGGATCGGAAGCCATGCGCGCATTGTAGGTGCCTCATTGGCCGCTCGGCAGCGGTCCGGTCGTCTGCCCCCGCTTTGGCGCGGTCTCATTGCACACCGATTCAGGCTTGGCGCATATTCCTGCAGTTAACCCAAACCGAAGTGGCATCTCGAATTGGCATCAGCCAAGCTGCCTACGCCCGTCAAGAGAAGAATTGCGACCCTGGCGAGTATGTAAGAGAAAGGATTACCAACGCGCTTGGTCTGTCGCCGGAACTGCTTCTTATCAACCTGGGATGACGAGCCGCAGCTGAACGCGCGCCGCTGCGCTTTGGGCGCGGTCTGCCGCCATTGGATGTACCGTTCACTTCTCAAGGCATGCGACAGCGCCTGACGCTGCCCTCCCTTTCCTGCCGCCCTTATCTCATCCATTTGGG
>NZ_JBXAHL010000119.1:0-695 GCF_058795055.1 Cupriavidus sp. GW823-FHT06D04 | reverse complement strand
GCCAGCGGCAAGCTGACGGTCACTGACGTCGATACCGGTGAAGCGCACTTCGCCGCGGTGGCGCCGGAGAGCCTGGCCGGGCAGTACGGCACCTTCAGCTTCGACAGCAACACCGGCGCCTGGAGCTATACGCTGGACAACACCAAGGCCGATGCCCTGATCGCTGGCCAGCAGGTCAGTGATTCGCTGACGGTGTCCTCCGCCGACCAGACGGCGCAGCAGACCATCAAGGTCGACATCACCGGTGCCAACGACCACGCCACCATCTCGGCCTCGGCCAGCGAGGACAAGGCAGTGACCGAAGCCGGCGGCGCAGGCAACACCGACCTCGGCGACGCATCTGCCAGCGGCAAGCTGACGGTTACCGATGTCGACACCGGTGAAGCGCACTTCGCCGCGGTGGCGCCGGAGAGCCTGGCCGGACAGTACGGCACGTTCAACTTCGACAGCAACACCGGCGCCTGGAGCTATACGCTCGACAACACCAAGGCCGATGCCCTGATCGCGGGCCAGCAGGTCAGTGATTCGTTGACGGTGGCTTCGGCAGACCAGACGGGGCAGCAGATCATCAAGGTCGACATCACCGGTGCCAACGACCACGCCACCATCTCGGCCTCGGCCAGTGAAGACAAGGCGGTCACCGAAGCCGGCGGCGCAGGCAATGCTGAAACTGGCGACGCATCCGCCAGCGGCAA
>NZ_JBXAHL010000118.1:0-712 GCF_058795055.1 Cupriavidus sp. GW823-FHT06D04 | reverse complement strand
TAATGCCGTTCAGTTAAGTCTGAACGGCATTTTTCTTTGCAGGGGTTGTAAACAAGGTGTCGAGCTGTTAACTTGCCGTTCCGATGCTATCGGAACAAGTCCACACCGCCCTTGAGCTTAGTGAGCCGGCCAGTTTTGCCCGGCTCAGCGAGCATCTGCCGATGGCATGGATCGAGCAGGCGCTGGCCGCCACGGGAACAGCGTCCGTTCGCCGGCGCCGACTGCCAGCAGAGCAGGTGGTCTGGCTGGTCATCGCGCTGGCGCTCTATCGGCACCAATCGATTCCCGATGTGCTGGAGACGCTGGACCTGGCACTGCCCAACGATGCCAGCGCCTGTGTCAGCAAGAGCGGCATCGCCCAAGCCCGCGAGCGGCTTGGAGACAAGCCTTTGTTGTGGCTGTTCGAGCAGACCGCACGGGCGTGGGTGGCTCAGGATGCTGCGCACTACAAATGGAAGGGCTTGGCGCTTTACGCCATGGATGGCACCACCTTCCGCACTGCCGATAGCCCTGAGAATCGCCTGTACTTTGGCGCCCAGAGCTATGCCAGTGGCAAGGTCGCCAGCTATCCACAAGTCCGCGGTGTCTCGCTCACGGCTGTTCCTACCCATCTTGTTGCTGATATCGCCTTTGGCCGTTACGGCTGCAATGAGATGCTCTATGCCAAGCCGCTTATTGAGCGGATCCCGGATGATTCGCTGACGATCTTTGA
>NZ_JBXAHL010000117.1:0-731 GCF_058795055.1 Cupriavidus sp. GW823-FHT06D04 | reverse complement strand
GACCGCGACCACTTCGGCCGCATCTTCTACAACCAGGCCAACCTGTCCAAGCAGGGCATCCCGCAGATCGCGGTGGTGATGGGATCGTGCACCGCCGGCGGCGCCTACGTGCCCGCGATGAGCGACGAGTCCATCATCGTCAAGAACCAGGGCACCATCTTCCTGGGCGGCCCGCCGCTGGTGAAGGCCGCCACGGGCGAGGAAGTCAGCGCCGAAGACCTGGGCGGCGCCGACGTGCATACGCGCCTGTCGGGCGTGGCTGACTACTTTGCGCAGAACGACCATCACGCGCTGAGCCTGGCGCGCAATATCGTGCAGCACCTGAACCGCCGCAAGCCGGACCAGATCCGCCTGCACGAGCCAGTCGAGCCGCTGTATCCGGTGCAAGAGCTCTATGGCGTGATCCCGACCGATACGCGCAAGCCCTATGACGTGCGCGAGGTGATCGCGCGCCTGGTCGACGGCTCCGAGTTCGACGAGTTCAAGGCGCGCTACGGCACCACGCTGGTGTGCGGCTTCGCGCGCATCTGGGGCTACCCGGTCGGCATCATCGCCAACAACGGCATCCTGTTCTCCGAGTCCGCGCTCAAGGGCGCGCACTTCATCGAGCTGTGCTGCCAGCGCAAGATCCCGCTGGTCTTCCTGCAGAACATCACCGGCTTCATGGTCGGGCGCAAGTACGAGAACGAAGGCATTGCCCGCAACGGCGCCAAGATGGTGACCGCGGTCGC
>NZ_JBXAHL010000116.1:0-736 GCF_058795055.1 Cupriavidus sp. GW823-FHT06D04 | reverse complement strand
TGAAACCCAGGAAGGCGAAGGTCTCCGGTCGGCCAAGACCTCGACGCTGGCGGTTGGCCGCTGCGTTGCGACCAAACTCCAGTAACCTCGTCTTGTCCGGATGAAGCACAAGCGAGAACTCCTCCAGCCTCTGTCGCATCGCGTCCCAGAAGCGCCGCGCGTCAGCTTCGTGCTCGAAGCCAACCACAACATCATCTGCGTACCGCAGAATAATGACGTTGCCTTTAGCTTCCCGCCGTCGCCACCGGTTGGCCCAGAGATCAAACACGTAGTGCATATACACGTTCGCGAACAGTGGCGACGCCACTGACCCCTGCGGTGTACCTGTTTCACTGACGCTCAGTTCTCCATTCTCCAAAACGCCCGCCTTGAGCCATTTCCGCACAAGACGAATGATGCGCTCGTCGCCGATCCGATGCTCCACGAATCGAACCAGCCAGTCCTGGCTGACCGAGTCAAAGAAACTCCGGATGTCGGCGTCTAAAATCCAGTTCACCGGGGTGCGGATGATGGCCGTTGCCAACGCGTCCAGCGCATCATGCTGACTGCGTCCGGGTCGGAACCCGTACGAGAAACCGAGAAAGTCTTCCTCGTAGATCGCATTTAGCACTTCAACCACCGCGCGCTGGACGACTTTGTCTTCCAGTGCGGCAATCCCCAATGGGCGCTGCTTGCCGTCCGGCTTGGGTATGTACTGCCGCCGAACGGGCAGTGCCCGATACGCTCCGCTGAGTAC
>NZ_JBXAHL010000115.1:0-740 GCF_058795055.1 Cupriavidus sp. GW823-FHT06D04 | reverse complement strand
CTCAAATGAACAGGAGAACTCCCATGTCCAAACTACCGTTGCTCGAACCCGCGGATTGTGCATTGATCCTCGTTGATGAACAGGCGGGCCTTGCGTTCGCCGCGGGTTCTCAAGACCCCCAGATTCTGCGCAGTAATGGCCTTGCGGTCGCGAAGACGGCGGTCGCCTTTGACTTGCCGGTTGTGGTCTCCACTTCGGCCTCGAAGGTCTACAGCGGCCCATTGATGCCGGCTTTTCGGGAAGTGCTGCCAAACGTCACGCCGATTGAACGCCGCAACATGAACCTTTGGGAAGACGATGCGGTCCGCGACGCGATTACGGCTACCGGAAAGCGTACGCTGATCATCGCGGGCATGCTGACGGAGGCGTGCGTGAGCTTCCCGGTTCTTTCAGCGCTGTCCGAGGGATATCAAGTCTACGTGGTTGCCGATGCTTGCGGTGGACTGACACCAACAAGCCATGACCTTGCGTTGCGACGGATGGCTTCCGCTGGCGCAGTCATGACTTCCTGGCTCCAACTCCTTCTCGAATTTCAGAGAGACTGGACGCGTCATGACACATATGAGAAGGCTCGCTCGATCGTGGTTGAGCATGGTGGTGGGTATGGCACGGGGCTCGCATACGCGCGTGACATGATCAAACCGACATGAGCGCGTGTATCGGTCATGCATGCGGCTAACTCTGCCTCATTCTGAGGGACGTAAGTTGAGGGGAGGGGGCGACCGGCGCTTTCCGACCCC
>NZ_JBXAHL010000114.1:0-757 GCF_058795055.1 Cupriavidus sp. GW823-FHT06D04 | reverse complement strand
CTGCGCGAGCTGCGGTTGCAGCGCGTGCGCCAGGGGCTGTTGTCAGGGGGCTCGGCTTCGGCCAACCTGACGCACATTGCGCTGCAATGGGGCTTTTTCCACTACGGGCGGTTTGCCCAGTACTACAGCGAACGTTTCGGCGAGCGGCCGCAGGATACGCTGCGGCGCGCCCGGCACCGGGGCTGAGCCGCCGGCACGGAATAAAGGCCGCGTCATCCCGCAGGGAGCGCGGCCTTCTTCTTTGGCTAGTTGCCGGTCGTGCCGGTCGGCGCGTGGTTGGCGGCCCGGAATATCTGTTCCGATACCCACGGATTGCCCATGGCGCCGCGGATGGTAGCGGTGCGCACGTCGTCTGGCAGGAACGCCACCTCGCCGTAGAGCGTCGACCATTTCTGGCAGTGGTCCACCAGCGGACGCTCGCGCGCTTCCCAGGCTTCCAGCGCGGCCGGGATCTGCTCGGCGCGGCTCACGCCTTCGAGCGCGACGGCCAGTGCCAGGCCGTTCTGCATCGCCATGCCGCCGCCTTGCCCGAGGTTGGGCGGCTGCGCGTGCGCGGCGTCACCCAGGATGACGGTGCGGCCCGCCGACCACGCGCTGCACTTGATGATGCTGTACACGCCCCAGCTCACCTCGCTGCCAATGCGGTCGATCAGATGCGCCCACTGCGGGAAGGCGGCGCTCCAGAGCGCCTTGTCGATGTTGGTGTCGCGCGCGGCGCGGTCGCTCTCGGTGCAGGTCAGCGCCAGGTAGATCTGCT
>NZ_JBXAHL010000113.1:0-812 GCF_058795055.1 Cupriavidus sp. GW823-FHT06D04 | reverse complement strand
CACGGCAGGGTTCATGACTGGGGTGAAGTCGTAACAAGGTAGCCGTATCGGAAGGTGCGGCTGGATCACCTCCTTTCTAGAGGCTTGTGTCTCAAGCCTAGCGTTCACACTTATCGGTTTGTTTGCTGTTACAGCCAAGGGTCTGTAGCTCAGGTGGTTAGAGCACCGTCTTGATAAGGCGGGGGTCGTAGGTTCAAGTCCTACCAGACCCACCAAGTTATCCGAAGGGGGATTAGCTCAGCTGGGAGAGCACCTGCTTTGCAAGCAGGGGGTCGTCGGTTCGATCCCGTCATCCTCCACCACTACCTGGTACCTTGGATTGGTTGTCAAATGAAAGCGCTTCGCGACGCTGAGTTGCGAGTGTTTCCATTTGGCATTGCCAAGCGATCGAATGATCGGCTGTTCTTTAAAAATATGGGATGTAGTAAAGGTGTCGCGAAGCGTTGATGAGACGCTGCAGTACAAAACGCGATACCGGGTTGTGATTGTATCAACCAAAATGTATTTAAGTGATCGAAAGATGACTTGGAATACGGCACAAATGCGAGAACTCATCCTGTAGCGACTGTTTCGAGCAATCGAGACACACTCGTTATAGGGTCAAGCGAACAAGTGCATGTGGTGGATGCCTTGGCGATCACAGGCGATGAAGGACGCGGTAGCCTGCGAAAAGCTTCGGGGAGCTGGCAAACAAGCTTTGATCCGGAGATGTCCGAATGGGGAAACCCGGCCCGAATGGGTCATCCCTGACTGAATACATAGGTCAGGGAAGCGAACGCGGCGAACTGAAACATCTAAGTAGCTGCAGGAAC
>NZ_JBXAHL010000112.1:0-923 GCF_058795055.1 Cupriavidus sp. GW823-FHT06D04 | reverse complement strand
TTGTGCCGAGGCGTCAGTGAACAAGCGTTCGCCCAGGCTCGCAGCAAACTCAGCGGCGATGTCTTTGCTCACCTCAATGACTGGCTGCTTCAGCAAGTGTCCAAACATGTGCCGCGCTGGCATGGCTTTCGGCTGGTCGCCGCGGACGCCTCACACCTGCGTTTTGCCATCCGCCGCAGCCATCTCCCTCGAGCCGCCACCCGCGATCAACTCGCCTTCGGCCTGTACCTGCCTGAGGCCGAGATCATGCTCACTGCCTCATTGCACAGCGTGCACGAGAACGAACGCCAGATCTTGTTCGAGCATCTGGACCGCCTGCAATCTGACGACTTGCTTCTCCTCGACCGCGGCTACCCAGCCCGCTGGCTGGTGGCCGTGCTCAACCAACGAGGCATTCCTTTCTGCATGCGCGCAGACGGCAGCGGCTTTACCGCCGTGCGACACTTCGTCCGTTCCGGCCGCGCCGAGGGCATCGTCACGCTCCCGGCTCCAGCCCGCAATGACGCGCGCGACTATGAGTGTGCGGCCGTCCCGCAGACCGTCCGGCTGATCCGGCAGATCTCGCCAGCCGGCAAGGTACGCGTGCTTATCACCAATCTGCTCGACAGGCGCCGCCATCCGGCCGCCACCTTCCGCGATCTCTATCACCAGCGCTGGCGCCTGGAAGAGGCCTTCAAACGCCTCAAACACCGCATGGCACTCGAACATCTGTCCGGCCTCTCACAGTTGGCCGCTAGGCAGGACTTCGGCGCCAAAATCCTCAGCGACAACCTGCACGCCCTATGCTGCCTCAGCGCCGCGCAGGAACATGAAATTGACTCGGATCATCGAATCAACCGAACCTTCGCCATCACCGCTCTCAAACCTGTCCTGTCAGCGGCGCTGCTCGGCTTGCGCTGGGCCAAGGCTGCTCTGAATGAGAC
>NZ_JBXAHL010000111.1:0-933 GCF_058795055.1 Cupriavidus sp. GW823-FHT06D04 | reverse complement strand
CTTAGAGACGGTTTCAAGTGCGACACGTGTCGCCGTCCGCCGCGCGTCAAGCGGCATGATGTAGGGATGGCAAAGCTCATTCTTGCCTTGTCACATTCGACAAGAATCTGAGTATTGGAAGTAGAAGCTGTGACCTGCTGTGCGACCAGCAGTTGCCTACCTGGACATGCGCGATGGGTAACCGTCGGGTGTGAAGCTCCGGGGACAATGTACTTCTCGACAGACGGACCATCCTGGCGACAAGATCGGCCGACACTGCCAGCAGCCGCGCGGTGTGAAGGCTAGGCAAGTTCCGTATGCACAACGTAAGTGAACTGTCGTTGGAATCCTCGTTAGTCTCGAAGAGCCAAAGCTGCTGACAGGCTCTGACCAAAACGGTAAATGGCCGGTTGCTTCCCTTTGAAATGGAGGCACGTCGTCAAGGCGCCATCGGGGAATAGACAGGTGCTAACCGGACAGGCTCGTCGCAATGACGGGTCGGCAAGAGTGGGAACGTGGTAAGCCCGATCCTTCGCCGTGACTTCAGTGTATCGGGGCAACGGCAGGTGACTCGCGAGAGGAGCTGTTGGGGGAGCGGGTATGAGAACGCGGAGAAAGCGAATGGTGAGCCGTAATGGCTCATATAGGGGTTCAAGATTTGCCCTGACCTGAAAAGGTGCAGACTTCCGCGAAGTGCGGCTGTCGCAGACCTGTATTTGAGGTTCGATGTAGGGAAGCTTGGAAGAGGCTGCCTTGTTGCGGTTCAGCGCCCTCATCTCATCCGTGAGAGGAACCAACGATATGACGAATGCGAAGGACTTGTGCAGGATGGCAAGACCGGTATCGCGTGCAACGGTACTTCACGCTGTGCTTGAGCCGTATGCGGTGAAAATCGCACGTACGGTTCTTTGGGGAGGGGGCGGCGGCGACGCTGCTCTCTTACCCGCTAAAGAC
>NZ_JBXAHL010000110.1:0-1027 GCF_058795055.1 Cupriavidus sp. GW823-FHT06D04 | reverse complement strand
GTATGCGGTGAAAATCGCACGTACGGTTCTTTGGGGAGGGGGCGGCGGCGACGCTGCTCTCTTACCCGCTAAAGACCCTGAGGGGCTGTTAACTTTCTCGGCATCCTGTTAACCTTGCGCGTCTTGACAAATGGGGCCAAGGAGATGGGTAAGCCGATCGTAAGCGACGAACTATGGGCAGAGATCGAGCCACTGCTGCCGGCATCCAAGCCGAGGCGATGGAAGTACCCAGGACGCAGGCCGGTGTCGGATCGCGCTGCGCTTACCGGCATCGTTTTGGTGCTCAGAACCGGCATCCGTTGGCGCGACCTGCCAGCAGAAATGGGCTGCGGCTCTGGCGTGACCTGCTGGAGGCGTTTGCGCGACTGGCAGGAGGCTGGCGTTTGGGAGAAGTTGCACGAGCTGCTACTCGCGAAGTTGCGCGCCGCAGATCAGATCGACTTCTCGCGAGTGGTCGTCGACTCATCATCCATTCGTGCGGTTGGGGCGGGCGAAAACAGGCCCGAACCCCACCGATCGCGCGCGACCAGGTTCCAAGCAGCACATCGCCACGGACGCCAATGGCATCCCCGTCGCGGCGATCTTGACCGGCGCAAACTGCAATGACGTCACGCAACTGCTGCCGCTGGTCGATGCCATTGCGCCGATCCGAGGCGTGCGCGGACGCCCCCTGCAAAAACCTGAAGCCATCTATGCCGATCGAGGCTCGATTCCGAGCGGCATCGGCAGGAATTGCGCGAACGTGGCATCACGCCTGTGCTCGCCAAGCGCGGCACTGCAAACGGCAGTGGTCTGGGAAAGTACCGCTGGGTCGTCGAGCGTACACATGCCTGGTTGCGTCATTTCCGCCGTCTTCGTATCCGCTTCGAACGTCGTGGCGACATTCACGAAGCATTCCTCAAACTCGGCTGCTGCCTGATCTGCTGGAACACCCTCCGGCGCGCGGAGCCGTCTTTAGCGGGTAAGAGAGCAGCGTCGCCGCCGCCCCCTCCCCAAAGAACCGTACGTGCGATTTTCACCGCATACG
>NZ_JBXAHL010000108.1:0-1232 GCF_058795055.1 Cupriavidus sp. GW823-FHT06D04 | reverse complement strand
TATATGAACGCCTCCCGTTTGCGAGGTTTTTGTGCGCTCTGACCTGACTAGGTTGGGTTGCGGCTTTATATCCGACCTGATTGCAGCCCTGATAGGCTGCGGGCCCCGATGAAATTCGCTGACTCGCACCTCATTTCCCGTAAGAGCTCGAAGCTCTTTGTCATATACAGGTTTAGCAAGTCACGGTCCGACCTGATTAGTCATCACACTCAATCGCCAACGCAACCGCTTCGACATGTCCCTCCCGATGCAGACGGTTAATGTGTTCCGCTCGGCGCACGCCCTTCATGTGGGTTTCACGCTTACGAAATCCTTCTCGTAGTGCCGATCATGGGCAAGGATCGCCCAAATTGTGCGAGCCATCTTGTTGGCCAAGGCTACGAGTACAACGTTCGGTGGTCGTCGTTTTCCGATGCGCTCGACCCATTGCCCGGGATCCTTCGCGTTGTACAACACACCGCGAGCGCCGTGAATCAACAGCGTGCGCAGATACGTATCCCCTCTCTTACTGATCCCCAGCAAGAGCACCTTGCCGCCGGAACCCGTTTGTCTGGGTACCAAACCGAGCCAAGCTGCAAACTCGCGCCCCGATCTGAATGACTTGGGGTCTCCCATCGTTGCCACGGCTGCGGTCGCTGTCAGCACGCCGATGCCGGGGATGTCGATAATCGCCTTGACAGCCTTATCCTCTCGCATCCATTGTCGCAGCCGTCGCTCGATCCCGGCGATCTGCTCGTCGAGCTTCCCCAGACCGTTCCACTGCTCTCGCAGCGTGTCGATTAGCACGGCCGGCAAGCGATCGGCGACCCGTGCCAGCACAAGGGGCATCGCCTTGTCTAGCGCAGTGCGGCCCAGGCCCATCACTTCGCCATACTCAGTCAGCAGACCTCGCAGATTGTTGATCTGCATCGTGCGGAACTTGACCAGTTGTTGCCGCATGCGGTGCAGTGCCAGCACGGCCTGCTGCCCTTCAGTTTTCACGGCCACCGACTTTCCGGGCTGCTGCACCGCTAGCCAGATTGCACGCGCATCGGCCGGGTCGTTCTTGTTGCCAATGTTGAAGGCCTTGACGAATTTGGCGGGCATCAGCTTGACTTGGTGCCCCATTGCGACAAGGCGCCGCGCCCAGTGCTGCGAGCCGCCGCAGGCTTCCATGCCGATTAAGCAAGGTTCGCGATTAGCAAAATGCTCCAGAAAGACTGCTCGCTTAAGACGTTTGCTCATGATCTCGC
>NZ_JBXAHL010000107.1:0-1244 GCF_058795055.1 Cupriavidus sp. GW823-FHT06D04 | reverse complement strand
CCGGCCAGGACGGGTTCTGGATCTGTCGCGCGCTTCAGGCGCACGGCATCAAGTGCTACGTCATCGATCCGGCCAGCATTCCGGTTGAACGCCACAAGCGGCGCGCGAAGACCGACCGGCTCGATGTCATCAAGCTGGTGATCAACCTGCGCGCATGGCTACGCGGCGAGCGCGACCGCATGCACGTGGTTCACGCGCCATCGCCGCAGGACGAAGCGTCGCGGCACCTGATGCGCGATCGCGGGCAACTGCAGAAGGAAGTGCTGCAGCACCGCGACCGCATGCGCAAACTGCTGGCCACGTTCGGCTGCTGGGATGAGGTGGATCACAAGCACTTCGCCGGCCGGCTCGCCCGTGACGAGGTGAAGTGTCACGACGGCGCGCCGTTGCCGCCCGAAATGCGCGAGCGGCTGCTGCGCGAGTGCGAACGGCTGGCGCTGGCACAACAGCAACTCGCGGCGCTGGAGAAGACGCGGCAGGCAAGCCTGCCCGCACCCGCGCGCAAGCGACGCGATGACCTGGCGCGCCTGAAAGGGATTGGCGAAGTGGGCGCGTCGCGCCTCGCGCTCGAACTGTTCTGGAGGGACTTCAGCAACCGGCGCCAAGTTGGTGCCTGTACCGGTCTGGTGCCCCAGCCCTACGACAGCGGCGAGAGCCAGGTCGACCAGGGCATCAGCAAACAGGGCAACCGACGAGTGCGCGCGTTACTGGTCGAGATGGCATGGTGCTGGCTGCGCCACCAACCCGACAGTGCACTCACGCGCTGGTTCAACGCGCGCACCCAGAGCACGGGACCAAACCGGCGGGCCCGGCGCATCGCGATCGTTGCAGTCGCACGGCGACTCGCCATTGCGCTGTGGCGCTATCTGAAAGACGGTGAGATTCCCGAAGGCGCACGGCTGAAGTCAGCGTAGGCTCCCAAAAAAAGTTTTGCAGGAAGGAGGTAACGGTCGGTCAGGGCAACTACGCAAGCACAAACGGTCTGAGGTGAACATGCCCGTTCTCCTCCCGGGTTGCTGATGCAACCGATTTACCAAGATGGGGCATGTCTCCTGGTTGATGATTCCGGCGTAATGCGCATGCAGGACGAGGCCGGCCAAGCGCCGGCGGATAGAAGGTGGTCAGACGTCACGTCTGACGCGCGCACAAACGGCTTCAGACTATGCCGCACGTAGGAAGTTTGATCGTCGGTCGACTAGCCCCAACCTCCCAAAGGGACTTGACAAACCACTGCTCATAGAAGG
>NZ_JBXAHL010000106.1:0-1312 GCF_058795055.1 Cupriavidus sp. GW823-FHT06D04 | reverse complement strand
ATGTGGTTCGCTATTCCTTCATCGTAGTGGACTTTCACCACCTACTCCTTGCCGGTCTCCCGGCGCACTCAGAACTTGTGCCGCATCCCCAAAGCCACGCCAACCATGCTGCGCTGCCCGTTGGCCGCGGCATAGCTGTTGCCCAGCGACAGGCTGTTGGCATAGACCGTGGCAAGCGACTCCAGCATCAGGCCGGCATTGCGAGCATAGGCCGTCGACAGGTACACATCCGTGCGCCGCGAAAACGCATAGTTGGCGACAAAGGCAACCTGCCACGGATTGGCCACTTCCGTATTGCCAAACAGGCTCCTGACATTGTCGTAGTTGTACTCCAGCGTCAGCCCCACGGCCGGGGTGACCTGATAGTTGGCGCCGATCCAGTAGTAGTCGTCCCGCTGGATCACCACGTCGGCGGCATTCTTGTTCTGACCCCAGCGATAGCCACCCATGATCTTGGCCGGGCCAAAGGCGTAGCTGGCCGCCACGACGGCCTTGCGCACGGTGCCATTGCTGGTGCCGATGGTGGGGTTCCACTGGTCATAGCCGATGGTGGCGCCGAACGGCCCGGTGGCATACGCCAGCGAGGCCCCGTAGGCGGTGTCGCGCCGGAACTGTCCGGGCACTTCGCCATTGCCGCCGATCGGGGTGGCAATACCAACAGTCTGCGGCAGCGCCAGCCCGGCGCCGAACGACCAGTGCGCCCGCGCCGTCAGCGGGCCGAACTGGCCGGTGTACTTGACCGTGTTGTCCTCGCGGAAATTGGCGCCCGCCTGCAGCACCACCGGTTCATATTGCGTGGCGTAGGCGGTAGGCGAGAAGTTCGCCAGCGCTTCAAAGATCGACGTGTACTGGCGGCCCAGGCTGAGCTGGCCGATGCCGGCGTGCTGCAGGGCGACAAAGGCCTGGCGGCCGAACAGGCGACCGCTCTGCTGCATGGTGCCGTTGTCCAGGCTGAAACCGCTTTCCAGCACGAACGACGCCTGCCATCCCGCACCAAGATCTTCCGCGCCGCGCAGGCCCCAGCGCGACCCGGACAGCCCGCCCGACGCCATCCGGAACACCTTGTCGCCCGGCCCTGGGTTGAAGCCGTTAGTGGCAACGGGCACAGCGCCGACGCGGTTCACGTATTCGACGTTGACGTCCGCCACGCCATACAGCGTGACGGACGATTGCGCGGCGGCCGCTAGCGGGCAGCCCAGCATCAAGGCCATCACGGTGCTTCTGGTTTTCATTCATCTCCTCCTTCTATGAGCAGTGGTTTGTCAAGTCCCTTTGGGAGGTTGGGGCTAGTCGACCGACGATCAAACTTCCT
>NZ_JBXAHL010000105.1:0-1332 GCF_058795055.1 Cupriavidus sp. GW823-FHT06D04 | reverse complement strand
CAGGCTGCTGAAATACCGGCAGCGGATGTCCGCGCGACGACTAGCTGAAGCGTTAATCTGAGGACTCCATACAACCCCACATTCATGCGCGGCGCTGACACCTTCACCGAAAGTTTGTTCACGATGCGGAGGCTGGATGATTTCGTGCCGAAGTCCCACCCGCTGCGCTCGATCCGCACCATGGCGAACCAGGCGCTGGCGAAGATGGATCGGCTGTTCGCGCAAATGTACGAGGCCGATATCAAGGGTGGCCGGCCCAGCATCGCGCCGGAGAAGTTGCTGCGGGCCATGCTGCTGCAGGTGCTCTACAGCGTCCGGTCGGAGCGCCAGCTCATGGAACAGACGCACTACAACTTGCTGTATCGCTGGTTCATTGGCCTGGCGATGGATGATGTGGTCTGGGTGCCCAGCGTCTTCAGCAAGAACCGGGAACGGCTGATCAAGCACGATGCCGTGATCGACTTCTTCAACGAAGTGCTGGCCATCGCGCAGAAGAAGGACTGGCTGTCGGGCGAGCACTTCAGCGTCGACGGCACGTTGATTAAGGCGTGGGCTGGCCACAAGAGCTTTGTACGCAAGGATGGCGACGACAAAGACGATAACGACGGTGCTGACTTCAAGGGTGAAAAGCGCAGCAACGAGACGCACGAGTCCAAAACCGATCCCGATGCCAGGCTGTATCGCAAGGGCAAAACCGCCAGTGAACTGCGCTACATGGGTCATACCTTGAGCGACAACCGCCACGGCCTGGTGGTCAGCGCCATGGTGACCAATGCGGACGGACACGCCGAGCGCGAGGCCGCGAAGGTCATGCTTAACGATGCCAGGCAGGTGATTGAGGACCTGAATGTGGAAGTCACCGTGGGTGCGGACAAGGGCTACGACGCGCACGAGTTCATTCAAGCCTGCCTGGAGATGAAGGTGACGCCGCACGTCGCACAAAACACCTCCGGCCGGCGCTCGGCCGTTCCCGACGCCATTGCAGGCACCAAGGGTTATGCCATCTCACAGCAAAAGCGCAAGCTGATTGAACAAGGCTTTGGATGGGCCAAGACCGTTGGGCGCATGCGCCAGGTAATGGTGCGCGGTCGAAAGAAGGTCGACCAAATGTTTGTGCTGAGTATGGCCGCCTACAACCTCGTGCGCATGCGCTCGCTGGGACAAATCCGCCCACAGTTGCAGTAATCGTGGTGATGAGGCCCGAAACGGTCGTCAAATCAACGAAAAAGTCGGTGAAGTGACGCCGCGCTTCCGGATTGTGAAAAATAGCGAGCCCCTCAGGCTTGTAGAGGGAAGCTTCGCTTTTTACGCGGCTAGTACTTCAGCAGCCTG
>NZ_JBXAHL010000104.1:0-1436 GCF_058795055.1 Cupriavidus sp. GW823-FHT06D04 | reverse complement strand
TGAATGGTGAGCGCGGCGTCCATGGTTCGCTGCATGCCGATCCAGATCGTCTTGGCGCCGGGCTCGCCATCGCTCTTGCGCCCAAGGAACCCACCCAGGGAAGCAACCAACCGAATCATCTGATTGAGGGTGACCGGTGTCTTCGGGCGAGCTTTCTTGGCGAGCACGTATGCCCCCCGAATCTCGTCGGCATCGAAGAACAGGGACGCATCCAGATCCGGGCAGGTTCTACCCAACCGCATCAGGCGGGCAATGCGCCACGCCACCACCATATACAACGCCAACGCCCGCTCCACACGATCCATGTGCGATAGCTGTAGCGCTTCGACCTTGCAGCCGGTCTTCAGGACATGGAAGAACATCTCCACTTCCCATCGGGCTCGGTACCAGTCGACGAGCTCGATGACAGCATCGGCGTCCTGCGCTTCTCGGTTCGTCAACAGCCGCCAAACCACTGGCTTGACGCCTGCAGGCGCTCCGATCTCCCTGGCCTCTACACAGGTGAGCGCAGGGCCATCCAGACCGGGCAGCCTCATACGTTTTGCGCGTAGCTCCTGTTTGACCTCGCGCGCCTTCTGGCCTGCACGCCCTGGCAAGATAAAGGTGATTTCCCCGAGTACCAGGCTGGCGTCGACGCCATCCCACAACTTGCCGCCCTCAGCAAGGTTGCGGTTGTGTTGGCTGCGGATCAGCCAGTCGGCCGGTTGGCCAAGTTCCTGGGCGCGCGCCATCAACTCGGCAATATCACCCTCGCGGTCCGTCACATACACCAGCCGTGTCCGGGGCAATAGCGCGGCTTGCTCCGCAACGCGTTCATACCCTTCAATCCAGCGTACGCTTTCCTTGATCCCGCCGCGGTTGCCGTCGGCGTCCTTCGATTCCCGAGCCCACATCCAGGCATCGATCACCCCCAGCGGTTCACGCTCAGGCGTCACCGCGTAGGTCGGATGCAAAAACATGCCCCGCTGGGCTTCGTAGCTCAGCGGCCCCAGCCCCTCCATTTCCTGGCCATTGAAGTTCAGCTCGGTAGTATCAGCGATGCACAGCACCACCGGAAACTGCGCGACTCTTTCCGCCGTGCGCTCCCAATGCGGCTGCATCACGTCCCGCCAATCGATCTGCTCATTGCCGAGAAACCGATACGCCCCAATGGTTTGCGACCAGTCATCGCACGCACCGGGAATGCTCGCCGTAGGCAGGGCCGCAAACCGCTTGAGCAATTCCTTGGCGCGCCGATCCCGCCGCGGATCACCAAGATCCAGACTCTCGAATTCCTCGTCCACCCATGCCCCCGACTCGTCGTTGCCCATTGCTGCTCGAAAATCCGAGAGTAAACGCGAGTCTGGCGAAGTTAACAACCCCTTACCTCGAAATTTCCGCGGCCGCATGCTCCATGCCCCGCTGCGGACGCGGTACTACTTCTGTATAAGGAGATG
>NZ_JBXAHL010000103.1:0-1658 GCF_058795055.1 Cupriavidus sp. GW823-FHT06D04 | reverse complement strand
CGGCGATTGTCAACGTAGTTGTCACGTCACCTCACGCAACCTGCTTTAGTTCTGCTGGCTCAATCCGTTCCGGATTGAGCCAGACTTCGTCTGCCAAACTCCAGTTCCGTGTCGGCCCGGACCAACGCTTGGGCGTTCTGGCCTTAGCCTCAGCATAGACTGCTTCACGGTGCGCCAGCACCGCCGCGGCTACGCCACCGTGGCGCTGCGCCGGTGTCACGAATTTCAGCCCACTATGCTTGTGCTCGTGGTTGTACCAACGCACAAATCGCTGCGTCCATGCACGCGCCTCGTCCACGCTGCCGAATGCTTGGCGCGGGTAGTCCGGCCGATACTTGCAGGTCCGGAACAGCGACTCGGCGTAGGGGTTGTCATTGCTCACGCGCGGCCGGCTGAACGAAGCGACCACCCCCAGGTTTTCCAGGGTGGCGAGCATCGTCGCGCCCTTCATTGGACTGCCGTTATCCGAGTGCAGAACCAGAGGACGTCCAGCCAGACCTTCGGCCAAACTGGCTCGCCGCATGAGCAACGCCGCCAACTCCGCCGACTCCGCCCGATGCACTTCATGACCGACGATCTTGCGGCTGAACACGTCCAGCATCATGTACCAGTAGTAATACTGGCCCTTGATTGCTGCCGGCATCCAGGTAATGTCCCAGCTCCACACCTGATTGGGTCCGGTGGCGCAATGGCTGGTCACCACCCGCGCCGAGGGCTTGCGCGCACGACCGCGGTGATGCTGCTGCGACGCGCTACGCAAGACACGATAGAAGCTCGACTCCGAGGCCACGTACTGGCCGCGGTCCGCCAGCGTCGGTACGATCTGGCTGGGCGGCAAACTGGCAAACTCCACGCTGTTGGCCACCGCAAGAATCTGCTGGCGTTCCGCCTTGCTTAGCTTGTTGGCTGGCGCTGGCCGCACAGTGGTGGTGCGAGCATCTGCGACCACCTCGTCGCCTTCTCGAACCCAGCGCTGGAAGGTGCGCAAGCTCAGACCCAACTCGTCGCAAGCCTGTGCCAGTCGGCAGCCAGAGCGTTCTGCCTCACGAATCAACGATATACACAATCGGCGATCTGGGACGTTGATCAGTCGTCCTCTTTTTCTCCCCAAATCGCCTGGGCTTTTTTTCTCAGGATGAGCAATGCGGCCGCCTCCGCCAGCGCCTTCTCCTTTCGCTGTAATTCCTTCTCAAGCTGCTGGATGCGCTTCTTGTCACCCTTGGACTGAAGTCGTTGTTCTCGCGCCTGTTCACCGGCGTTGGCATTGGCCGAGCGACAGGCCTCCCGCCAGGCAGCGATCTGCTCCGCGTAAAGACCCTTGCGGCGGCAATACTCCGCCAATTCCGCTTCATTGAGCGGCGCGGTTTCCAGTACCACCGCAAACTTGTCCTCCGAGGACCACGCCTCGGGGTTCTTTCCATCTCCCGGCACCGGGACTCCTTGCGCTTTCATCTGTCGACGCCAAGCATACAACGTCTGCTCCGCAACTCCCGTCTCCCTTGCCAACGCCGACACCAACGCGTTCTCGGGGGGCATCATGCGACGCAACAGCGCTTCCTTTCTCTCTGCTGAATAGGCTCTCATTCACTCTGACTCTACCGCCCCCAGACTGGGTCAATCGAAATCAGGTGACACGACAACAATTCTGACGCCGGGGG
>NZ_JBXAHL010000102.1:0-1700 GCF_058795055.1 Cupriavidus sp. GW823-FHT06D04 | reverse complement strand
GGTGTAGCGGCAAAGCAGTAATGTCCGGTTCTAGCAAAGCAGAAATGTCCGCCTGAGGCGCTCTTCGTGGTATTTAGCCTGCCCGGTTGAATGCAATGGAGAACGCCAGGCGATGGCTAAATCCGACGTCATTACAGTAAGCATGCGAGAGTTAGACAGGCTCAAGACCGTCCAGGCGGTCGTGGATGGTCAGTTGCGGGCGGGCGTGGCCGCCGAACGGTTGCAGATCACCGACCGGCAGTTCCGGCGGTTGCTGGAGCGCTATCGGCAGGAAGGACCGTCTGGGCTGGTCTCCCGCAAGCGCGGCCGGCCCGCCAACAACCGCCTATCGGCCGATCGTGAGGCCGCAGCGCTTGACCTGATCCGCGAGCATTACGCCGACTTTGGCCCGACCCTGGCCGCCGAGAAGTTACACGAGCGTCATGGGCTGAAGCTGTCCAAGGAAACGATTCGCCGGCTGATGACGGTGGCCGGACTGTGGGTGCCGCGCAAACAGCGGCCGCCGAAGGTCTACCAGCCTCGTAACCGGCGCGCCTGCTATGGCGAACTGATCCAGATCGACGGCAGCGATCACCGCTGGTTTGAGGAGCGCGCCCCAGCCTGCACCCTACTGGTTTACGTCGACGACGCCACCAGCCAGATCATGGAACTGCGCTTCACTCATTCGGAATCCACGTTCACATACTTTGCGGCGACGCGGGCCTATCTGGAGTGCCACGGCAAGCCGGTGGCGTTTTACAGTGACAAGGCGAGCGTGTTCCGCGTCAACAAGCCGAACGCGACCGGCGGCGACGGCCATACCCAGTTTGCCCGGGCCTTATTTGAGCTGAACATTGAGGGCATCTGCGCCAACAGCAGCCAGGCCAAGGGCCGCGTCGAACGGGCCCACCAGACCCTGCAGGACCGCTTGGTCAAGGAACTGCGCCTTCGCCATATCAGCACCATGGACGCCGCAAACGCCTTCATGCCCGAATTCATCGCGGACTATAACGCGCGCTTCGCCAAGGCACCGCGCAACAGCCATGACGCCCATCGTCCGCTGCGACCGGATGAGAACCTGGACCTGATCTTCACCTGGCGCGAACCGCGCTGCGTATCCAAAAGCCTGACGATCCAGTACGACAAGATGCTCTACCTGCTGACGGATACGCCCGAGCATAGGAAGCTGGCCGGTCGCTATATCGATGTCTATCACTATCCGGATGGCAGGATCGAGCCACGCGCGAACGGCGCTGCCCTGCCCTATACCATCTACGACCGGCTATCTGAGATCGATCAAGGCGCGATCGTGGACAATAAGCGGCTCGGAGCTGTGTTGCAGATAGCGCAATACGTTCAGGAGAAGCGCGACAATACGCGGTCACTATCCGTGCCTGGAACGGAGGGGGTTCCCCGCAAGCGTGGACGGCCGCCCGGCAAGAAGTCCCAGCGGTCGCTGGGCCAGAACGATATGTTGGAAGCTCTGCAACGCTTACAGCAGCAGCCGTGGCCGCTTAACGGAACCGAGAACTGAACTCAGCTTGCTACTGGAATTCAAATCCGCTCGGCCGGCATGACAGCTTCACCCTGAGTTGGATTCAATCGTGTCAGGCCAGCACCACCGCCCTACGGGAAATCCAGAAAACTGAACAAGCAAGTTGAGGACTCTCCGGACATTTTAGCTTTGCCGGCGACCGGACATTTCAACTTTGCCTGGACAA
>NZ_JBXAHL010000101.1:0-1879 GCF_058795055.1 Cupriavidus sp. GW823-FHT06D04 | reverse complement strand
CTAGCCCTACTTTCGCAAAGCAAGGCGCCGGATCGGCGCTCTTAGGCTGTAAATCATGACTGAATGGGCTCGGAAGTCATACATGAAACAATATTGGTGCCCACCTCTGCAGCTCGAAGACCTTCACGGCGCGGCGCTGCTCGGACGTGAGGTCCGGTGCCAGCATCGCCGTTGGCCGTCGTCCCGCTGTCCCGGTCTTCGTCTTCACCAGCGTCACCTTGATCTCGGCAAGTCCTTCCATCATCCGGCGCGCCGATGCGTCGGTCCTCAGCGCCATCCGCGCCAAGCTCACGAGCATCAGGCCAAGCACGGTCGCGAAGGTATGCAGACGCAACGATCCATCGGCCCACTGGTGTGAAGGTCCCCAGGGAACCACGCCGCCTTTCTTCGCCCTGCGGAACAGCTCCTCGACGTTCCACTGTCCTCGGAAGGCGGAAACGATTCGCCCGGTGCTCCAGTTGTGCCGATCCGTACACAGCACCCGCCTGCCCAGCCGCGTTCTCTCCAGTTCGCGGCGCAACGTGGCATCGACGTGCCAATGCAAGGTCGGTGCCGCTTCGCTGCCGGCGATGGTGGTCACGACGAAGCTCGACAGGTGTTCCCGAGCGAGTGCCTTCTTGACCCGCAGCTCCAGCCGGCTGCGCGTGATGCGGCCCTTTTCGACCAACCCCTCCAGCGTGCTCAGTTCCACTTTCGCTTTGCCCAGTGCCCCCGCGATCCCGCGTTTCTGGCCCGCCAGCAACTCCTGGCTCTCCACCACGACGAGCGTGCGATCCAACTCGCCCACGGTGGTCCGAACTCGCGCCGCCCGCACGTCGCTGAGCTTGCCCGACAGCGGCTTCATCGCACCGCGCTGCGCCGCCATCCGCAGCGCCTCCTCCGCGGCCTTGTGTCCCAGTGGCAACGAGATGAGGCTGTAGTAGCCGGCAGCATCGAGATCGAGTTCCAGTTGCGGGCTCCAAAACCCGCCGTCTCGTACCACCGTGCGCTGCGCCGGCCGCTCGCGGCCCTCACCGCTGTCGAGTGCCTCGTGCAACTGCGCCAACCCACCCAGGCACGCCGCAAGCACGGCCTGGTCCGAGCCGTTGCCGGGATACGTCCGATACAACAGCGGCACATGCCCGGTCTCGCTGACCAGGACGCCAAGCCCTACGACACGCAGGTCGCTTCTCTTGCTCTTGGCGTGGCCTCGCCGCGCCAGTTCGCCGGGCGTCTGCGTGTCGATGTGGGTATCGAAGTTCGTCGTATCGAACGCGAGCACGTCGGCGGACAGCTCGAAGCGGGCCACCGCGGCCTTCGCGATGGCCACTTGAGCCTGCTCCAACTGCTCATCGGTCACCTGCTGCGCGACGCGATGAAAGGCCTGACCGGTGAACGCGGACCCCGGCAAACACGACAGCCGCGGCAAACTCGCGTCCAGAAAATCACCCAGCTCGCACTTGGGTCCCGGCGCACACGCACGCTGAATCGCCACAGCCACCGCCAACTCACCCACCGACGGGCCATCCTTGGCGCCAACCCCCGCGCACGCGCGATCAATCCGCCCGACCAAGTCCAGTTGCTCGGCCACCCAGATCAAGGCTCCGACGTCGCCGACCCCGCGCGTACCCACCGTCTGGGTCGCGCTCAGATCCGCAACTCGCGGCGGCTCGGCCGGTCCCAGCACGACTTGGCGCGCGACGGAACGGCCCCGCTCCGCGTCCCACACCGACTGCGCGGCAATACGGTAGCGATGGCCGTTGACTTCTCGTTCGAAGATATGCATGTTCTTTCATGTAGCATTCTCGAGCCAAAGAATCAAGCGAAATCCAGTATCTACGCGGCATTCCGACTCGGTGCCGCCGCGGAACAACGCCGAGCTTGCGAAGGTAGGGCTAGC
>NZ_JBXAHL010000100.1:0-1879 GCF_058795055.1 Cupriavidus sp. GW823-FHT06D04 | reverse complement strand
GTGCGCCCGGCAGGGCGCACTGACTTGGGGGTGGGAGTCCCCTACACGCCCGGCAAGGGGAAGTGTTAGCCAGAGACAAGGGTTTCCCGGGCGACCGGGAGTCTGAAGGAAGTCCGAGGCAAAGCGCTGGCCTGACGAACAGGAAGCGGATACGAGGCGACGTATCGGGGTGAGGTAGCCCAAATTGCCAAAGCCCAGTACTTGCACGGAACGATACGGCGTAAATCCGACAGGCATAAGCGTGAAGGTGAGTGCGTCATACCCGGGGAGATCTGCATCGCTGCCATGGTGCTACCGACGTCGAGAGGTGTTGGGATGGCGGTGCAGAAGTCAGCAGAGGCCATACTAGGTGCGCGGTTGGCACTGAAGGGCCGAACATGAACGAGCGCGATTAGGACGACAGACCTCGATGCGAACCGACGAAGCCCAAATGCACGAACGAGTGCAGCCCACAGCGGAGGAAGGCGGGCGGAACCTGCCTGGGGCCGATGGGGGTGCGGAGGCTGGCACGGCGGCTGTCGGGCAAACGAAAGCGCAGGCGCCATCGCTGATGGAAGCGGTGGTCGAGAAGGGCAACATGTGGCTGGCGTACCGGAAGGTGGTCAGCAACGGTGGCGCGGCCGGGGTGGATGCCTTGGAAGTGACGGCGTTGCGCGACTGGCTGAAGGTGCACTGGCCGAGCGTCAAAGCGGCGCTGCTGGTCGGCCAGTACATCCCGCAGGCGGTGCGTGCGGTGGACATTCCCAAGCCTGCGGGCGGGGTGAGGACACTGGGCATCCCGACGGTGGTGGACAGGCTGATCCAGCAGGCGCTGCTGCAAGTTCTTCAACCGATCTACGAACCGGGGTTCTCCGAGTCGAGCTACGGCTTCAGGCCTGGGCGCAGCGCTCAGCAGGCGGTCTTGCAGGCACAGCGGTACGTGCAGGAAGGCCGGCGCTGGGTGGTGGACATCGACTTGGAGAAGTTCTTCGACCGGGTCAACCACGACATCCTGATGTCGAAGGTGGCGCGACAAGTGAAGGACCCCCGAGTGCTCAAGCTGATCCGGCGGTATCTGGAAGCGGGGCTGATGCGTGGCGGGGTGGTCGAGGCAAGGAGGCAAGGCACGCCGCAGGGCGGGCCGCTGTCGCCGTTGCTGTCGAACATTCTGCTGACGGATTGGGACCGTGAACTGGAGAAGCGGGGTCTGGCGTTCTGTCGTTACGCGGACGACTGCAACATCTACGTCCGAAGCAAGGTGGCAGGGCAACAGCTATTGGCGCGCATGACAGCGTTCCTCGCGGAACGGCTGAAACTGCAAGTCAACGAGGGCAAGAGCACGTGCGGGCGCCCGTGGGCGCGCAAGTTCCTGGGCTACAGCGTGACAGCACATCGTCAGGCAAAGCTGCGTATTGCACCGGAAAGTCTGCAAAGGCTGACTGGGCGAATCAAGGAGCTGATGCGCAAGGGACGCGGGAGGAGCCTGACTCACACAATAGCGGCGCTGAATCCGGTGCTGCGCGGGTGGATCGGGTACTTCCAGTACACGGAAGCGAAAGGCGTGTTGGAGACGCTGGACGGGTGGCTGAGGCGGCGGCTGCGCCGCCTGATATGGCGGCAGGCCAAGAGCCGCGCTACCCGCACTGTGATGCTGCGTCGGCAGGGCTTAGCGGAGGATCGCGCGTGGCACTCGGCCCGCAATGGGCATGGCCCATGGTGGAATGCCGGGGCTAGCCACATGGGCGCAGCCTTCCCGAAGCGCTACTTCGACGCCATGGGGCTGATCTCGCTGCTGGATGCCCAGCGGCGCTTGCAGTCTCGTTCATGAACCGCCGTATGCGGAACCGCACGTACGGTGGTGTGAGAGGGCTGAGGGGGTGACCCCTCACCCTACTCGATT
>NZ_JBXAHL010000099.1:0-2254 GCF_058795055.1 Cupriavidus sp. GW823-FHT06D04 | reverse complement strand
TCTCGCGTCTGGCCAGTCGCAGCATGGGCTGGTCCGCATCGGGAAGGCGAGGAGCCGTAGCCGATGATGAACGGACGGGAGAAGTCAGACTCCGCCGTAGTGTGCGCTGAGCAGCGCGTTGTTCAGGAGGGTTGAAGTCCCTCTGGCGCTCGGATGAGGGGCGCTATATCCGAAAGCGGGGGTAATGCCTCGCTGGCCGGGGAGAGGTGGAAAGGTATGGAGAAGCCTAAACGGGCACGCAGGCGAAAGCCGGACACGGCCAAGGCTGACCTGGAGCCACCAGCTCGCAGTACTCCGGAGGGCAGGGTGTCCATCGCGAGGTGGAATCCGAAGGGCATGAGGAGAAGTACCGGGCCGTAGTCGAGGGGGCTGCCCCAATGACGAACCGGTCGGCCAAAGGTGGGGCAAGGTCGAGCCTGCACTATGGAGGCGAAGGCGTTCTCATTCACCCACTGCACCAAGGTGTTTGCGGGCGGCACGGTACGGAAGAACAGCGTGTGACCTCAGGAGAACTGGCACAGTCCGCGGGTGGCACCGCGGGAAGTGAGCCTATAAGCGAGGAGCGAAGTGGCGAGCGGTGCTGTGTCAGTAGTCGGACGGCTGAGTAGTACCTGAAGCGTGGCAAAAACCACGTGACCGAGAGATCGGCGACGGAAGTGGGTCGGGGAAGGCAGCCGGCGAAGATGATTGGGAAGAGCCGGGAAGGCAGTGAGTAAGGGCGCAGAGGAGGATCAGTTCCATGAGTGAAATACCCGTACATCCGCGTCCGAGGAGACTGTCCGATTGGATCGACCCGATGGAGGCAAGGAAAGTCCACTCATTGATTGACAAGGTCTATCAACGGAAGAATCTGGAGGTTGCCTGGGAGCGAGTAAGGGCCAACCGGGGTAGTGGCGGTATCGATGGGATTAGCGTAGCGGCCTTCGCAGAACAGGCGGACCAGCAATTGGGTCGCCTGCAGGCGGAATTGCGCGCGCAAACCTATCAGCCGCAACCGGTCCGGCAGGTCTCGATCCCGAAGGTGGGCAAGCCGGGAGAGTTCCGCAAGCTTGGCATTCCGTCGATTTACGACCGTGTATGTCAGCAGGCACTGCTCAACCGGCTGGAGCCTGTCTTTGAACCGATATTCGACGATGCCAACTTCGGGTATCGGCGAGGGCGATCGACACACGACGCTCTGCGCAAGATCTGGAAGGAAATCGAAGCTGGTGGGGAATGGATTGTAGACGCTGATCTCAAGGATTTCTTTGGGTCAGTGGACCATGACAAACTACTGGCGCTCATTGCCCGGCGCGTTGCAGATGGCCGGGTGCTGGGGCTGATCAAGGCGATGCTTAAAGCCGGAAGCTTCGGCCAAGGCCGCCTCTTTCCGAGCGAGCGCGGAACCCCGCAGGGTGGGGTCGCATCCCCGTTGCTGAGCAATATTCTCCTGACGCCGTTTGATCGGGAGATGCGGCGCAGGGGCTATCAGCTTACGCGGTACGCGGATGACTGGGTGATTACCTGTTCCTCCCGAGCCGAAGCGCACGCCGCGATCGCGGCGGCGACGAAAATCCTGACAGCACTGGGCGTACAACTGCATCCAGAGAAGACTCGAATCGTACATGTTCAATTTGGATTCGAGTTCCTCGGGTACAAGATCAAGCGCGGGCGGCGACTCTCGCTACCTGCCGCGAAGATTCGCAGCGGTGCGCGATCCGGGGCGCTGTATGCATATCCCCGGGAGAAATCGATCCAGCGGCTGATGGATCAGGTTCGTCGCCTCACTAAGCGGTGCATCCCGCTTCGGACGCGCGATCTGATCGCGCGACTTAACCCTATCTTGCGGGGCTGGGGGCACTATTACAAACGCTCCCACGTACGAAGAATCTTCAACCGGCTCGACCGCTGGATCGTGCGGCGAATATGGTCACATCGATTCAAACGCTGGCGCAACCGAGGCTGGAAGCTCATGACGGAGGCGCGGCTATATGGCGATCTCGGGTTGGTGAATCTTGTCGGATTGATACCTTCTATTGCCTCTCAGCATGCTGCATCTTCGTGAAAGCTGCATGCGGGAAAACCGCACGTGCAGTTTGGGCGGCGGACGGAGGCCAGCGCGCAAGCGCGCCTCCTCCGACCCAACAGCGAAGAAACCTGCGAACAACGCCGGGAGACCGACTGCGGAGTGGGTGGAGCGAAGGGCGGGGACCAAGGGGAACACGGGTCAATCCAACACGTGCCGGGCACAGAACCGGGTAAGCGTGCCACAGGG
>NZ_JBXAHL010000098.1:0-2511 GCF_058795055.1 Cupriavidus sp. GW823-FHT06D04 | reverse complement strand
CAGGAACACGCGCCAGCCGAGTGCGGCCGCCACCGGGATACCGATGGCGAAGTCGAGCGTGATCGCCAGGCTGAAGGCCGCCAGCAGTATGCCCATGGTCGCGCCGTGGCGTTCCGACGGGAACCAGCCGACGATCAGCTTCATTGTGCCGACCCAAACTGCCGCGTCGAAGAAGCCGATCAGCAGGCGCGCCGCCACCAGCTCGGCAAAGTTGTCGGCGCCGGCCTGCGCCAGCATGAACACGCCTGTTCCCAGCAAGCCGATGGCAAAGAGCCGGCGTGCCGACCAGCGCCTTGCGAACGGCGACCAGAACAGCATGCCGATGCAGTAGGTGATGGCGAAGGCGCCTTGCACGAAGCCGGCCTGTGTCGGGCTCAGGTGCAGCGCTTCCGACACGAAGGTCATCACGGCCGCGAAGCCGTACCAGTCGCCGGCGAGGAACAGTTCGCCCAACACGCCGATCGCCAGCGCGTAGTGCTGCCAGTTACGGATTTTCCGGCGCTGGGCCGGGTCTGCCTGCATCCAAAGCATGGGGCGCTCCCTAGTCGTCTCACTGTCTGTCATTCCGCCTTGGGCGGTTCCGCGTCGGCCGGCATCAGGGCCAGGCGCTGGCGGTGAACGCATTGTTGGGCAACACGGTGGGCGTCGCAGTCCGGAAACCGCAACGGACATCCGAATCCCGCAACGATTTGGCGTGGCGCGTCCGCGGCGGCCCCGCCCGTCGATAAGATGCACTCGCACCTGCCGCCAGTGGCCCGTCGTCACGGCAATCCATGCCGTGCCCGAAACCAGGCAGGCAAGCCATTCGCCTCAACACGCCCGAAACACGCACACGAAACAAAGGAGCCCATGACATGACGTCGATGTCGTCCCCTGCGCCGGCCCGGCCCGGCAACTTTTTCGCCCCGCGCCGCCTTGGCCATGTCAACCTGTGGGTCGACGACCTGGAGATTTCCGAGAACTTCTACCGCGCGGTCTGTGGGCTGAACGTAGAGTTCTGGGAGCCGGACCTGCAAGCTACTTTCCTCGGCACGGGCCACACGCCGCACGACCTTGGCATGATGAAGACCACTGGTGGCGTGGACCGCTACGGCCGCAACGGCCTGCTGCAGTTGCCCGGCACCATCGGCCTGAAGCCCGGCCTGAACCACCTGGCTTGGGAACTGGAGAACGAAGCAGCGCTGGTGGACGCCTGGCGCCGGCTGAAGGCGGCCGGCGTGCCGCTGGACCTGACTGTCGACCACCAGGTGGCGCACAGCGTCTACCTGTTCGATCCCGACCACAACTACAATGAGTTCTACTGCGACACGGTGAAGGACTGGCGCTCGGTACTGTCCGGCGAGATGGAACTGCTCACCAGCACGTGGGACCCGGACGCGGCCGAGCCGTCCACCGTTGGCCTCTACGACGACGCTCCCGTGTTGCGGCACGTCGGGGACGCCAGCCTGCATCCGCGGCGCATCACCCACGCCGTGCTCCAGACCGCCCGCTTCGACGCAATGCTGGACTTCTACACCCGCATCGGCGGCCTACAGGTGGTGCGCCAGGCAGAGGGCATCGCTTACCTGGGCGCGAGCCTGGCTGCGTATCCGTACAATCTGGTCCTGGTCGCCGCCGATAGCGCGGCATACCACCACGCCGCCTTCGAGCTGGAAGCCGAGGCCACCCTGGAAGCAGCGCTGCAAGCGCTTAGTGCGCGCGGGATCACGCCGGAGCGGGTCGTCGATGTGCCCTGGAAGCGTGCCCTGTTCCTGCGGGACCCCGACGGGCAGTACAGCGAGTGGTATGTCCGGCGTGATGCCGCGCCGGCGCCTGCCGGTCCCGACGCCGCCTGGCTCGTGTGAGCGTGCAGGATCAGGAACCCTTGTAGGAGAAAGCATGGACAATACTTTGTCGGCAATCATCGCCGGCGGCGGCCTGGGTGGCCTTGCCACTGCCGCGGCACTCGCCCAGCGCGGCTGGGACGTTACCGTCTACGAACGCCAACCGGCGCTGCGCGCTGCCGGCTCGGGCATCTATATCTGGGAAAATGGGCTGCGCGTGCTCCAAGCACTGGGCGCGTGCGACGACGCCGTGCGCGACGCCTTTCATGGCCGCTTCTTCGAACAGCGCGACCACCGCGGCGAGATCATTGAATCGGCCCCCATCGCCGCTGGAAGGCGCCTGATCACCGTCAAGCGCAGCCAACTGCTCGATGCGCTGCGCGACGCCTGCCTGCGCACGGGCGTCAAGGTGGTCACGTCGGCCGAAATCATCGGCGCCACGCCGCGCGGCGAACTGCGCTTCGCCAACGGCGACGCCGCGCGCGCCGACCTGGCGGTAGGCGTGGACGGGATCTGGTCACGCGTGCGCCAGGCCCTCGGGCTGGAAATGTACCATCAGCAGACCGACGAAGGCGCGCTGCGCACGGTGATTGACAGCCGCCCGGGCGATATCCCGCCGCAAGACGCCGGCAAGTACATCGAGAACTGGAACGGCATGCGGCGCTTGCTGATCACGCCCATCAACGCG
>NZ_JBXAHL010000097.1:0-2546 GCF_058795055.1 Cupriavidus sp. GW823-FHT06D04 | reverse complement strand
CCCCGATGGTCGGCCAAACTCCTCCACCTGTGGTCACCTCAAACTCCCCCACCTGAAGGGGCGCTGCAAGTGATGTGAGCGCCAGGCAGGACGTTACCTTGTTCCCCTCGAATAAGAAGCAGAGGGGTTGCCGGAGTGAACGTCTTGAAGCCACATATACAGACCACCATCGCTACGCTAATCGCCGCTGGCAAGGGTCAGCGGGAGATCGCCCGGATCACCGGCGTCGATCGCAAGACGATTCGGGGGTATCAAGCGCAATTTGCTGCCGCCCAGCAGGCAAACTCCCCCACGGTGACCACCGGCTCCGAGCCGCAAATTCCCCCACCCCGACCACCGGCAACTGGTGCACATCAATTGTCGGCGTGCGCGCCATACCAGGAGTTTGTGCGAGCCCAGGTGCAACTGCATCGGAACGCCACGGCGATCTACCAAGATCTCGTCGATCAGTACGGCTTCACCGCCAGCTACGAAAGCGTCAAGCGTTTCGTTCGGTCCTTGCGCCACCAAGCGCCAAAGCAATTCGACCGACTGGAATTCCTGGCCGGCGAGGAGGCGCAGGTTGACTATGGCGAGGGGGCGCCGACCCGGTTGCCTGGCACAGACCGCTACCGCAAGCCGCGGTTGTTCGTGATGACGCTGCGCCATTCGCGGCATAGCTTCCGGCGCGTGGTGTGGAAGTCGAGCCAGCAAGTCTGGGCGGAACTGCACGAGCAAGCTTGGCGCTACTTCGGTGGCTCGACCCAGTACGTGGTGCTGGACAATTTAAAGGAAGGTGTCCTCAAGCCTGATCTGTATGAACCCGAGCTCAACCCGGTGTATGCGGCCATGCTGGCCCATTATGGGGTGGTAGCCGATCCGGCACGGGTACGCGACCCTGACCGCAAAGGCACAGTCGAGAATGCGATCCAGCATACGCAGGCTACTGCTCTGAAAGGGCGGCGCTTCGAGTCGATCGAGGCGCAGAATGCCTTCCTTGAGCAATGGGAGGAGAAATGGGCCTCCAAGCGGGTCCATGGCAGCACACGGCGCCAGGTTCAGGCGATGTTCGAAGAAGAGCGTCCTCACCTGAGGGCGCTACCGGCAAGAAACTTCGAGTACTTCACCGACCGCGTCTACACCGTCTACGACGACACCTGTGTTCGAGTCGACCACAGCAGCTATGCCGCCCGGCCGGCGGCCATCGGCAGCCGGGTGCTGGTGCGCAAATACGCGCATCGTCTGGAGATCCGGGACCTGAATACCCAAGTCTTGCTGCGCAGCCATGATCTGGCGGACAGGCCTGGCACGGTGGTGCTGCCGCAGGACGAACGCCTGTTTAATCCCTCACGCGAGACACGTCGCATCCTGGTGCAGGCCAAAGCTATTGGGCCATCTGCCGAGCGCCTGTGCCAACTCCTGTTCGACACCGAAGGCCGTGTAGGTCAGCGCAAGCTGTGGGGCATCGTCGGCCTGGTCCGGCGGTATCCACGCCGGTTGATCGAAGAGGCTTGCGAAACCGCCTTGCGAGAAGGCGTGCCCAGCTATCGCCGGGTCAAGGCCTTGACGGAGCGCCTGCTTGAGCAGGCGCTGGCCGCTCTTGATACACCGATCCAGGGCGAACTGCCCCTGACCCAGGAACACCCCCTGATCCGGGACGGCGACGACTATGCCGACCTGTTCACGCTCGGCGCCAGACAAAGCGCCGCAAACCAAGGAGATCACTCATGACCATGAGTCTCGCAGAAATCGACCGTGCCTTGCGTGACCTGCGCCTGTCAGGCATCGCCGCCACACTGGAGACCCGCGTGCTGCAAGCCCAGGCCAGCCAACAACCCTTCCTCGAAACCTTCTCCATGATCCTGCAGGACGAACTGGATCGTCGCCGCTCCCGGCTACTCGAGCGGCGCTACCAGCAGTCGGGCCTGGACGAGCGCCGCACCTTGGCCGAGTTCGATTGGGCCTTCAACCCGAAGCTGCCGCGCCAAGCCTGCTTCGAGTTGCATACCTTGAAGTTCGTAGCCGACGCCGACAACGCGCTGCTCATTGGCAAGCCCGGCACCGGCAAAAGCCACATCGCCAAGGCCATCGCCTACAACGCCATCCTGCAGGGTATAAAAGTGCGTTACGTCGAGTCCGACACGGTGTTCGCCGGCTACGCCGTAGACACGCGAACCGATCAGGACCGCCTGCTCAAGATGCTGCTCGAACCGGAACTGGTCGTGCTCGACGACTTGTTCCTGGCAAAACGCATCCCGGATGCCGCCGCCGAACTGCTGCAGACGCTGGTCCACCAACGCTACAAATTGCGTCGAAGCATCATCGTCACGTCCAACCGCGTCGTGCAGGACTGGGGGCGATACCTCGGCGACAACACCATGGCCACCACCATCCTCGACCGTATGATGCACCGCTCCAAACTCCTCGAGTTCGAAGGGAAAAGCTATCGCCTCAAGGAAGCGGCCACCAGGCTTGCTGTCTCAGAGAAAGCCGACTCATAATCAGCTCGTCCTGCCTGGGGGAATTTAGCCGACCACAAGTGGGGGAGTTTGAAGTGACCATCCGGG
>NZ_JBXAHL010000096.1:0-2652 GCF_058795055.1 Cupriavidus sp. GW823-FHT06D04 | reverse complement strand
GTGCGTATTCCGCGCCAAACTGGACACCCATTCCACGGCAAACTGGACACTGATTCCACGGCAATCTGGACGGCGATTCCAGCGCAAACTGGACACTGATTCCGCCTCAAACTGGACACTTTAAGGCGGCCAGGAAGGGCGTAGCACCGCGGGATAACCGTGGCACTCTGGCAGATTTTTCCGGGGTGTCAGTTGGCTAACAAGAGGTTATCCATGCGTAAAATCCAAGAAGTGTTGCGGCTGTATTTCGGCCACAGCCGATCGAAGCGAGAAATCGCCCGCATCATCGGCGTCTCGCCGACCACGGTGTCCGATTACTTGGCACGTGCCAAGTTGGCGGGCCTGAGCTATCCGCTGCCGCCGGAGTTGGACGAACCGTCCCTAGAACGGCTGCTGTTCCCGCCCAGCGAGCCGTCTTCGGTGCAGCGACCAGCGCCGGACTGGCTGCGCGTCCACAACGAACTGCGCGGCAAGGGTGTGACACTGGAATTGCTGTGGCAGGAGTACAAGGCCGGGCAGGAGGATGGCTTCCAGTACAGCGCCTTCTGCGATCACTACCGGCGCTGGCGTCAGCGGCTGTCGCTGTCGATGCGCCAGACCCACACGCCGGGAGAAAAGCTGTTCATCGACTACGCGGGCCAGACGGTGGCCGTGACGGATGGTGCTACTGGCGAGATCAAGCAAGCACAGATCTTCGTTGCGGTGCTGGGCGCATCGAACTACACCTACATCGAGGCGACCTGGTCCCAACAACTGCCCGACTGGATCGCCAGCCACGTGCGTGCCCTGAACTTCTTCGGCGGTTGCACCGAGCTGTGGGTGCCGGACAATCTGCGCAGCGGCGTGACCAAGGCATCGCGCTACGAGCCGGACCTTAACCCGACCTATCAGGACCTTGCCAGCCACTACGGCGTGGCTGTGCTACCTGCCCGCGTACGCCGCCCCAAGGACAAATCGAAAGTGGAGAACGCGGTGTTGGTGGTGTCGCGCTGGGTGCTGGCGCGCCTGCGCCATCAGCGCTTCTTCAGCCTTGGCGAACTGAACCGCGAGATGCGTACCCTGCTGACCGCCTTGAACCAACGCCCGTTCAAGAAGCTGCCCGGCAGCCGCGCCAGCGCCTTCGCCGAAATGGATCAACCAGCCTTGCGCCCCTTGCCGGCACAGCCCTATGAGTACGCCGAGTGGAAGCTGGCCAGAGTCGGCGTTGACTACCACGTCGAGGTAGACGGCCACTACTACTCGGTTCCTTACCAGCACGCACGCGAGCAGGTCGATGTGCGCGTCACCGGAGCGACGGTCGAGATCTTCCGATACGGCCAGCGGCTGGCCAGTCATGCCCACTGCGCCTTCAAGGGTCGGCACACGACGGTTGACATGCACATGCCGCGGACCCACCGCGAGGTCGCGGGCTGGAGCGCGGAGAAGCTGACCAGCCGGGCTACTGCTATCGGCCCCCGCTGCACCACGCTGGTCGAACGCTTGCTGCACCAGCGTCGCCATCCCCAGCAGGCCTTCCGCAGTTGCCTGGGTGTGCTTCGGCTGGGACAGGAGTTCGGCAACGCGCGCCTCGAAGCGGCCTGCGCGCATGCGCTCAAACTCAACGCCGTGAGTTGGAAGAGCCTGCAATCGATCCTCAAGAATGGCCTGGACTTGCAGACTCCGCCGGGCGCGCAGCGCACGCTCGACCTGCCGGAGCACGAGAACCTCCGTGGCGCCCACTACTACCAATCGAACTCCATCCTGCACTGAAGCGCCAACGAAAGGAAAATGATGCTGCACCATCCCACCTACGACAAGCTGAACAAGCTGCGCCTGTTCGGCATGGCGCGCGCCTTGCACGATCAGGGAAACCTGGACCTTGATCACCTCGGCTTCGAAGAGCGCCTCGGCCTGCTGGTTGACCGCGAGGTAACCGAGCGTGATGGGCGCCAGTTGGCTTTGCGCCTGCTGCGCGCCAAGCTCAAGCCGAATACGGTTGCCGAAGACACCGACTACCGCCACGCACGAGGACTGGACAAGCCATTGTTCCAGCGCCTGCTGGCCGGGCAGTGGCTGTCTGAGAAGCAGAACGTGCTGCTGACCGGCCCGACGGGCGTGGGCAAGACCTGGCTCGCTTGCGCGCTGGCCCACCAGGCGTGCCGTCAGGGCTATAGCGCCTACTACGTCCGCTTGCCGCGCCTGCTCGACGAACTGAGCCTCGGCCGCGCCGACGGCCGTTACACCAAACTGCTCAAGCAGTTGGCGAGAATTGACGCCTTGGTAATCGACGACTGGGGTCTGGCTGTCCTCGACGATGTGCACCGCCGCGATCTACTGGAGGTGCTCGACGACCGCCACGGCGCCCGTTCGACCATCGTCACCAGCCAATTGCCGATCGATCACTGGCACGCCGCCATCGGCGATGCCACATTGGCCGACGCGATCCTCGACCGGCTCGTCCATAACGCGCATCAACTCACCTTGAAAGGCGATTCCATGCGAAAAATGCGCGCCCGTTTGACAGCCCAGACTGACCAGGAGTAAAAACCGAACTTCGACCCCGCGTCGCTACGTCCGTAGTGTCCAGTTTGGCCTGGAACGCGCGTCCAGTTTGCGCCGGAGCAGGTGTCCAGTTTGCGCCGGAGCGAGTGTCCAGATTCGGCGGAATACGCA
>NZ_JBXAHL010000095.1:0-2730 GCF_058795055.1 Cupriavidus sp. GW823-FHT06D04 | reverse complement strand
GCACGCCAGTTCCAGCTAATTCCGGATTTCCAGTCCAGCAAACTGGTCTGTAGTCCAGCTAACTCCGGTTTCCTACAACACTGTAGTATCCGAGCCGAGTTTGACCTGGTGGGAGCGCATTAGTCTCAATGAACTCCCATCGCGGCTCAACGTGATCGCCGCGAGTGCAGTGAGCCTCCCTCAACCGTGTTCGGTTCATTCTGCTGATGTTGGAAGTCCGTTGCCAAGTGCGGAGCGGCCGTTCGAGTGTTCACGCGCGTACGCCGGGCGAGTGTCGGAAACTGGCCGGTCAGAGACGGTCGCAGCCTCGCGGCATGCGTGACCGGGTTGCCCCATATTTCGAATGATGATGGAGTCCACGTTCACAGTGGGGGGAAATTTCCGACCGATCGGAGGCAGGTATTCTTTTAGCCATCCGTCAGGACTTTGAGTGCCAGGGGATTTGTTGCCGCAGTCCGAGTGGATCCAATCGCGACCGCGCTGTAGTTGACTGCGGCATTGGCGGTCAATGTCGTCTGGATGACTGTCGTCGACGTCCCCGCAACATTGACCTTGACGTCATACGTACCGGTCGCCAGGTTCAGATAGCCACTATTCGCTCCGAAGAGCATGTTGGCGAACGCCACCTTGCCGTTGAGCAGCACATCGACGGGCCCGGCATCAGGGGCCATATGGATCACACGTACGGCCGCCTGTCCTGCCGGCGGCGCCACGGTCTGATCCGTGACAGTCAGTCCCTGGATGCTGGCCGCGAAGTTCGCCGCGATGATTGTGTAGGCTGCCGCGTTCGCCAGATTCTGCGATATGTCGATTAGCGTCGTCGCCGTACCGGTCACGTTGAATGTGATCCGGTGCGTACCTGTGGAGAAGACCAGGTAAGCGGAAGCCGCCGAATATGGAACGTTCGAGAGTACTCGCGCGCCGTCGAAGAGAACATCAAGGTTCGGTGCATCCGGAGAAACGTGAAGCACACGAACGCGCGCCGTGCTGTCATCGTTCACGTCGGTCACGCAACTGCCGAGCTGTGCGACAAGCAAGACGGATAACAGAAGACCAATAAGGCGCCGCATCCTTGCCTCCTCGCGGGATTGCTAGTCTTCAAGATAGTGCGACGATCACCCTACCGTTATGGAAAGTTGACGTGTTTGGGTTTTCAGTCCCAGCAGAAGCAGTTGATCGCGATTGCGCGATGTCAGCCTTGCTCCCGCGCACTGAAGGAGGTGCGGCTCTTTCCGAGATTTCTAGTGTCAGGCGGTACCCGACCCGTTGCCGTCATTCCGATCTCCGCGAGTGCAACGTCCCTTCTAAAAGACTAACGCCATTCGTTCATGCCGGGACGCCAGCCACTCGTCGATCAAAAAGCACCGCACAGTCTGGCGATGCAGCGCATATGGCGACGGCGGGCGCAGCGCCTTGCCCCCTCATGCTGGTCGTTGAATGATTCCCTCGGCTACACCAGCTAAACTGGTTTCGGTCTCACCGGATTGCTGACCAGCAGACCGCGCCTCGGGCTCTCATCTAAGTCGCCGGACGCACATCGGAAAATCTTCTCGCGGAACCTGCGTGGCCACCGGAAAGATCCTCATTTTGGAGGTAGACTTGAGGGCGTCCTTCACTGTCTGTCACTGAGAAAAATGGATAACAACCGATTCAGTCGAATTATAATTATTGACTCTATCCCAAAACGGGATTTCAATACGGCAAAGCGACTATTCGATGATTTGAGAAACGTAGCTGATGCCTATTCCCCTGCACCTCTCATTGAATATGAGCGCGTAGAATCGGCAGATAATTTTCTTAAGTTTTTGTCAACGTGTAGAGATGAAGTCGCCGCAGGGGCGGCTATCCCGATGATCCACATTGAATGTCACGGAGATTATGATGGCTTTGCCTTTGCAGATGGGTCATTGTTAGATTGGCCTGATCTTAAGGTTCCATTAACCGAACTGAATGTTGCTACCGGCCTCAACCTTATGATCGCGGTGGCTGCTTGTGTTGGTGGCGCGCTTGCCAAGGTCACTACAATGGGAGATAGAGCTCCATTTTGGGGTCTTATTGGTCCAACTCGGGACATGTTCCCTGATGAATTGGTGGTGCCATATCGAGCGCTGTATTCAACTCTACTGAAGACAAAGTCTCCGAAGTCTGCGGTAGAAGCAATGGACGATGCAATCACTCAGAAAGGGTCCTTCTGGCGTACCACTGCCCAAGCGCTGTTTGAAAAGGGTTGGGCAGCTTACAAGCAGGAGCATTGCACGCCACAGCGGCTCGACGAGCGCGCGAATCGAATGCTGGAGATGGCCAAGCGGGTATTTAACCCACCTCACCCGTCCGTCGACGATTTTAAGCAACGATTGCGCGATCTGGAGCCGAAAGCCTTTGACCGCTACGTGGTTACTTTTTTCATGCATGATATGTTTCCAGATCATTGCGAGCGATTTCCGCTCGCCTACCAAGCATGACCGTATTTCATTGGGTCGGCGGGCATTCTGACGAATCGGGGCGACTAACCAGAAGCGGCCCCAGTTCCGGCCATATTATCTAGAGCCTGAGACTGCTCGTTCTCGAAGATTGGCTGACGAGTAACGTCCGTTGCCGACTCCCGAACGGCCATTTGAGCGTCCGCGGGGGTACGCCGGCGAATGACAGGTGATGGCCGGGAAGCGACCTTCGTCACAGCACAAGGCCCGGTCATGCTCTCGGTGTACGATGTGCGGGGAGAGCCGTCCC
>NZ_JBXAHL010000094.1:0-2762 GCF_058795055.1 Cupriavidus sp. GW823-FHT06D04 | reverse complement strand
CCGCCTTCTTCGTAGTTGAGGACGAACTGCACCGCAACGCGCGCGCCGCCCGGCCAGCGGGCGTGCGGCGGCCGGGCGCCGTAACCGATGAGATCGCGTGGATAGCGGGACTGGAGCATGGCGGTGGAGTCGGAAATGGATCGGGAAGTCATACGGTTCAGTTCAACGCATAAGGGGCCAGCATGCCCGCATACGCCTTGGGCAGCGGCCGCGCCCAGTCGCCGCGCTTGCTGGTGCCCAGTCGCACCGAGACCAGCGCCTCGGCCATCTTGACCGCGCACACCACGCCGTCGATCACCGGCGCGCCGATGGCGTCGGCGATCTCGTCGCACAAGTCGGTCATGCCGGCGCAGCCCAGCACGATGCATTCGCTGCGGTCTTCAACCAGCGCCTGGCGGCAGGCCTCGGTGATGATGCGGCGCGCGTCCGAGCCCGGGCGCTCCAGTTCCAGCACCGCCAGGTCGCAGGCGCGCACGTTGTTGCAGAAGCGCTTCATGCCGTAGCGCTCGGCCAGGTGCCAGGCGATATTGCAGGTGCGCGCAAGCGTGGTCACCACGCTGAAGCTGCTGCCGACCACGCTGGCCATATGCATGGCGGCCTCGGCAATGCCGATCACCGGCCCGCGCGCCACCTCGCGCGCCGCGTACAGGCCGGGGTCACCGAAGCAGGCAATGACGTAGCCGTCCACGCCTTCCTGCTCGCCGGCCAGGATCTCGTCGAGGATGCCGGGCACGGACAGCGCCTCGTCATAGTGGCTTTCGATGGAAGCCGGTCCCATGCGCGGGCTGACCGCGCTGATGCGCGTGCCCGGTGCCGCCACGGCGACGGCGCACTGCCTGATCTTGTCGGTCATGCTCTGGGTGGTATTGGGGTTGATGATCTTCAGCTTCATGGGCGCGGCTTTGCTAGGTGCGGTCGAAATCGTGCAGTCGAAAGAATGGTTCGGGGATCAGGCCTGGCTGGCGGCGCGGCTGCCGAAGTGGCCGGGCATCATGCGCAGCGCCAGTTGCCGGTACAGCACCAGCGCGATGCCCATGCCGATAAACCAGCTGTAGTTGGCCGCGGGCTGCCACGCCGGCACCACCACGCACAGGATCGGGATGATGGCCGCCGGGATCATGGTGGTCACCGCCGCCGGGTTGAAGCCGTTGCGGTACCAGTAGCGGCCGCGCGGGTTCAGCGTGTACAGGTCGTCGACGTCGATATGCTGGCGGCGCACCAGGTAGTAGTCGGCAATCAGGATGCCGAACAGCGGCCCGATGAAGGCGCCCAGCACGTCCAGCGTGTAGTGGATCACCGCCGGGTTGTTGTACAGGTTCCACGGCGTGATGAAGATCGAAGCCACGGCCGCGATCATGCCGCCGGTGCGCCAGCTGATGTGCTTGGGCGAGACGTTGGAGAAGTCGAATGCCGGCGAAACAAAGTTGGCGACGATATTGATGCCGATGGTGGCGGTCATGAAGGTGAACGCGCCCAGCAGCATGGCGAAGGTGCTGTCGATATGGCTGACGGTTTCCACCGGGTCGGTGATCAGCTTGCCGAACACCGGCAGCGTGGCCGAGGTCGTGATCACGGTCAGCAGCGAGAAACCCAGGAAGTTGACCGGCAGGCCCCAGAAGTTGCCACGCTTGACCGACTCGAAGTCTTTGGCATAGCGCGAGAAGTCGCCGAAGTTCAGCATCGGGCCGGAGAAATACGACACCACCAGCGCAATTGCGCTCAGCATTACCGGCACCGCTTCCCAGCCGGTGTACTTGACAAAGCTCAGCGTGAAATTGACGTTCTCCCAGCCGGCCTTGTTCACCAGCCAGATCGCCAGCGCGATCATCACCACATACACCGCCGGGCCAGCCCAGTCGATGAACTTGCGGATGGTCTCCATGCCGGTCCAGAACACCAGCGCTTGCAGCACCCACAGCACCATGAATGCGGCCCAGCCCAGCGTGGAGAGCCCGGCAAAGCCGTGCAGCTTCACGTCGGCATACGGCGCCAGCGCGGGGAAGAAGTGCAGCGCCAGCACCAGGAAGGCGCTGGAAGCCAGGTAGGTCTGGATGCCGTACCACGCCACTGCGATCAGCCCGCGGATCACCGCCGGGATATTGGCGCCGAGCACGCCGAACGAGGCCCGGCAGATCACCGGATAGGGCGTGCCGGTCACCTGGCTGGGCTTGGCCACCAGGTTGCAGAAGAACTGCACGATCAGGATGCCGACCAGCAGCGACACCAGCACCTGCCAACTGGTCAGCCCCAGCGCGAACAGGCTGCCGGCGGTGATGTAGCCGCCCACGCTGTGCACGTCCGACATCCAGAAGGCAAAGATGTTGTAGGTGCCCCAGGTCTGCTTGCGCAGCGGCGCCAGGTCCTCGTTGGTAAGGCGTTCGTCATAGCTCGGCTTGATCAGGGCGTTGCCGTGTGCGGCACCCCCCGCCTGCACCTGCGGTGCGTCTGCGGTCGTTGCGGTCGTTTGCATCATCTGAGTCTCCTGGCAGATGTGTGTCTTGACGATAGGCGACGTGCGGCCGTTGGGCTCTTTGGTGTGCGCCGATGGGAAGCTGGTTTCTGCTGTCTACTAAATTGTCTACAAAAGTTATTAAGTGTGTAGACGATGTTGTAGATCACGGATTGGTGATTGTCAACATTCGATTTCCCTGAAGTCGCCCCGGGGGCGGGAAGCCAGTTTTCGCTGGAATCGAGTAGGGTGAGGGGTCACCCCCTCAGCCCTCTCACACCACCGTACGTGCGGTTCCGCATACGGCGGTTCA
>NZ_JBXAHL010000093.1:0-2767 GCF_058795055.1 Cupriavidus sp. GW823-FHT06D04 | reverse complement strand
ATGGGTCATCCCTGACTGAATACATAGGTCAGGGAAGCGAACGCGGCGAACTGAAACATCTAAGTAGCTGCAGGAACAGAAATCAACCGAGATTCCCAAAGTAGTGGCGAACGAAATGGGAAGAGCCTTGTACTCTTTAGCAGCATTGTTAGCAGAACGGGATGGAAAGCCCGGCCATAGCAGGTGATAGCCCTGTATGCGAAAACAGCGTTGTGGAACTAGGTGTACGACAAGTAGGGCGGGACACGTGAAATCCTGTCTGAAGATGGGGGGACCATCCTCCAAGGCTAAATACTCGTGATCGACCGATAGTGAACCAGTACCGTGAGGGAAAGGCGAAAAGAACCCCGGGAGGGGAGTGAAATAGATCCTGAAACCGCATGCATACAAACAGTCGGAGCCTCGTAAGGGGTGACGGCGTACCTTTTGTATAATGGGTCAGCGACTTACATTCAGTGGCAAGCTTAACCGATTAGGGAAGGCGTAGCGAAAGCGAGTCCGAACAGGGCGTTGAGTCGCTGGGTGTAGACCCGAAACCAGATGATCTATCCATGGCCAGGTTGAAGGTGCGGTAACACGTACTGGAGGACCGAACCCACTAACGTTGAAAAGTTAGGGGATGAGCTGTGGATAGGGGTGAAAGGCTAAACAAATCTGGAAATAGCTGGTTCTCTCCGAAAACTATTTAGGTAGTGCCTCGTGTCTCACCTTCGGGGGTAGAGCACTGTCATGGTTGGGGGGTCTATTGCTGATTACCCCGCCATAGCAAACTCCGAATACCGAAGAGTGCAATCACGGGAGACAGACATCGGGTGCTAACGTCCGGTGTCAAGAGGGAAACAACCCAGACCGCCAGCTAAGGTCCCCAAATATAGCTAAGTGGGAAACGAAGTGGGAAGGCTAAAACAGTCAGGAGGTTGGCTTAGAAGCAGCCACCCTTTAAAGAAAGCGTAATAGCTCACTGATCGAGTCGTCCTGCGCGGAAGATGTAACGGGGCTAAGCTATATACCGAAGCTGCGGACGCACAGTAATGTGCGTGGTAGGAGAGCGTTCCGTAAGCCTGTGAAGGTGTCTTGTAAAGGATGCTGGAGGTATCGGAAGTGCGAATGCTGACATGAGTAGCGATAAAGGGGGTGAAAGGCCCCCTCGCCGTAAGCCCAAGGTTTCCTACGCAACGTTCATCGGCGTAGGGTGAGTCGGCCCCTAAGGCGAGGCAGAGATGCGTAGCTGATGGGAAGCAGGTTAATATTCCTGCACCGTCGTATGATGCGATGGGGGGACGGATCGCGGAAGGTTGTCCGGGTGTTGGAAGTCCCGGTCCCTGCATTGGAGAAGGCGCTCAGGCAAATCCGGGCGCGGAATTCAAGGATGTGGGGCGAGCGGCCTAGTGCTGCGAAGCAATTGGAAGTGGTTCCAAGAAAAGCCTCTAAGCTTCAGTCATACGAGACCGTACCGCAAACCGACACAGGTGGGCGAGATGAGTATTCTAAGGCGCTTGAGAGAACTCGGGAGAAGGAACTCGGCAAATTGGTACCGTAACTTCGGGATAAGGTACGCCCTGGTAGCTTGACTGGCCTGCGCCAGAAGGGTGAAGGGGTTGCAATAAAATGGTGGCTGCGACTGTTTAATAAAAACACAGCACTCTGCAAACACGAAAGTGGACGTATAGGGTGTGACGCCTGCCCGGTGCCGGAAGATTAAATGATGGGGTGCAAGCTCTTGATTGAAGTCCCGGTAAACGGCGGCCGTAACTATAACGGTCCTAAGGTAGCGAAATTCCTTGTCGGGTAAGTTCCGACCTGCACGAATGGCGTAACGATGGCCACACTGTCTCCTCCCGAGACTCAGCGAAGTTGAAGTGTTTGTGATGATGCAATCTCCCCGCGGCTAGACGGAAAGACCCCATGAACCTTTACTGTAGCTTTGCATTGGACTTTGAACCGATCTGTGTAGGATAGGTGGGAGGCTTTGAAGCGTGGACGCTAGTTCACGTGGAGCCGTCCTTGAAATACCACCCTGGTTTGTTTGAGGTTCTAACCTTGACCCGTGAATCCGGGTCGGGGACAGTGCATGGTAGGCAGTTTGACTGGGGCGGTCTCCTCCCAAAGTGTAACGGAGGAGTTCGAAGGTACGCTTGGTACGGTCGGACATCGTACCTAAAGTGCAATGGCAAAAGCGTGCTTAACTGCGAGACCGACAAGTCGAGCAGGTGCGAAAGCAGGACATAGTGATCCGGTGGTTCTGAATGGAAGGGCCATCGCTCAACGGATAAAAGGTACTCTGGGGATAACAGGCTGATACCGCCCAAGAGTTCATATCGACGGCGGTGTTTGGCACCTCGATGTCGGCTCATCTCATCCTGGGGCTGTAGCCGGTCCCAAGGGTATGGCTGTTCGCCATTTAAAGAGGTACGTGAGCTGGGTTTAAAACGTCGTGAGACAGTTTGGTCCCTATCTGCCGTGGGCGTTGGAATCTTGACGGGGGCTGCTCCTAGTACGAGAGGACCGGAGTGGACGTACCGCTGGTGTACCTGTTGTCTCGCCAGAGGCATCGCAGGGTAGCTATGTACGGAAGAGATAACCGCTGAAAGCATCTAAGCGGGAAACTCGCCTGAAGATGAGGATTCCCTGGAGGCTTGACCTCCTTGAAGGGTCGTTCGAGACCAGGACGTTGATAGGCTGGGTGTGGAAGCGCAGTAATGCGTTAAGCTAACCAGTACTAATTGCCCGTAAGGCTTGATCCTATAACCAGTGTGTTTTGCCTGGT
>NZ_JBXAHL010000092.1:0-3060 GCF_058795055.1 Cupriavidus sp. GW823-FHT06D04 | reverse complement strand
GCCGATTAAGCAAGGTTCGCGATTAGCAAAATGCTCCAGAAAGACTGCTCGCTTAAGACGTTTGCTCATGATCTCGCTGGGGTTACCCCGTTTCATCGGACAGATCTGCATTTGAATTTTATGTCGATGGGTTTTCTCCTTGTAATGGGGCGGTGTAGGCCCGGTGTAGCGGCGGATTCATGACACCGACAGGTAGCTTTTCAAATTCCTGCGGGGAGAGATAGCCCAGAGCACTGTGCAGGCGGTGCGGGTTGTACCAGCCTTCGAGGAAAGTAAACAGCGCTTGGCGGGCCTCGTCGTGCGAGACAAATCGAGTGCGCGCGAGCAGCTCACATTCGAGCGTAGCAAAAAAGCTCTCGCACATTGCATTGTCGAAGGCGTCTCCCACCGAACCCATTGAGGGGCGCACACCGGCTTCACGGCAACGTCGCCCGAACGCAATGGAGGTGTACTGGCACCCTTGATCCGAGTGGTGAATGACATCCTCGGGGCGGCGCTGCGCGAGCGCCATATCCAGCGCCTGCAGCATCAACTCGGTACGCAGATAGCTGCCCATAGCCCAGCCAACAATCCGGCGGCTGAACACATCCAACACCACCGCGAGATAGAAGAAGCCTGCTGCGGTCGGTATGTAGGTCGCATCGGCGACCCACAGACGGTTCGGTGCGTCAGCTTGGAAGTGGCGCTGCACGAGATCTGGAGCCGGTCGTGCCCCAAGTGCTCGCCGTGTGGTCTTTACCCAGCGACGCCGGCTCACGCCGCGCAGGCCCGCTTCACGCATCAGGCGCGTCACGCGCTTGCGCCCGACGTGTATTCCTTGCCGGGCCAGCGTCGCGTGAATGCGCGGCATGCCATAGGTGCCGTGCGAACGCGCGTAGATGACCCGGATGCGTGCCAGCAGGTCCATATCTCGCAGCGCATGGGCCGATGGCCGGCGTTGATTCCACGCATGGAAACCGCTGCGCGAGACCTTGAGCAGCCGTGCCATGGTCGCCAAGGGCCAGGTGGCCTGGTTCGCCTTCATGAATTCGAACCCTTGTCGGGTACCGTTCCGGTCTCCCGGGCGAACCAGGCCGCGGCTTTTGCCAATATATCGCGCTCCATCTTGACCTGACGAAGCTCTCTACGAAGACGGGTCAGTTCCTGACGCTCAGCAGTGCTCAGGCCATCGTGACGCTTTCCGGCGTCGCGGTCGGCTTGCGCGACCCAGTTGTAGATGGTCTGGGCAGTGGGTTCGAATTCCTTGGCCAGGTCTTCCGGCGTCCGGCCGGCATGGACCAGGTCAATCATTTGCTGCCGGAAAGCGTCGGCATACGGCGCTCGAGTTTTGGCCATGATGGGTACCCCCTACGGTTCAAGATAGTGGGTGTCCAAAAAAGCGGGTCATCTCCACGCCGGACTCCTGGTCGACCCAGTGCACCTGAAAGACGCTTTTTGCAATGTCCACTCCCACGGGCGCGAGTTTCATTTTGAATCTCCGGTTGGCTGCCTAGCCTAGGGATCCTCATCATCCCCCCAGACGGCAATATCCGATGTCTCTACGTCGGCGAGAATTTACCGTGCTTGGTGGTCTCCACGGCCCCCCGCAGGTGGGAGGCGTTCATTCCATTTCCCGTGTCAATCGAGATTGGTTTGATTCCGCTTCACAGTTTCATGTTGTTCCCCCACCATGCCAATTTCCTAAGGGCGACGTAGCAGTAAGTATCGACGGTGGATCGCACTGATATCCGCGGGTTGGTTACCGCATTACAGAGGTCCGCCCAATGAGCCTGGCGCTATCTAACGCCGCAAGTCGGATGGAATCCGTTGCCTAGTCAAGCCGCGGGTTGCTCGTGTGCCGGGCTACGCCGCCTTCAGGAAACTGGCTCCGCAGTAGGTGTGGGTATATGTTGGCCGGTTACGTTGTCTGCGCCTCGTTCGGTACGGCAAGCGACATCGCGAGTTGGCTGATGTCCCAGATGAAGCCGCTGAGTTCGCGGGCCACCGCGACGGCCGCAATGTTCGGGTTCTTGCCGCGTGCGGCAAGTCTGCGATAGCGCCGGCACAGTCGAACTTGGGCATCCCAGGAGCGGTCAATGATGGCCTTTGGGATGCCTTCGTGCCGGCGCTGGATCTCGGGGCTCACGCGTGCCGGATGGCGGTAACTCCAGGCCGCCTCGACCAGCAGCTTTCTTGCATAGCTATTGCCATTCTTGGTGATGCTGCCCTGGCGCCGCTTGTCCCCCGACGAGTGTTCGGAGGGCGTCACGCCAAGCCAGGCCATCAGTTGGCGCGGATGCGCGAAGCGCGAGAGATCGCCCAACTCGGCGAGCATGCCTACCGCCGTGGTGAACTGCACGCCGCGCATGGTCTGCAAGCCCAGTACGGCCGGATAGAAGCGCCAGTTGACTACTGCCTCGCGCAGGGCCGCTTCAAGACGGCTGCATTGCGCGATCCGATCCTCGATGGTGCGTCGATATTCGTCAAAGGCAAGTTGCTGCCACGCACTGTCGAAGGCAAAGGCACTCAGCCAGCGCCTGTGCGCCGGTCCCCAGTCGGCTTTGCCGCTGTAGCGGACCCCGTGCGCAAGCAGAAAGGCCTTGAGCCGTTGGCGGGCGCGCTTCAGATCGTCCTTGGCACTGACCCAGCCGCGTGACAGATCCCGGAATGCTTCATCTTCCACGCTGGGCACGTACACCGCTGACAGGTCACCGGCGCGATGCGATCGCACGAGCTTGATCGCATCGCGCCGATCGGTCTTGACACGCTCGCCGGGCTTCCTGGGGATTAGCGACGGCGCGCATACCATGCACTCGAATCCCTTTCCTGCAAGCTGCCGGTACAGCCCATATCCGCAGGGGCCGGCCTCGTAGACAATCCGGATGTGGCGCGCTTTGGACTGCAGGCGCTTGCACAGGCGATCGATATCGGCCTTCGACGTACCAATCTTGCCAAGCAGTTCCACCTCGCCCATGCCGAGTGCATAGGCGACGGTAATCGAGTCCTTAGAGACGGTTTCAAGTGCGACACGTGTCGCCGTCCGCCGCGCGTCAAGCGGCATGATGTAGGGATGGCAAAGCT
>NZ_JBXAHL010000091.1:0-3623 GCF_058795055.1 Cupriavidus sp. GW823-FHT06D04 | reverse complement strand
GCTTGTTGTTTCGGTCATAAGGGCGTTTCTTTCGATATCGTCTCATGACCTCAACACACAAGAAATCTGACAGGCTCTCGATGGCGCGCAGGACTTTGCTGCTGCCCACCGTGAGGCGCAACGCTTAACGTGCGATTTCGAGTTGATTGCCTGATCGCCAATACGGCGCCGCGGTACTGCTGCTCTTCATGTGAGCCCCGGCCGTCCGTTGTATCGAATCAGCACTCGGCGAAAGCGTTGCTGAAGCTTCGTGCGCCCACAATCACATCCCTGCGCTCGACGTATCTGCGTCGCCACGCCTCTACGAACATCAGCGGGCAAAGGAATACCTTGGGCTCAATAACGTCGATCAGGCTGCCTGGCGACCAAATGTTCCGCGAGTCTGTGATCGCCGAAACGACGTCCGACGGTCGAAGAACTGACCGGAAAGGCCCCACGTTCGTTGACCGAATGGTTGACCGACAACGTAGATGTATTTCGAGCGTGAGCTCTCCATCGGTTGGTCCCAGGAAGTGGGGTAAGTCTTGTGTCACTCGCTGCGCGGCAAAGCGCGAAGGGCGTAGCCCGAAGCGGCTTACCGCGCAGCGGCCACTCCGTTCGGGGTGGCCATCATGAAGTCTGGATTAGTTTGATGTGCGATCCGCCGCACTTTGTCCTTGAAGGAAATCACGATGACGAACGCCACTACGGCACCCAGGGCCGCGTAACGCATTAGCGCGTCGCAGCCCTGCGGAAATCGGACGGCGTGACGCCGGTTGCCTTCTTGAATGCGGTGCTGAAGTGCTGAGCGTGGCTGAAGCCGCAATCCAGCGCGACTTCAGTTGCGGTGCGACGAGGATCCAGGAGGAACTCTTTGGCCCGCTCGAGACGCAGACCGTACACAAAGCGCAAGGGCGTCTGCCCGGCACTTTCGCGAAAAGCCCGCATGAAATGCCGGGGGCTGATACCAGCGACTTGCGCCAAGCCCTTGATCGTGAACGGCCGCGACAAGTCGGCCTCGATGTAGTCGATAACGCGCCGCAAGCTGCTAGGTGGGAGGCCACCGCACGGCCGATTGGCGGCTGCCTGGCTGGTGTCGACCCGCGCCAGTAGGGCGAGGGCTTGCATTGCCCAGCCCTCCGCGAACAACCCGTAAAGGCTGTCGGCATTGCGCGCCTCACGGCATAGGACCGAAAGGCCACGTTGCAGATCTTCGTTGCCAAAGGCAATCAGCGGCCGATTGAAGTGGCAGCCGGCGTCGGGGGCAACGATCGGGTCGAGGAAGACCACCGTGTAGTCGAAGTCCGGGGCTACATCGAACTCGCCTTCGACTGAAATCGAGGCCGGGAACAGCGCAAGGTTTTTTCCTTGTTTTATTCCCGAGTGGATGCGGCGGCCGTCGAGCTCCAGATGTAACTCTTTGAGGCCGTTCCGAAACCAGAACAGCGCGAGCCGCGGTTGACGAAAACGCCAAGAGATGGGCCCGGTCGCTCGGCGCGCGAGGACTTCAACATGTGTGGTGCGCGAGTCAACAATGGTGGCGGATACGAGTTCGCCCCCAACCTCGCGGTATTCAGCTTGTGAGTCTAGGTGACGATGCATTGCTTACCTCCGCTTCGACCTTGCGTCCGGCCTCATTGTGCGCGCAGCCCCTTGACCTCGCAAGCGAATCAGTCGCTGGTGAATACCCTTTATGGGGAGGGGGTCGCTGACGCATGAACCGCGTTCGCTTTGCCCCCAGCGCATCGTACACCTTGGCTCGACTCGTGCTGGTCTGAAGCAACGGCGATGCGAAGAGCCAAGACATCGGACCCGCAAGGGGCCCGTTGCATACTGTCAGATCACCGGCGCGTCCGACGGCCTGCCCCCGCCCTTGGCCGCCGGCATAGTGGCATTCGATGGTGCTATGGCCAGCGCGTTCTGACTCTGCTGGCCTCATCTAGCATCGCACTTGCTGCTCGAGAAGACAGTCCGCGCCCCTCGCTGTTCCGCCCGCTGAAGCAGTGAATCCCTGCCCATCAGCAGGCGATCGAAGTGCGGCCAGGGCAGCCCGAGATGAGTTGATCAACGAGGCGGCGGCGCAATGGCATCAAAAGCACAGTAGATCCGCGACATAGGTCTAGCCGATGGAGTTCCTACATCCCCGTGAAAGGCACTGCTGGCCGATTGCAGCGTCGGCCCGCCGGGCGCGTGATCTCGGCGCGCAGCCCCATGGGCCTGGCAACGTGGTTTGCTTGGGCAAAAAACTTCGACCCTGTTCCTTCTCAGAACTTGACTTTCCCAATGCCCTTCAATTGCAAAATTTCCCGGGCTTCGTTCGGGCTGGCGATTTCGAGTCCAAGCCCCTCGATAATTTGGCGCGCCTGCCGCACCTGCGCTGCATTGCTCTCGGCGAGCGTGCCCCGTCCAAGCCACAGGCTGTCTTCCAATCCGACGCGCACATTTCCGCCCATACTGGCAGACATTGCTGCAAGGCGAAGCTGATCCTTGCCTGTCCCCAGCACCGACCAGCGATAGTCATTGCCGAACAGCCGGTCGGCGGTCCGCTTCATGTGCAACACGTCTTCAGGATGCGTGCCGATACCTCCCAGGATGCCGAACACGGTCTGAACAAAGAACGGCGCCTTGACTAGACCGCGCTCGACGAAGTGCGCCAAGTTGTAGAGGTGGCTCACGTCGTAGCACTCGAATTCGAAACGCGTGTCATTGGCGGCACATTGCGCCAGGGCGTATTCAATATCCTTGAAGGTGTTTCGGAAAATCAGGTCACGACTGGCTTCCAACGCTTCGCGCTCCCATGCATGTTTGAAATCCTTGAAGCGCGCGAGCATCGGGAATAGCGCGAAGTTCATGGAGCCCATGTTGAGCGAAGCCACCTCGGGCGCAAAGCGCATCGACGGCTGAATGCGCTCCTCAATCGTCATGTAGGGCGAGCCGCCACTGGTGATATTCAACACTGCATCGGTGCGTGCCTTGATTTGCGGCAAGAATCGGCCGAATGCATCAGGGCTCTGGTCCGGCTTGCCCGTGACAGGATCGCGTGCATGAAGGTGAATGATCGCGGCGCCCGCTTCCGCCGCGCCGACCGAGGCTTCGGCGATCTCTTCCGGTGTGACCGGTAGATACCGTGACATTGAGGGCGTATGAATCGCACCGGTGACAGCACATGTGATGATGACTTTGCTCATGATATGAATCAGGAAATCCGCATCCGTTGGCCAGCTCGGGACCCAGCGCGCCTCGCGTGCGATGCTCCGATGCTTGCAAGCTTGAATCTGATGTTGCCGGCTTTAGGGCAGGTTGACTTCATTTACTTGTCTCCTTTTATCTTCGGAACGAGCTTTTAGGATGCAGCGGGGCCGAGACCTCGCTTCCGTTAGTCCGAGCATGGCGCGCGCTGAACCTAATGGCGCGGCGCAAGCGCTCTTCGAGGCGCATGGTTAGCGAGCCGCCGGTCGTTAGATTCACGACTCAGTCTGAGCGGGCCCGGACCGCTGCGTGGATCGGCTCGAATCGCTCGACGCTCCGGCTGGCGGTCCTGGGTCGCCCGCATGCAGATGCACGATTGCTGCACCACCCTCACACGCGAGGGGCTTCGGGCAGGCGTTCACCGCCGCGCACGACGTATTTGGCGGGATACAGTG
>NZ_JBXAHL010000090.1:2404-3659 GCF_058795055.1 Cupriavidus sp. GW823-FHT06D04 | reverse complement strand
CCCGAAGCGCGGTCGGAAGCCGAAAATGCTAGCTGAAGTTGCCGCTCCGGAAGTCATGACTCACGAAACCCCAACCCGGAAGCGCGGGCCGAAGCAGATAACACTGCCTGGAGTGGAGGCTGCCCCGGAAGCGCCAACTCGGAAGACGCAAACTCGGAAGCCGCGACAGGAGCAAAAAGCGCCTACCGCAACCCAAAGCCGGTCCCAATCCTCACTGCTCGCCCAACTGGCATCTGTCAATGCGCAACTTGAGCAGTTGCGAGCCACGGAAGTGCCAAAGGTCGTGGAAAAGATTCGGCAGTGGATGCAGGAGTACGACCTCAGCATTGAGGACATTGCGGGCAAGCCCAGTGTTGAGCCCGCTGCCCGCGCTGTTCCGACGAAGGCCGCGCCGCGTCCGAGGTACCGCAACCCGAAGACGGGCCAGACCTGGTCGGGGCGCGGTCGGGCTCCCGCGTGGATTGGCAAGAAGCCCGAGCGTTTCCTAAACGATCTCTTGTACTGAACGACAGGTCGGCGGGCGCGGCCGGTCCGCCCCCATTCTGACAAGCAAACTCGGCAGGCCGGAAGTTCGGCGGCCACTGCGCAGGAAGCCCAAGGGGAAGAGCCGGGTAACGAGCCGGGGGCTGCGGCGCTGCCTAACAACCAGGACGAAGGCAACGACAGCAGTGACGGCAGCGATGACAGCAAAAACTGAGCGGGCGGACGCGATCCGCTGGATCCAGGCGCAGATGGACGACTACGGGCTCACCCTCGAAGAGCTCGACGCGGCGGGGTGCTTCGCGCCACCGCCGCCCCCACCCCCACCGCCGCCACCGGCCGCACCGCCGGCGCCGGTGGTCTGCTACCGCAACGCGGAAGGGCTCACCTGGGACGGGCAGGGCGAGATGCCGTCATGGCTCAAGCGCGCGGTCAATGCGGGGCAGAGCGTTGAGTTTTTCCGGGTTGGATAGGGGCGCCGATGCATTTGGCCCGCAGACCAACAGCGATCTGACGAGGGCTAACCGACACAACCCACGACGACCCATTTATGAAAGTACACGTTTCCACCCTGTTGTGGCTCGCCGCCATGGCGAGCGGCGGTATGCTGCCCCTCACGCAGGCGCACGCCGGAGTGTTCGACGATGAGCAGGCGCGCAAAACGGTCATCAACCTGCGCGACCAGTTCAACAGCTTCCAGGCGACGGCGACCCAGCGCATTGAGCAGAATAGCCGCACTACGCTCGACCTGCAGAACCAGCTCGAAGGCCTACGC
>NZ_JBXAHL010000090.1:0-2313 GCF_058795055.1 Cupriavidus sp. GW823-FHT06D04 | reverse complement strand
GAGCACGTCGCCGCCGGGCGAGAAGCCCGAATACGACGCCGCGCTCAAGCATTTCCAGGCGGGCGACTTCAAGAGCGCCGGGAATTCGTTCTCGTCGTTTATCAAGAAATATCCGCAGAGCCCCTACCTGCCGCTGGCGCAGTACTGGCTCGGCAACTCGCTCTACGCGCAGCGCGACTATAAGGGGTCCACCTGGGTGCTGCACAAAATGATCGATGCCAACCCGACGCATCCCAAGGTGCCGGACGCCATGATCGCGGTGGCCAATAATCAGCTCGAGTCCGGCCAGAAGGATGCCGCGCGCAAAACGCTGGAACAGGTGGTGGCCAAGTATCCCGGTACCGAAGGCGCGCGTGCGGCGAACAACCGGCTGAAGACGCTGAAGTAAGTGCGGGTCAGTTCGCGCTGGCCCTTGAGCGCCGAGCCGATCGAGTTCTTGAGGAACATATTCGCGCAGAGCCAGGCCTTCGTGACCTTGGTGAAGGTCGGGTCCGGCTCAAAGAACGCCATGGTCATCGTGTACCGGCAATCGCGCGAAACACCGGAGCGGCGCTCAGCCGCGCCGGTCCCACCCAGTCCGCGTAGGTCTCGACCGGGCACAGGCGCGACAGTGCCGGCGCCCGGAAGGTGGTGCCCTGGTAGTGGCGGTCGCCCTTGGTCTGCAGGAAATAGCACTTCTTATCACAATGACGACAATTTCCGGAAACCTGTACGCCGGGACTTCCGCCCCGGCGACCGGCTTAGATGCGCGTGATGGGCAATCCGCCGGTAACGGCCGCGATCGCGCTGTCGGACAGCCTATTAACCGTCGTTTGCACGCCCACGATGGGGTCATCGTGGTGCTGCGCGACCCCCTGCGCCTTCGCCCAGGCGAACGCGAACGCTTGGTCGGCGGTCATCGCGGCCGGCGTTTGCAGAGGTTGGAGGGTCACGTCGATACCGCGCTCGACCGGCCGGAGGCACATCAGCACCTCAACGGCATGCGGGGCGCTTTCGTGCAGATGCAGGTCGATGGCGATGAAGCGCCCGGAGGCCAAGACGGCCCGAATGGTTTTCACGTAAGTCATGCGGTCTCCTAGAAGAAGCCTTCGCGCTTGCCGCGCTCGTTTGGCGGTGGCCGAGATATCCCGCGGTTCCAAGGCGTCGTCGTCCCAAGCGCCTATTTGGCGACCAAGATACGCCCTTATGCTCCGTCAGTGAAAGAAGTCAGGGCCGCACCAGCGCGCGGGCGGCCTGCCTAACTTCTGGCGATGAAAAGCGGTAGACAGCGCGATCCAGCAGGTAGTGGATGAAGCCAGTCGCGAAACCCAGTGCCAGCAGCGCCGGCACGAAAGGCGAGGAACGCAGCCAGAGCGCCGCATCACCGAAGATGCGATCGGCGTAGGCGTATTCGTCGGTCACGGCCTCCACCTCCAGCACCGGTAGCAGCAGGGTGGAGGCGACGGCGAGCACAAGCAGCACTGCCCAGCCGCGTCGATTGATTGGCGCCAGCAACTGGTGCCAGTGCGTGCGTGGCACCTGGTCCCCGCCGGAAGCCGTGAGCGAGGTGAGTCCCATTGCCACGCTCCAATGCTGCACGCTCCACAGCACAATGAACAGGAAGGGGTCGCGCGCGAGGAAGGCGAAGAGCACCATGGACGAAACGCCGAGGGCGTAGGCCATGCGCGGCAGCGATGCGCGCTGCGAGCGCAGTTCGACGAATAGCATCAGGGCGGTCAGGATCACGACGAAGGCGATGCCGCCATCATGCAGCGTGCGCGCGAACACGTCCGACCAGCCCGCGCCCAGGAGGGGGGCGATCCAGCGATCCTGGAAGGCGATCGATCCAGCTAAGGCCTCTGCCAGTACGACGAAACCGCCGCCCACAACGAGCGCGAACCAACGATCAAGCCGTCGCGTGACCGCATCAGACGCTCTTCCTGCGCGCGCGCGGTAAAGGCTAAGCAGCCCGAAGTGCTGCGCGGCGAAATGGTGACTCACTAGCAGGTAGTCCAGGACGGCGAACCAGACCACGCGCTCACTCAGCGGCACCGGCAGCACGCTCTCGGGTGCCAAAAGCAGGGCGAAGCAGGCCACGGCAATGGCCAACGGGCCTACCACGAAGCGCAGCCGCTGCGTGGTGAGCAGGGGGCGGAAAGCCGGGGTTGCGTAGGCCAACCAGGCCGACGAGACGCGATGGCCGAACCATAGAGGTACCGCGAAGACAAAGAACAGCCCGTCCACCGGGCTGGCGCGCACGTCGTCATGTCCCCACGCCAGGAAAAGGGTCAGCGGGGCTAACCACAGTGCATTCAGCACCCAAACGAGGTCCCA
>NZ_JBXAHL010000089.1:0-5094 GCF_058795055.1 Cupriavidus sp. GW823-FHT06D04 | reverse complement strand
TGGCTGCCGATCCTGGTCCAGCGCACCGGGCTCTCGCTGAAGGAGGCTTCGATGCTCGCCGGGCTGCTGCAAGGGGGAGGCGTGGCGGGTGCCGTCGTGCTGGGCGTCCTGCTCGACAGGTTCAACCCCTACGCCGTGGTGGCCGGTGCCTACACACTGGGAGCGATTGCCGTGGCATGCCTAGCTTCCGTGAGCGCGCCGATGTCGATGGCAGCGGCCATCTTCGTCACTGGGTTTTGTGTCAGTGGATCACAGGTCTGCGCCAATGTGCTCGCCTCGGCGTTCTACCCGACTTCGAGCCGTGCCACGGGCGTGGCATGGGCGCTCGGCATCGGACGAGTGGGGGCCATCGCGGGCTCGCTCGGCGGTGCGTGGCTGTTGTCGGCGGGCTGGAGCAATGCGGCGCTCTATCTGCTCCTGGCAATTCCGGCGATGGTCGCGGCGTTCGGCATTTACCGGACCGGGCGCGTCCAGCTCGCGCTCAATGTCTCCGGCCCTGACATCCACGCGGACCTCATCCAGGTCGAAGCCGCTACCCAATTGCGTAAATAAGGACCATGAACATGACGTTTTCCCGGTCCGGCCCAAGCTGGCTTGTCCGGCTCGTACACTGCTTCCTCCTGACGTTGGTGCCTGCCATGACGAGCGCTGCTGGCACTCTGGAGGTGGCGGCGTCCGCGCCCGCTTCCAGCTACCGTACCAATCTGGTCCTGCTCGGTACTGCCGGGGGGCGCACTTCCTACGGTGGTACGACGCTGGCAGGCATTTCCTCGGCACTCGTGGTCGACGGGGGCGTGTATCTGGTTGACTTCGGCCAGGGTTGGCTGCGGCGATACCTTCAGGCGGGCTTGGGAAAGATGCCCGGCAAGCCTGGACTGTCCTCGCTGCGCGCGGCGTTCATCACGCACCTGCACGCGGATCATGTCGTGGACTATCCGGCATTGTTCCTGTTCGGGACCACAGACGGCCTGGCAGCGCGCAAGACGCCGGTGCGGGTGTTCGGACCGGGCCCGCGTGGCTCCCTGGTGCCGGTTGCTGGCGCCAATCGGACAAATGTCCCAGTGATCCACCCGGACGATCCCACGCCTGGAGCGGTCGCCATGACGGCGGCCATTTACAAGGCGTTCGCCAACGACATCAACGACAACATCCGCGACAGCCAGAAGCCGGACCCTCACACCCTCGTCGCCGTGGAAGACTTCCAGGTGCCAAATGGCGTGGTAGTGGACGCCAACCGCGACGTCGCACCGGACATGCAGCCTTTTCCTGTCTACCAGGACGACAAGGTGAAGGTCACCGCGATTCTGGTCAGCCACGCGCCGGTATATCCGTCGTTCGCGTTCCGCTTCGATACGGCAGACGGTGCGGTGGTGTTCTCGGGTGATACCAGTCCGAGCGGCAGGGGTGCATGTGCACTATGGCAGCCGGATCAACGTGATCGACGAGCTGTCGGCATTCCGGTGTCGGGGGCCTCGAACGTCAGCGTGGATCCGGGTTTCTGCGTCGATACAGAAATCGTGTTCCGCGAGCACTTCTGCCCCAGCTGCTGGACCACCGTGCAATCCGGCCTGGTGCCCAACGACCATGTGGACGTGATCGCCGGCATGCAGAAGGTTCAGGCCGTCGACCCGGCTGTCGCGTAAGCCGCGTGCGCGTGCCGGTGAGCCGTTCCGTTGACGGTACACGCACACCATTCCGTGATGGTGTGGCCATTCATATTCCCAAAAGTGTGTTGAAGACATGAAACTGAAAGACAAGGTGGCCGTCATCACCGGTGCGGCTGCAGGTATCGGGCAGGCGACTGCGCGCAAGTTCGCCAGCGAAGGCGCCACGGTGATCCTCTGTGATCTGGCAAAAGATGCCGTTGAGCAAGAGGCCAGCAACCTCCGGTCGGAAGGCTACGCGGCGACGGCCTATTCGTTGGACGTGACCGACCGCGCGGGCATCGAAGCCCTGGCTGCGGATGTCATCGAGAAGATTGGTCGCATCGACATTCTGGTCAACAACGCGGGCATCACGCTGGATGCCAAAGTCACGCGCATGACCGAAGATCAGTTTGATCGCGTGATCGACGTCAACCTCAAGGGCGTCTTCAACTGCACGCAGGCGGTGGTCGGCGCCATGCTCGAGCAGCAGTCCGGCGTCATCCTGAATGCATCGAGCGTGGTCGGCATCTACGGCAACTTCGGGCAGACGAACTATGCCGCTAGCAAGTTTGGTGTCATCGGATTCACCAAGACGTGGGCGCGAGAACTTGGGCCGAAGGGCATTCGTGTGAATGCCGTGTGCCCCGGCTTTATCGAGACGGACATCCTGAAGACGATGCCTGAGAAGGTGCTCGATGGATTCCGCTCCAACTGCTGGCAGCGGCGCCTGGGATCGCCCAAGGAAATCGCCAACGTCTACGCGTTCCTTGCGTCGGACGATGCCAGCTTCGTCAACGGGGAAGCGATCGAGGTGTCGGGAGGTCTCTCGATCTGATGGCGGGGCAACAACGAGGCGCGGGTGTGTGCGCTTGCGAAAAATAAGACAAAGCGGTTTTCGGAGGAAACAATTGAACTACAAGCACATTGCACTGGGCTGCCTCGTGGCGCTGCCCACGGTGGCGTTTGCCCAATCGGTGACGCTGTATGGGGTGGTCGATACTGGCGTCGACTATGTCAACCACGTTGGCGCCGCGCAGAACAGCGTCGTGAGAGAGCCGTCGCTGACGGGGATGGTGCCGTCGCGCTGGGGCTTGCGCGGCTCGGAGGATTTGGGCGGCGGACTCACGGCCAAATTTGCGCTGGAGTCGGGTTTCTCTACAGATTCGGGCTCACTCATGTATGGAAACCGACTGTTCGGTCGACAGGCTTGGGTAGGGCTGTCGGGGCCCTGGGGCGAGGTGGCATTCGGCCGGCAATACACCATGATGTTCTGGGCGCTGCTGGATTCAGATCTCATGGGGCCGAGCGCATTTGGCTCTGCGGCGTTGGACTACACGATTCCCAATTCCCGCGCGGACAATGCGGTGTCATACCGGGGCAAGTTCGGCGGCCTGACGGTTGGAGGCACGTACAGCTTCGGGCGGGATGCGGCCGTTGCGCCGCCGAGTCCCTCGAGTGCAAATTGCGCCGGGGAAACAGCGGGAGATGCACGGGCTTGCCGGGAGTGGTCGGCGTTGCTGATGTACGACGCTTCCGGTTTCGGGGTGGCCGCGGTCTACGAATCGACCCGAGGCGGCCCCGGTGCCTTTGGTGGGCTGACCAGCAGTGCCAAGAGTGACAATCGCCTGTCACTCAGCGGATACTGGCTGATCAGCGATGGGGCCAAGGCCGGGGCAGGGTGGCTGCGCCACAACAACGACGGCAAGCCTGCGACGCCGCGCAGCGATTTGTTTTGGACGTACCTGTCGTATGACATCACACCGGCGTTCAACCTCGCGGGACAGGTCTACTACCAGAAGTATCGCAACAGCGACAACAAGGCTTGGCTGTATGTGATGCGAGGAACGTACAGCTTCACGAAGCGGACCGCTGTTTACGCGACCGCAGGCTTCGTCGACAACGGTGGTCAACTGGCGCAGTCGGTCAGTGCGAATCCGGGCGCGCCTGCAGCCCCGGGAGGGACGCAGTTGGGAGCCATGATCGGGATCCGGCATACTTTCTGACCGCCACGTCGCTGCTGCGAAGTGAGGGACGGGCCGCTGCTTTCGCCGAACGCGTTGCAGCGGCTTTTTCATCGCTTGAACACCTGTACGCGATTGCTAGGAGCCTGTCGGGCTTTCCAGCCTTCCACTCGATGACGCCCTCACAGATAATCGCGGCAGCACAACCGAGAAACTGATATGACTTTATATGAACGCCTCCCGTTTGCGAGGGTTTTGTGCGCTCTGACGTAACATTGGTTGGGTTGCAGCTTTATATCCGTACATGGACTCCCGCCTATGAGTAAGATGGGGTTGCATTTTGAGGGTCACGACTGCGTCCGTACATTCGGCTTTTGATGTGTCGCTGTTGACACGAGCCATCATGGAAATGTGCGCGCTTGCTCCTCATCGGCCTTCTGGCTTCGAAATGCAGCCGTCGGATATATCAGGATCTGCAAGCGCCGGTCCGACCGGTTCGCCATGCTCGCCACTTCTTGCGCAATCGCTGAGGAAGTGAAACGTACTAACAATGCATCGATGCTACGCTATCTTGAACCTTGCCCGTCAAGATTGCCCATGCGATTCGCGCTGTCTTGTTTGCAAGGGCAACGGTCGCAACGCTCGCGTGACGACGTTGCATTAGAGACCGTTTCAAAAAGACCTCGAGAGGCCTGTTAACTTTCTCGGCGAGCTGTTAACCTTTGGCACCTGAACAACTGGGACCAAGGAGATGGGCGCGCCGGTCATTGACGACGAACTGTGGGCACTGATCGAACCTTTGCTGCCACTGCCGAAGCCGCGGCGCAAGAAGTATCCCGGTCGCTTTCCGATTTCAGACCGAACAGCATTGAACGGCATCCTATTCGTGTTCAAGACCGGGATACGTTGGTGCGACCTATCGACCAAGTTGGGATTTGGTTCTGGCCCGACCTGCTGGCGGCGTTTGCGCGACTGGCAGAAGGCGGGCGTATGGGTGCGACTACACGAGTTGCTGCTCGCGAAGCTGCGCGAGGCCGGCCAACTCGATTTCTCACGTGCGGCCGTCGATTCGTCGTCGGTGCGAGCTGTTGGGGCGGGCGAAAAACGGGTCCGAACCCCACGGATCGCTCGCGACCAGGTTCCAAGCATCACATCCTCGTCGACGCGAGTGGAGTCCCCGTCTGCGCGCTCCTGACCGGCGCGAACCGCAACGACGTCACCCAACTGCTGCCGCTCGTTGACGCGATTCCACCGATTCGCGGCGTGTGTGGCCGACCACTTCAGAAGCCCAAGGTTATCTACGCCGATCGCGGCTACGATTCCGAACCGCATCGTCAGCGACTTCGCGAGCGCGGCATCAAGCCAGTGCTCGCGAAGCGCCGAACCGAACACGGTAGCGGTCTTGGCAAGTTTCGCTGGGTGGTCGAACGCACTCATGCGTGGCTCCACAATTTCCGTCGTCTTCGCATTCGCTTCGAGCGTCGGGC
>NZ_JBXAHL010000088.1:0-5988 GCF_058795055.1 Cupriavidus sp. GW823-FHT06D04 | reverse complement strand
AGCGTGACGCAGGTCTCCAGGCCCATCGCCTTCACTTCGCGCACCATGTCCATCACCGGCTCCAGGTGGCGGTCCTTCGGGCTGCGCCAGGCGGCGCCCATGCAGAAGCGGGTGGCACCATTGGCCTTGGCCGCGCGCGCGGCGTCCAGCACCTCGTCCAGCGCCATCAGCTTCTCGGCCTTCACGCCGGCATCGTGGTGCGCGCTCTGCGGGCAGTAGCCGCAATCCTCTTCGCAACCGCCGGTCTTGATCGACAGCAGCGTGGACAGCTGCACGGTATTGGCGTCGAAGTGCTCGCGGTGCACTTGCTGGGCGCGGAACAACAGGTCGTTGAACGGCAGCGCGAACAGCGCGGCAACGTCATCGACGCGCCACGCGGCGTCATCGGGCAGTGCGTGCGAGCGCGCGCTCTGGCGCAGGGAATCGACGGAAACGGTAGTAACGGTGGTAGCGGTGTGAGCTTGAGTCATGATCGATGCGAATTCTGGTTCAGGCAGCAAGGCCGGCGGCCTCGGCTTGGTATTGGGCGGCGGCGGCGAACAGCGGCGCAAGGTCGAGCCGGCCAGCGGCAGCGGCGGGCGCCAGTTGCCAGGGCAATTCACCCAGGCAAGGCGCGTCCAGCGACGCGTGCAGCGTGGCGATGTTCTCGTCGGCCAGCAGCATGTCCGGGTCGACCCGGTTGGCGATCCAGCCCGCCAGCGGCAGGCCGCGCGCGCGGATAGCTTCGGCGGTCAGCACGGCGTGGTTCAGGCAGCCGAGCCGGATGCCGACCACCATCACCACTGGTACCGCCAGCATCACCGCCAGGTCGGCGGTGTTCCAGCGCACGGCGCCGGCGTCGAGCGGCACGTTGAAACCGCCCACGCCCTCCACCACTACCGCATCCGCCTGGCGGCGCAGCGCGTCGAAGGCGGTGCGGACCGGCGCGCGCGTGATGCGCACGCCCTCGTGCGCGGCGGCCAGGTGCGGCGAGCACGGCGTGCGCAGCAGGAACGGGCAGGTCTGGCCCAGCGGCACCGCCACCGAGCTGGCGGCGCGCAGCTGCGCCACGTCGTCGTTGTGCCAATGGCCGTCGCGCCACTCACTGCCGCTGGCCACGGGCTTCATGCCCGCGGTGCGGTAGCCGGCGGCATGGAGCGCATGCAGCAGCGTGGCGCTGGCGTGGGTCTTGCCGATGCCGGTATCGGTGCCGGTGACAAAGCAGGCGAAAGGCGCGCGCGTGCTCATGCGGCCTCCCACTGCGCCACGGCGGCGCTCAGGGCATCCAGCAGGCGCCGCACATCGTCTTCGGTGTGCGAAGCCGACAGCGTGATCCGCAGCCGCGCGGTGCCCTCAGGCACGGTCGGCGGCCGGATCGCGCCAACGCGGATGCCATCCGCCTCCAGCGTGGCCGACAGCGCCAGCGCGGCGCCGTTGTCGCCGACGATCAGCGGCTGGATCGCGGTCTCGCTGTCGCCCAGCGTCCACCCCGCGATGGCAGCCAACTGGGCCAGCCCCTCGCGCAGCATGCCGATGCAGCGCGTCAGTTGCGCCCGGCGTTGCCTGCCCTCTTCTCCTTCGAGGATCGCCAGGCTGGCCAGCAGCGCATGCGCGACAGCCGGCGGCGCGGCCGTGGTGTAGATATAGGGCCGCGCGGTGTTGACCAGGTGTTCGATGATGGCCTCGTGTGCGGCGACAAAGGCACCCGCCACGCCGGCGGCCTTGCCGAGCGTGCCGACATAGATCAGCCGCTCGGACGACAGTCCCAGCGCTTCCAGCACGCCGTGGCCCTGCTCGCCCAGCACGCCGAAGCCGTGGGCATCGTCGACGATGATCCAGGCGTCATGGCGCTCGGCCAGTTCCAGCAGCTTGCGCAGCGGCGCGACATTGCCGTCCATGCTGAACACGCTGTCGGTCACGATCAGCTTGCGCTCGCTGGTGCTGGCCGCCAGCAGCGCTTCCAGCACGGCGGTGTCGCAATGCGGGTAGCGCTGCACGTCGGCGCGCGCGAGCCGCGCCCCATCGATCAGCGAGGCATGGTTGAGCGACTCACAGAACAGCGTGGCGCCCGCCGTGCCCAGCGCGGTCAGCACCGCCATGTTGGCCATGTAGCCGGTGCAGAAATACAGCGTGCGCGCATGCGGGATATGCGGGGCGAGCCAGCGCGCCAGTTCCGCTTCCAGCTGGGTGTGCGCCAGCGAATGCCCGCTGACGAGGTGCGAGGCGCCGCTGCCGGCGCCATAGCGCTGCGCGCCTTCCACCAGCGCGGCGATCACGTCCGGGTGGTTGGCCAGCCCCATGTAGTCGTTGCTGCAGAAGGTCAGCAGCGATTCCGGCTCGGACCCGTCCTCGCCCACGGCCTGGTGCGGCGCGCAGGCAGTGTGGGCAACGCGGCGGCGGCGCGTCAGGGCCAGCGCGTGGCGCTGTTCGGCGGCCTGCCTCAGTTGTTCAAGCAGCATGGCGCACCTCCCCGCTCGTGCTCATATCGGTGGTCACGTCGTCGAGCGTGGCCAGCAGTTGCTCGCCCAGCCAGCGTGCCTGTGCGGCATCGAAGACGTAGGGCGGCATCACGTACAGCGTATTGCCGATCGGGCGCACCAGCAGCTCGCGCTCGCGCGCGGCGTGATGGAAGCGCGCGGCAAAGTCGGCGCCGGCGACGTCATCGCGCACATCGGCGGCCCAGATCAGCCCGCGCTGGCGCACGTGCCGCAGGCGCGCGTCGGCGGCCAGCGCGGCCATGCCGTCGGCGAGCCAGTGCGCGCGCTCGCGGTTGCGCGCGAGCACGTCGTCCTGCGCGAACAGGTCCAGCGTGGCCAGCGCGGCGCGGCAGGCCAGCGGGTTGCCGGTGTAGGAGTGCGAATGCAGGAAGCTGCGGGCCAGCTCGTCGGCGACGAAGGCGCGCTGGATCTCGGGGCGCGACAGCACCAGCGACAGCGGCAGATAGCCGCCGCTGATACCCTTGGACAGGCACAGGAAGTCGGGCCACAGGTGCGCGGGCAGCGGCGCCTCGCCGGCGCGCGACTGTTCCCACGCGAAGAAGGTGCCGGTGCGCCCGCAGCCCACCGCGATCTCGTCGGCGATCAGGTGGATCCGGTAGCGGTCGCACAGTGCGCGCGCGCCATCCAGATACGACGGGTCGTACATCGCCATGCCGGCGGCGCCCTGCACCAGCGGCTCGACGATCAGCGCGGCGATCTGGCCGGCGCGCTCGCGCAGCAGGGTTTCCAGCTCCGCCAGGGCGCGGGCAGCCACGTCCGCAGCGCTCTCGCCGGGTGCGGCCTGGCGTGCGTCGGGCGACATCACCACGTGTGCGCGGCGGATCAGCGGATCATAGGCATCGCGGAAGACTTCCATGTCCGTCACCGCGAGCGCGCCCACGGTCTCGCCGTGGTAGCCGTGGCGCAGGCAGACGAACTCGCGCTTGGCCGGCAGGCCGGTATTGCGCCAGTAGTGGAAGCTCATCTTCAGCGCGATCTCGACCGCCGAGGCGCCGTCCGAAGCGTAGAAGACATTGCCGAGCGCGCCGCCGGTCAGCGCTGACAGGCGCTCGGCCAGTTCCACCGCCGGGGCGTGGGTGCAGCCGGCGAGCATCACGTGCTCCAGCGTTTCCAGCTGGCTGGCCAGCGCGGCGTTGATGCGCGGGTTGGCGTGGCCGAACAGGTTGACCCACCACGAACTGGTGGCGTCGAAATAACGGCGGCCGTCGGCATCATGCAGCCACGGGCCAACGCCGCGCACGATCGCCAGCGGCACGGCGTCGTCGTCGGGACGCAGCCGCGTGCACGGATGCCAGACGGCGTTGCGGCTGCGCTGGCCGAGTGCCTGCGCGTCGCTGCCTGGGGAAAGGGACAGGTGATCCAAGGTAGCCCTCCTTTGTTGACCGTCCGCGCGCGCGCCGCTGCCGGCAAGGCCGGGCAGTGCAACGGTGGCGGACAGGTTGGGGAGGGTCATGTTAGGAATGTCTTCTCGCGCTTGGCAATGAAGGTGATATTTTCGCGTTGGCAGTACTTTGACCGGATTTACCGAACGTTATCGGGGTGAAGCGCTGTTCTTGTCGCTAGCGTGCCGCGATCTCCACGCAACCTGCCGGTAGTCTTTTTTTCACTGCGGCAGGCCGCACGTGTGACTCAAGCGGGGCGCCACGACGGCGAGCGCTTTTCCAGGAACGACTTCACCCCTTCACGCCCCTCTTCCGACGCCCGGATCTTCGCAATCCGGTCCGCGGTATCGGCCAGCAAATCGTTGTCGATCGCACGCCCGGCGATGTCCTGCACCAGCCGCTTGCTTTCGCGCACGGCGTTCGGGCTGTTGGCCACCAGCGCGGTCGCCAGTTCGGTGACCTTGGCATCCAGGGCCTCGGCCGGCACCACCGTGTGCACAAAGCCCAGCCGCAGCGCCTCGGCGGCATCGAAACGCTCGGCGGTGATGAAGTAGCGGCGTGCGGCCTGCTCGCCCAGCGCGCGGATCACATACGGGCTGATGGTGGCGGGCAGCAGGCCCAGGCGCGCCTCGGACAGGCAGAAGTGCGCGTGCTCGGCTGCCACCGCGATATCGCACGCGGCCACCAGGCCCATGCCGCCGGCGTAGGTGTCGCCCTGGATGCGCGCGATCACCGGGCGCGGGCACGACCAGATGGTGTGCAGCATCTGCGCCAGGGTCAGCGCATCGGCACGGTTCTGGTCGTCGGAATAGCCCGCCATCTTCTTCATCCAGTTCAAGTCGGCGCCGGCGCAGAAGGCCGGGCCATTGCCGGCCAGCACGATTGCGCGCACCTCGTCCATGTCGCCCAGCGCGCGGAAGGCGCCGGTCAGCTCGGCGATCACGGTCTCGTTGAAGGCGTTGCGCACATCGGGCCGGTTCAGCGTGACGGTGGCGACGTGGCTGGCGATATTGACGGTCAGTGCGGTGAATTCCATGGTTCGCTCCGTTGGCGGAAAAGTTGTCTGGTGCGGTTCAGGTGCCGGCGTCGAACGGCAGGCCCAGCGAGCGGAAGAAGTTGCCGACTTCAGGCAACCACACCGGGATGCCTTCACGCGCGCTGAAGACGCGATGCGAGTCGTTGCCGAACTCGCCCACGTCCAACAGCCGTGATTGAGCCGCGGGGCCGGTGGCGCGCGCCTTGAAGGCGTTGAACATGCGGCCGGGCAAGGGCACCGGCCAGTAGCTGTCGTTGTCGCCGTACACCCACAGCGACGGGTAGCGCGCCAGGCCGCCGTAGCTGGCAAAGGCATCGACCAGGCGCTCTTCCCAGTCCGGGCAGTTCAGGTTGCGCAGTCCGCCCGCAAAATTGATCACACCCAGCACCCCGGGATAGCCGATGGTGCTAAACGCCATCGTGGTCAGGCCCCCGTGCGACTGGCCGATCACGACAATGCGCTCCATGTCCACATAGGGCTGCGTGGCCATGAAGTCGAGCGTGGCGACGACATCGTCGGCCTGCATCATGCCGTTGGCCTCGATATCGCAACTGCCGCCCACATAGGCGCCGCCCGAGCGCGCAAAACCCTGCCGCATCGGCAGCACCACGGCGTAGCCGCGGCGCAGGAATTCCACGCTCTGCGCCGGAAAGCGCGCGCGCCCCTGCATGGCGGGCCGGCCCGGCGCCTTGCCGTGGTTGATCACCACCAGCGGAAACGGCCCGTCGCCAGCCGGCTTGAATACCGTGGCTTCCAGGTCGATGCGCGACGGGATCGCCGCTTTGGGCAGCATCACCACCTGCTCCTGGAAGCGCATGCGCGCAGCTTTGCCGTTTCCGTTCGCAGTCTGCGCATGCCCGCACAGCGGCGCCAGCATGGCGAACGCCGTAACCAGGGCTAGGCTGCAAAGCAGGCGGGCGACGCTGCGCATGGGGTGGAAGGCGGTAATGGGACAGTAGTGGCTTGGCCGCAATTACATGCGGAACACGCCGAACTTCATCTCGTCGATCGGTGCATTCAGGCTGGCGGAAAGACCCAGGCCCAGCACGGTGCGGGTCTGCGCCGGGTCGATCACGCCGTCGTCCCACAGCCG
>NZ_JBXAHL010000087.1:0-7357 GCF_058795055.1 Cupriavidus sp. GW823-FHT06D04 | reverse complement strand
ATGTGGCGGCGGCAATGGGAGCAGGTCATCCCGTTCTTCGCCTATCCGCCGGAAGTGCGCAGAATCATCTACACCACGGATGAAGTTGACAAGCGCCCGGTGTGCTTTCGGTCGTTTATGGCGTCCGTATCGGTGGCCACGGAGCGCGTACCGCACTTGCCTGCGGTCGCGCCTGCTTCCAGCGCGAGAACAGGCGTTGGTAAGCCTGCTCGGCTTGCTCGCCGGCCGCACGCTCCAGATCCCGGACGGACTTCAGATTGTAGGCGGCGGCAGACCCCTTGCGGCTACCGCGACGCGCAGGAGGCCTGCCTGCCTGCAGTTCCAGCTCACGGGCCTTGCGCGCAGTGAGCGCCGGGCGATCCCAGGCGAAGGATTCGTTACGCGTGAGGACGTGCCAGACGATGATCGCCAGCTTGCGTGCCGTGGCAACGGCCGCGATCTGCTGACCGCGATGATCCCGGATACGTAGGAAGAAGGCTCGGACGGGGCCGGCCGTTTGGGCCGCGGCCCAGGCAGCCTCGACCAGCATGGCACGCGCATAGGAATGTCCGCGCTTGCTGATGTGTCCGTGCTTTGCTGGTTGCAAGCCGGATTGGTAGACCGAAGGATTGAGGCCAAAGTAGCTGACCAGTTTCTCCGGCGAGCGAAAGCGAGCGATATCGCCAATGGCCGAGATCAACCCGATCGCAACGGTGGTGTTGATGCCGGTGATGGTCAGCAGCTTGCGCAGCCTGTCGTCCAGAATAGCGGATTGGGCCAGGACGCGCTCAACCTGCTGCAGATTCTCTGCCAGCCGGTCGAGCTCATGCAACCGCTGGTCGATCCCGATGCGCTCGTCCATGGGTAGCTGCTGCAGGCTCAGCCAGGCCCGCCCTTTCTTGCCAAACAGGTCTGTGGCGGGACACCGTTCGATGAGATGGGCGGCAAGGACAGCGTGAATCTCATTCTTGAGCCGCGTCCGCTGCCGCACGATCTGGGCGCGGCGCGACACCTGCCGCCGCATCGCTTGCGTGGCCTCGTCTGGAATCCAGACCTCGGGCAGGAAGCCACTCGCATAGAGTTGCGCAAGGATTGCCGCATCGATCTTATCCGTCTTCACGCGGGCTTCAGCGATCAGGCGGACTTGCAAGGGGTTGGCGACAATCACCTTGCCGACATGACCTGTCAGTACGTTCGCGATGGCGATCGTGTTGCCGGTCGCCTCGAGTACCACGTGGTCGTCGGGCTTCAGCTTGTCAGCAAAGCGTTCCAGCTCGTCGCGTCGCAGTCCGACGCGCCCGCCGGCGCGTAGCAGGCCGTTCTCCAAATAGGCGATTTCGGCCACCGATCGCGATACATCCAGTCCTATCACTCGCATTGGCGTCTCCCATGGGAAACATCGCAAATGGGAGCCGGGGGGACAGCACGACAACTACGGATTCGCGCTCGCAGCGCAACCGGGCGGGTCGCAGGGGCGGCCAACTACTAACACGAGCTCGCAGCTCAACGTATATGAACGGCCTGCCCACCCGAAGTGCTCCCCGGTGCCCCTTGTCCCGGATGGTCGAACCATACACCAAGTTACGCGGTGAGGAGAGGACGGGCACCGGTTCCTATCATGCCGGTTACTAATGCCATCGAGAGCATGCACATGCAGTTGCGCAAGATCGTCAAGAACCGGGGCCACTTCCCCAGCGACGAAGCCGCCAGCAAGCTGCTGTACCTGGCCTTGCGCAACATCGAGAAAGATTGGAAGATGCCGCCCATCACCTGGAAACAAGCGGCCAACCAGTTCGCCATTCTCTTCGGTGACCGCTTCACCAACGCCCTACGCTGAGATTTATTTAACCGACCTCAGCACACAGAATTCCTGACACCTCCGCAACCACGCAAAACGGCAAGCACCGCCGCCATATGACCAACACCGTGCAATTTATGGCCAGCCGCCCCCAGGCGACGCGCTCTTTGCCTACTTTCTGTCGCTCGGACAGAAAGTAGGTCGCCGGCTACGCCGGCGAAACAGCCCACGCTAGTCAAGAACCACACGCCAGCCAAGACCCCCACCCCCATCCAGCCCCTCCCCCCTCAATCCGCCTGAATCTTCGCCGCCTTCACCACCCCACCCCAAAGCGCCAGCTCCCGCTGAATCCGATCCCCCAGCGCCTTCGGCGTGCTGATATTGACGTCATACCCCCCCGCCGTCATACGTTGCCGGAAAGCAGCATCCTCCCCAACCGCCTTCTGCGCCTTGACCAGCTTGTCCACCACATCCGCCGGCAGCTTCTGCGGCCCCACCAGCGCATACCAGCCAGTCAGGTCATAGCCCTTCTGCCCCGACTCGATCATGGTCGGCACGTTCGGCAGCGCCGGGTTGCGGGTCTTCGACGTAACCGCCAGCGCACGCACCTTGCCGCCATTGATATGCCCGATGGCCGTCCCGGTAATGTCGAACATGAACGTCACCTTGCCACTCATCACGTCAGCCATGGCCGGCGCATTACCCTTGTACGGCACGTGCAGCATCTTCACGTTGTTCATCTGAGCCAGCAGTTCCGCGGACAGATGGTTCGATGCCCCAATGCCGGCCGAGCCGAACGAGACCCCCTCAGGGTGCGTGCGCGCATAGTCGACCAGCTCGCCCACGTTCTTCGCCGGGAAGTCCTTGTTCACCAGCAACACGTTGGTGTAATCGGTGATCAGGCCGATATAGGTAAAGTCCTTGACCGGGTTAAAGTTGACCGAGTGCTGGATCAGCGGGGTCATGGTCATGGTCGGGCTGGCGACGAAATACAGCGTGTAGCCGTCCGGCGCCGCCTTGGCGGTCATGTCGGCGGCGATCGCGCCGCTGGCGCCCGCACGGTTGTCCACCACCACCGGCTGCTTGAGCGCGCGCCCGAGCTGCTCGGCATAGATGCGCGCGGCGGTGTCGACCGGGCCGCCGGGCGCGTAGCCCACCAGCAGCTTGACCGGCCGCGACGGGTAGGCGTCGGCGGCCCACGCCGCGCCCTGCACCAGCAGCGTGGCGGTCAGGGCTGCCAGTGTCGTCCATGTCTTCATGGTTGTCTCCTCCAGGTATGGCTGATATTGCCCGGGGCCAGCATGCCCGGCGGGCGCTTAATCGAGCAAGGCGCGCAGCGGCTGCTTGAGCAGCTTGCCGCTCGCCGTGGTCGGAATCACCTCGACGGTGCGGACCTCGGCCGGGCGCTTGTACGGGGCCAGGCTCTCGCGCAGGTAGGTGTCCAGCGCCTTGCGGTCAAGCTCGGCGCCGTCCTGCATTTCAATGAAGGCCACCACTTCCTCGTTGCCGTCGGCGGTGGTGCGTCCCACCACGGCCGACTGGCGCACGCCGGGGAAGGCGTTGATCACCGACTCGACCTCGATCGGGTAGACGTTGAAGCCGGAGCGGATGATCAGGTCCTTGGAGCGGCCGGAGATAAACAGCGCGCCGTCGGCATCCAGGTAGCCCAGGTCGCCGGTGTTGAGCCAGCCGCCGGGCAGCAGCGCCTCGGCGGTCTGCTCGGGGTTGTGGTAGTAGCCCAGCATCACGCCCGGGCCGCGCACGCGGATCTGGCCGCGCTCGCCGGCGGGCAGCGGCTTGCCTTCGGCATCGGTGATCTCGATCTCCACGCCTTCGACGATATAGCCGGCCGAGCAGTCGGCGCGCGGGGCTTCCATGCGCGTGATGAAGAGCGAGCCGGCGTATTCGGTGATGCCGTAGCCATGGTGCAGCGCCTGGCCGAACAGGGTTTCGACCTCGCGCTTGAGCGTGGGGTCCAGCGGCGCGCCGCCGGTATAGAGGTAGCGCAGGCGCGGATAGGCGCCGGGCTTCGCGCCGACGGTGGGCGCCACCGCCATGATGCGCGTGAACATGGTCGGCACGCCCTGCAGGATAGTGACGCCGGGCGACGCCAGCGACTCGAACACTTCATTGGCGTCGAAGCGAGGGCGCAGGAACAGGCTGGCGCCGGCATACAGCGTGGCCATCAGCACCGTGGCAATGCCGAAGATATGCGACATCGGCAAGGCGCCGTAGGCCACGTCGGCCGGGCCCATGTCGCGCGAGGTGGCGGAGATGCGCGCAAACTGCGTCAGGCCCGCATGCGGCACCATCACGCCCTTGGGCGCACCGGTGGTGCCGGAGGTATAAATCAGCGTGGCGACGCTGCGGGCCAGCCCGGCCGGCTCGCGCTGCGGCGGGGTGGCCGCGCGCACCACCCGCATGCCAGCGTCGAACACTGGGCAGCCGGTGGCCTGTGCGCCCAGCCGCTCGCCGTGCGCCGCGGCCACGTCGGACACATGGCCGGTGAACAGCACCAGCGCCGGCTGCGCATGATCGCGGATATTGTCGATCTCGCGCGCGGACAGGCGCGCGTTGACCTGGATCGGCCAGGCGTGCAGCAGGCTGCTGGCGAACAGCGTGACCACCATCTCGTTGCAGTTCTCGCCGACCACCATCACGCGGTCGCCCTCGCCCACGCCCTGCGCCGCCAGCCAGTCGCGGGCGGCCTCGATGCGCCGCCACAGCTCGCCGTAGCTGATGACGGCGCCGTTCTCGTGCAGGCACGGCGCGTCGGGCGTCTGCGCGGCCCAGTAGCGGGGGATGTCGTGGATATATTCGGGGCGGAAGGAAGACATGGTGCTGGTGGGTCTCTCGATGCAGGCTGAGTCGGATATGCGGCGGAATGCACCCGGCCACATGAAACTGGCTGCATCAGTTTGCGGCAAGCCCCGTGCCGGAGCCATTTGGAATTCACTAAGGCCGTGTTCGTCAACGCCACTGGCCAGCCGCCGTCCGCCCCGCCACCACCCGGCGCAGGTGGTTCCGCCTCCACGAAGGACGGCTTTATCATTGATGAAGCAAGGAATCGCGCCCGGCCCCTACAATCGGCCGGCACAGTGAGGGCCGCCGCTTTGACGCACCGCACAACCAGGCTGAGCCAAAAGCGCCGCGCGGCCCGCGTACCACAGGGGACATTCAGATGGATTTGCGTTTCACCGCCGAGGAACAGGCCTTCCGCGAGGAGGTCCGCACATTCGCGCAGGCCAGCCTGCCGGAAGACATCCGCAACAAGGTACTCAACCACCAGCGCGTGGAAAAGGACGACTACATCCGCTGGCACCGCATCCTGCAGGCCCGCGGCTGGGGTGCGCCGACCTGGCCCAGGCAATGGGGCGGCACCGGCTGGACCGCGCTGCAGCGCCTGATCTTCGAGATCGAGACCTTCCGCGCCGGCGCGCCGCGCATGCTGCCGTTCGGCCTGACCATGATCGGGCCGGTGCTGATGAAGTACGCCAGCCCCGAGATGCAGCAGCGCTTCCTGCCGCGCATCCCCAATATCGACGACTTCTGGTGCCAGGGCTACTCCGAGCCGGGCTCGGGTTCCGACCTGGCCTCATTGAAGACGCGCGCGGTGCGCAAGGGCGACAAGTACATCGTCAACGGCCAGAAGACCTGGACCACCATGGCCCACTTTGCCGATTGGATCTTCTGCCTGGTGCGCACCGACCCGGAGGCCAAGGCCCAGGAAGGCATCTCGATGCTGCTGATCGACATGAAGTCGCCCGGCGTGACGGTGCGCCCGATCAAGACGCTCGACGGCGGCCATGACGTCAACGAGACCTGGTTCGAAGACGTGGAAGTGCCGGTCGAGAACCTGGTCGGCGAAGAGAACCGCGCCTGGACCTATGCCAAGTACCTGCTCGGCCATGAGCGCACCGGCATTGCCGGCATCGGCCACTGCCACCGCGAGCTGCGCCTGCTCAAGCACTACGCCAGCCAGGCCACCGACGGCGCCGGCCGCCCGCTGATCGAAGACGTGCGCATGCGCGACAAGATCGCCCGCGTCGAGATGGACATCATGGCGCTGGAAATGCTGCTGCTGCGCGTCGCCACGCAGGCCGCCGGCACCCCCGGCCCCGAGGCCTCAATCGTCAAGATCCGCGGCTCCGAGGTGCAGCAGGACCTGGGCATGCTGATGATGGAAGTGGCCGGCCCCAACGCCTGGCCGTATTCGCCGGAATGGCTTGAGCCGGGCGCGACGCAGCCGGTGGCGGGCCCTGACTGGGCCGCCCCTGCCGCCTCCACCTACTACGACATGCGCAAGACCTCGATCTACGGCGGCGCGACCGAAGTGCAGAAGAACATCATCTCCAAGATGATCCTGGGTTTCTGAAGGGATAGCTGACATGGACTTCACCTACAGCGAAGAGCAACAGATGCTGGCGGACAGCCTGCGTCGCTTCATCGATACCGAATACACGTTCGAGGCCCGCCGCAAGAGCACGCGCGCAGGCGAGAGCCTGGATCGCGGCATTTGGAACAAGCTCGCTGAAATGGGCGTGCTGGGCCTGACCGTGCCGGCCGACTTCGGCGGCTTCGGCGAAGGCCCCGCCAGCCAGCTGGTGGTGCAGCGCGAACTGGGCCGCGGCCTGGTGCTGGAGCCGGTCACGCCCAGCGGCGTGATGGCCGCGGCCATCCTGGCCGCCCACGGCAGCGCCGCGCAGAAGGAAGAATGGCTGCCCGCGATCGCCTCGGGCGAGCGCATCGTCACGCTGGCCTACCTGGAGCCGACCACCCGCTACCGCCCGGAATCGGCCCGCGCCAGCGCCGAGCGCAGCGGCGACGGCTACGTGCTCAACGGCATCAAGAGCGTGGTCTGGCACGGCGGTGCCGCCGACGCCTACCTGCTGACCGCGCGCGTGGCCGGCAGCAATGAGATTGCGTTGTTCCTGGTGCCGCGCGACAGCAAGGGCCTGGGCGTCACCGCCTATCCCACCATCGACGGCCTGCGCGCCGCCGACCTGTCGCTGCAGGACGTGACCGTGCCGGCCAGCGCGCTGGTGGGCGAGCCCGCTGACGGCCTGGCCGCGCTGGGCGTGGGCCTGGAGCATGGCGTTGCCGCGCTGTGCGCCGAGGGCGCCGGCGCCATGGAAAAGCTGATCGAGATCACCGCCGAGTACCTGGGCACGCGCCAGCAGTTCGGCAAGCCGCTGGCCAGCTTCCAGGCACTGCAGCACCGCATGGCCGACATGCTGGTGCAGAAGGAACTGGCGCTGTCGATGGCCTACGTCGCAGTCCAGGCGCTGGACGAGGCCGATCCCGCCACGCGCCGCCGCATGCTGTCCGCGGCCAAGGTGACGCTGGCCCGTGCCGGTCGCTTCGTCGGCCAGCAGGCCGTGCAGCTGCATGGCGGCATGGGCATGACGGATGAGCTGTCCGTGGGCGACTACTTCAAGCGCCTGACCATGCTGGACCAGTTGCTGGGCGACAGCGACTACCATCTGCAGCGCTTCGGCGAAGTGATGGAAGCCTGACCCTGGCTGCGGCCGCTGGCCGCACGCTGGCGGGGGGGGGGGGGGGGGGGGGGGGGGGGAGGGG
>NZ_JBXAHL010000086.1:0-7771 GCF_058795055.1 Cupriavidus sp. GW823-FHT06D04 | reverse complement strand
GCATCGCAGAGCGCAATCGCATCCTGCATCGCCATACGGGTGCCGGAGCCTAGCGAGAAATGCACGCTGCGCAGCGCGTCGCCCAGTAGCACCACCTTGCCATGCGACCAGTGCTCATTGCCCACCACGCTCGCCTGGAACCAGTTCGAGCGATTCCCCAGCAGGGAGTGGCCACCCAGGTCTTCTGCGAACACCTGTTCGCAGAATGCGCGACTTTCCTCCTCGGTTGCAGTGTCGAGGCCCGCGCGATGCCAGGTGTCCGGATCCACTTCCACCAGGAAGGTCGACAGGGCATCGCTGTACTGGTAAGCGTGCGCGATGAATACCCCATACTCGGTTTCCCGGAAAATCAGCGAGACCGGGTGGAACAGTTGATGGGTACCGTACCAGGCGAACTTGTTGCGGCGCACGTCGAAGCTCGGCCGGAAATGCTCCGCCAGCCGGGTCCGTACCTCGCTGTTGACGCCGTCGGCCGCCACGATGATGTCGGCGTCAGGTAGTTCGGCGGGGTCGCTCACGCGGCTGCCGTACTGAATCTCGACACCGGCCTCGGCGCAGGCCTCCTGCAGCACGCGCAGGAGGTCGATGCGCGAGGTGCGCGAGAAGTGGTTGTTATGCAGTGGCACTCGCACCCCTTGGTGGGTGACCTCCATATAGTCGCAACGCTGGTGATGCGCGGTAAACTTCCTGAAGAAGGCCGGATCCGCTTCCTCCAGGAAGGACAAGGCGATATCCGAGAACACCACGCCCCAGCCGTAGGTGGCACCGGCCTCATTGCGCTCGTGCACGACAATATGGTCTTCAGGATGCCGCTGCTTGAGCAGCAGCGAGAAGTACAGGCCGGCCGGCCCGCCTCCGATCACGACGACATTCATGGTAAGCCTCTTACTTGCTGGCCGGCGCAAGGAGCGCGCCGGCATTGGGGACGATGGGTGCCAGGTCAAGGTGTTCCAGCATCTGGCGGACCGTGCAGGCGGCGGTCGATGTCACCGGCAGGCCGATGGCGTCCTGCGCGGCCTGGATCGCCGGCAGCGACGGCATCTGCACGCAGGCCGACAGCACTACGACGTCGGCGTTGGCGGTGTTCAGGCGCTTGACGTCCTGCAGCAATTGCAGGGGATCGCGACGCCCGACCTCCAGGTTGTCGGGGATCTCGAACGACAGCGCGTCCAGCACTTCAATGCCTTCATGCTCGATGTACTTGACCACCGCGTCGGTCAGCGGCTTCATGTATGGCGCCATCAGCGCGATCCGGCGCGCGCCCGCCGACTTCAGGCCCGCGACCAGCGCACCGGCCGATGTCATCACCGGCGCGTCGCAGTCGTTCTCGCGCGCGACGCGCAGCAGGTCCTGCTCCACCTGGCGGTGGTAGCCCGGGCCCATCGCCATGATGGCGACCAGGCAGGCCGTGCTCATCACGTCGACACGCGCGTCCGCCAGTTCGGCGGCACAACGCAGGCCCTCGCGGTTCATGGCCTCCAGTTCCTCGCGCACCACGCGGTGCATGCGCATGCGGCTCGCGTGGAAGGTAAAGCGCTCCGGTAGCATCTGTTCCCGCGCACGCAGCATCGCCGGGATCTCGGTTTCCATCGTTGTGTTGGAACTGGGCACGATCTGCCCGATACGGTAGGTACGACTGTTCATGCTGGTTGGCCTTGGTCGGATAGATTGGTGTGCGGCTCGGTCTCGCAGTGGCGCCGGTACTGCTCCAGTGCGTTGCGCAGCGCGGCGGGCACGTTGATCACGTCGCGCGTTCCGCGTCGCACGCAGATCGGCGTAAGGCGGGCGACGAAAGCCGTCTCGCCACCCTCGCTCATGCGTGCCGTCATCGCAAGCGTGTAGGTCCGCGTGCTGATGGACTCGACCGAAACATCGATATCGATGGATTCATCCGGCCAGAGCGAGCGGCGGAAGTCGAATGCGAGCGCGCGAGTCGGCGTGCCGAATCCAAGCTCATCCTTGGTGCGTTGCGGGAGGCCGTCGAACAGGCGCTCATAGAACAATTCCGCAGTGGAAATGACGTATTCGGAGAAGCATGGCGTGTAGACCACGCCAGCCGGATCGCATTCGCCCCACTTGACGCGTCGGCGTACCGAGAACGGCGTTTCGGCGACTACGGCTTCAGTACAGATCATGCCGAGACCCTCCCGCGTTCATCTTTGCCCCGAGCCCTTGTCTCGTCCTCGAGACGGCGTGCCACCATTGCCCGCAGCGCGCCCTTGTCGACTTTGCCGACGCGAGTCACCGGAAACTCCTCGACGACTTCAATGCGCTCGGGACACTTGAACTTGGCGAGTCCCTGCTCGACCAGGAAGGCCGCAAGCCCGGCCACATCCGGCGCCACGTGTCCGGCGCGCAGGATCAGGTAGATGCACCCTTTCTCGCCGTAGAGCGGATCCGGCATCGCCACGAGCTTTGCATCCGCCACCGCCGGATGGCGGCTGACATACGCTTCCACCTCTTCCGATCCGATCTTCTCGCCGCCGCGATTGACGTTGTCGCGCAGGCGGCCTTCGAAGGTGAAGCAGCGGAAGCCGTCGATGACATGTTCGGTCATGAGGTCGCCGGAGCGCACAAAGCCGTCCCGCGTCAGCGTTTGTGCTGTCGCCTCCGTTGCCTTGTAGTAGCCGCGCAGGCTCGACGGCCCGCGGAAGCAGAGTTCGCCGGGCGTTCCCTGCGGCGCCGGCTCGTCCGTTCCCGGTACTAGCAGGCGGATCTCGTCATCCGGGCAGCCGGAGAAGCCTTGCGTGCCGTGGCGAACGGCCGCCGGGAAGCGTGCGCCGGCGCCCAGCAGCAGCCCTTCGGTCGTGCCAAACAGGTTGAAGCAAGGCACCCCGAGATGCGCTTCGAGTGCATCGGCACGCGTCATCGTGCCGAACAGTTCGAGCGATGAAAGATCGTGCCGCGCCATCTCCTGGTAGGCAATCATCTGCGGCGCGACCGGTCCGATGGACATGCCGTGCGTGACGCGATGCTGTTCGATCAGTTGCAGCATGCGGGCAATGTCCACACGAGGCATCAGCACCGACGTCATGCCAGCGGCCACGACAGGGGTCAGCACGTAGAGCTGGCCGGCGTTGTGCAGCAGCGGCAGCGACCAGATCAGGCGGCTGTGCTCGGTCTGGCCGAGCTGGCGCATGCAGGCCAGCGCATGGCCGATGTACTCGGCATGGAAGCGTGGGATGATCTTCGGCACGCCGGTGGTGCCGCCGGACAACTGGAAGCTGAGGACGTCCTGGCTCCCGATCCTTACCCCGGCCAGCACATCCACCGCTTTTTCATAGGGAATGGCGTCGATCAGCGCGTCCAGCCCGTGCTCGTCCGGCGCGCCCTGTCCCTGCACAGGATTGCCGCGCGCCACGATCAGCTGCTCCAGCGAGGGGTGGCGCTGCGCCATGCCGCGCGCAAATCCGGCAAGGTCGAACGCGCTGAAGTCAGCCTGCACGAAGTAGGCGCGCGGCTCTGCTTGCGCGGACAACTGGCCAATCTCGACTTCGCGGTATTGCGGCACTGCGCACACGGGAATCACGCCGGCCTTGTAACAGCCCATCAGCGCGACGACCGTATCGATCGTGGTGCCCATCTGGAAGATCGCGCGATCCCCTGCCCCGAGACCAAGCTGGTGCAGCGCCGCACCAAGGCGTTCGCTGCGTTCGTCGAGTTCGGCGAACGTGATCGACCGCTCGTCGCTGATAAAGGCTAGGCGGTCTGGGTGACGCCGCGCGGTCTTGCGCAGCGCGCCGCCGAGCGTGTCGTCCACCCACGCGCCGGTCTCGAAGTACCTGGCCGCGTCTGCGGGCGGGCAATACTCCACGCCTTCGATCGGAAACTGAATTCCGGTCATGGTTGTCTCCTGCTATGTATCCTGCTTTTCAGGCTGTCTCTTGCCCACGCGGTACGATGCGCACCGTGTCGCGACCGAACGACTCGATCCTGCCGTCCAGGCCGCCCGTGAAGAGCCCGTACCAGACGGCTGGCTTCAGTCCCAGTGCGCGACGCCCGAACTCGACAGGCCCGCTCGCGGCAATCACGGTATAGTCACCGAGGTCGCTGACGTGGCAGTCCGGCATGCGGTGTGCGGCTTCCGTCAGCGAGGCGAACTCGGGCACGTTCAGCACGAAGATGCGCAGGGAGGACTTGCTCATGCGTGACACTCCTTGTCCAGGTTCAGGCGGCGGCCCAGGATCTCTGCCTTGCGCAGCCAGATATCGTCGATCGAGGTCACGCTTGCCTGTCTGGCCCGAGCCTCGTCCTCCAATTCGATCGCTGCGGACAGCGTCGCATCGGCGTCACGGGCGTCCAGCGCTTCGAGCTGCCGTAGCTTGCGCGTTATCTCGATGAAGTAGCCATTCGGATCCCGGAAGTAAATCGATTCGATCACCTCGTGCGCGGTTTCCGTGGACACCACCACGCCGCGCGCTTCCAGACGGGCCTTCCATGCCTGCAATTCTTCCTGCGTATCGACCAGCCACGCCGTGTGGGTGGCATCGAAGACGTGGTCGTCCGGAAGCGGTGGGCGGCGGTCTCGGCCGGCAAGGACCTCCGGCTCGACGCTGCCAAGGTAGTAGAAGAAAGCGATGGTGCTGCCGTTGCCGCTGTCAAAGAAGAAGTGCAGGAAATCGGGGTGCGTCGCGGTGCCCCAGCCACGCGCCGAGATGGTGTGGATGAGCGGCAGGCCAAGAATGTCGCGATAGAACGTGACGGTGTCCTTCAACCGCCAGGTCGGCCGGGCCGTGTGGTCGACACCGTGCAATCGCAGAGGGGCGGCACCAGCCGGGGTGGAACTTGCATACATCGTTGCGTCTCCGGAAAAGTCTTTGTCGGATGCGTTATAGCGGGAAGGTTTCACGCAGCCACGCCTGCAGCAGGCGTCCTGCCTGGGAGCGGCCCGGCTCTTCGCCCTTGGCCAGCGCGCGGCCATGGTGGTCACCACGAACACGGTGGTATTGCTTCTCGGCACTGCCAATGCCGTGAAAGATGTCAGCGATCACCGTTGGGAAACACGCCTGGTCACCCGTGTACTCGATCAGCAAGGTGGGCTGGCTGATGGCCGGGGCCGTCCGGGACAGCGCGGCATTCGACGACAGCCCCGACCATGTCGACAGCCAGCTCTCCGGCGAACAGGTGCGTGCGAAGCCAACCGAGCCGTAGTTGGAGGCGAATGGATCGGCGCCCCAGAGCGACCCGTACTTGCGGTCGGACGGATCGAGCGACAGATCGAAGCAGCGCAGGTCGGCGTCGGTGCGCCAGACGGAGAAAAGCTGGGTATGGGCAGCGCGCCGGCGGATGGCATCGCTGACCGTACCGGGATTGCGCTTCACTTCGGCACGGGCGTCCATGCGTTCGGCAATCATCGTCCTGGCCAGTTTGTCGAGGCGCTGCACCCGTGCCATCTGCGCGGCCCGATAGCGCACGACGAAGTCAGCGCGATAGCTGGACGACTCGGGGGCCGGCGCAAAGCCATTGGCCCCGGAGAATGCATCGAGCGTCGCGTCGACGGACAGCGGGTCGCGCTCGTCGGCCACCGCAGGATCGATGCAGCCCTGCAGCAGCACGCCCTGCCCCGGATGAGGCGCGACAAAGACGACGCCGTCTACCGCCGGCAGCAGGGCCGACGCAAGATTGGTGGCTCGGCCGCCGGGCGTCCGACCGATGCGCGCCGCGGACGCGGCATTCGATTGCTGAACGTACAGCGCATATAAGCCGCTGCCTCCGGAATTGCCCAGCAGCACGATGCGGCGAAAACCCGCTTCACGCAGATAGCGCACACCGGCCGCCACGTCGTACAGCGCAAATTCATGCTCCAGGCGCTGATCGTTGCCGACCGAACGCGGGGATTGCGACCACGCCGCATAACCTGCTTCGACGATGTCGGGAATCAGGTAATGGCAAGCCATGAACTCACGGGGATGCATGATGCAAACCACGGTGTCCGGTCGGCCGACGGCATAGAGGGATCCACTTGTAGCGGCACCATCTTCCGTGCGCAGCACTACGTTGCGCGTCATGGTGCCGGCAGGCACGTCCCGCGGATTCCAGTCCGTGTTGAGGAAGCCCGCGATCGGACCAGAAGGCGCAGGCGAAGCGCTGGGGGGCGTCTTGATTGTCATCGTCACTCACTCCGTTTTTTACAGAATAGTCCATTTTTCGACGCATACGTAAATTCTTTTTTCGAGGGACGCGAAGGTGATACGGACAAGTGGCGTACTGAGCATGTATTAGCCACAGCGGAGCACCCGAGCGCGGGTGCAAAGCTGGCGTTCAGTCGACTTCTTGTTTATCGTGAGAAGCTTCTCGACGCCTGCGTCGAAAATCTGAATGACAGCTCATGGCAAAGACACAGACGAAGAGCGATGCGCTGCGGGACTCGATCCTGGAAGTGGCGACCCGCCTGTTCATCGAGCGCGGCTTCGACGGCACCGGACTGAACGACATCGCCGACGCCGTGGGATTGAGCCGTCCGGCGCTGTACTACTACTTCAAGAGCAAGGAAGCGATTCTTGAGGAACTGACCACCGCGGTGACGCGCACCGCCGCCGAACTGGCTACCGAGCCAATGCCCGAAGAGATGCGCACGCCTTCCGGGATCCTTCGTCACCTGGTGATGCGTCACGCGATGCTGATCCTGTCTCACCCGTTGCAGTTCAGGGTCGTGGAGCGCAATGAGAACAACCTGCCTCCAAAGCAGCGCAAACTGGCCGAGCAATCGCGTCGCGCTGTGCTCGCTCAGTTTCGGCAGGCCGTCGAATCCGGTATCGACCAGGGGAAGTTCCGCGTGATGGATGCCAAGGTCGCTGCATTCTCGATCATCGGCATGTGCAACTGGACCGCGTGGTGGTTCAATCCATCGGGGCAGGCTTCCATGGATGAGGTGGCCCGCCAGGTTGCCGACATGGCATTGGGTGCACTGGAACTGCCCTCGAGCCGCAAGCTCGATCAGGCTGGGCCGGCAGCCATACTCCAACTCTTGCGCGACGACCTGACACTGCTGGAGCGCAGCCTGGACTCGCCGGCGGCAGCGGGCAAGACGGCCCCATAGCAGGAGAGGCAACGGGCGGGATGAAGTCCTGCCTGCAACAACTGGTTGTTTGGCCGGATGCGTAGCTTAAAGATGCTGATCAGGAACGCTAATCGCGGTCCCACAAAGACGACCTCAGGGTTCGCCCGGGAATCAGGCTCGTCGGATTGATCCATATGAAGTAGTTCCAAAATCATGCATGTGACGTAGGCGGCGGTCCAGGCGGTATTGCAGCGCCCTGAGAAGCGCGCCCGTGCCTAACGTGGGATTTTCCCCAATGTTCCTGCCGGCGGAACTGGGAATAATAGCGAGGCCATCTTCTTCCAGAAGCCCCCGCGCGCCGCACCGTGGTGCAAATACGGGTGGCCTGCTTCTTGCGAGAGGCTGCTGTTCCGCGCTGACAGCGCCGCACCAGACGGCGCGAGCAGGAGATTCCCATACGCCCTCGCCGTCATACATGAATGCCACCTGTATCTTTCCGCCTGTGCTTGACCCGCATCAGCCCGCCCTGGCAGGGTGGCATCGTGAGCTGGACCGGGTGCAGGATTTCGACCAGGTCACGGAGATGGTCGGCCGCGCGTTCAAGCCCCATGCGATGCAGTTGCGCGACCCGGCCCGTACCCTTTCCACGCGCTTGTTTTCGACCCGGGTCGGGCGCCTGTCGCTTTTCTTCCTGGAGTACGGCGCCGAGGTCAAGGTCGAGCCGGATTGCTTCGATGGCTTCGTGCTGGTGGAGATTCCGCTGCGCGGCGG
>NZ_JBXAHL010000085.1:0-7774 GCF_058795055.1 Cupriavidus sp. GW823-FHT06D04 | reverse complement strand
GAGCGACTTCACCCGGTAGCGGTAGACACGAATCATGCCGCTCATTCTAACGTGGGAATGCCGCCTCTCGGCGGCGCTCCTTTCACCCCCCGCCTTGAATGGCGAGGTTTCTCGGAGCAAATCTGATGAAACGGATTCCTGTTGCCCGCATCGCCACCTTCGCCATGGCTTGCAGCCTCTTCGCAGCCAATGCCAGTGCCGCCGACAGTGTCAGGCAGCGCCAGGTCGAACGCGCTGTGAACGATGCCATCCGCCCCCTGATGGCGGCGCACGGCGTCCCCGGCATGGCCGTTGCCGTCACGGCCGGCGGCAAGCGCTATGTCTTCAACTACGGCGTCGCGTCGAAGGCGGGCGGGCGCAAGGTCGATGGCGACACGCTCTTCGAGATCGGCTCGGTCAGCAAGACTTTCACCGCGACGCTTGCGTCCTATGGACAGGCCCGCGGCGCCCTGTCTCTGGCCGACCCTGCCGGGAAATACCTGCCGGCGCTCGCGGGAAGCAGCCTGGGCGCGACCAGCCTGCTCGATCTTGGCACCTATGCAGCCGGCGGGCTGCCGCTGCAGTTTCCGGATGCAGTCACCGATACCAGGTCGATGGTCGACTATTTCCGGGGCTGGCGCCCCAGATATGCCGCCGGCACCCATCGCCAGTATTCGAATCCCAGCATCGGCTTGTTCGGCTACCTGGCTGCCAGCAGCATGGGCCAGCCCTTCGATGACCTGATGGAGAAGACGCTGTTCCCGGCGCTGGGCCTGGCCCACACCTACATCAGGGTGCCGAAAGCGCGCATGGGCGACTATGCCTATGGCTATTCGAAAGACGGCAAGCCGGTCCGGGTGGCGCCCGGCGTGCTGGATGCCGAAGCCTACGGCGTGAAAACCACGGCGGCTGACATGATCCGCTTCGTCGAAGCCAACATCGACAGCGCCGGCCTGGACGACAAGCTGCGGCGTGCCATTGCCGGGACGCACACCGGATACTTCAAGGTCGGAGACATGGTGCAGGGGCTGGGCTGGGAAATGTACGCCTGGCCCACCCGGGTCGACAGCGTGCTGGCCGGCAGTTCACCGCAGGTCGTGCTCGAGGCGAACCCGGTGAGCCGGCTGGAGCCGCCGCTGTCATCGCCCGCCGATGTGCTGGTCAACAAGACCGGTTCGACCAATGGCTTTGGCGCCTACGTGGTCTTTGTGCCGGCGAAGCGGATTGGCATCGTGATGCTGGCGAACAAGAACTTCCCGGTGCCGGAGCGGGTAAAGGCAGCGTTTTGGATACTGGCGGTACTGGACGGTGTGCCAGCAGGGGCCGGCAGCAGGTAAGGGGAGGGCACGCCCTTCATCAAGGCGACACGTTGCCCAGGCAAGCTGCCTGGACCGCTCTTGCCGGTTGATCCGGCAAGGCATCGTCGCCCTGATTCTTATCCGATGAAGTCCACTCATGCTTGAACGCCGCCGTTTCCTTGCATCCACCTCCGCGGCCATTGCGGCCCCGATCGCCACCACCATCCTGAGCGCCTGCGGGGACGGTAATGCCGCCGACGCACCTGCCGCGATCTCCGATACGGAACTGCAGCGCCAGATGAACGCGCGCCTGGCGGTTCAGCTTAAAGACACCGCAGCTGCGGAGCAGATCTCGCCCCACGTGCTGGACTTTGCGCTCACCTGGCAGCCTCCGACCATCGCGGTATCCCGGCTGAACCGCATCGTGGCGTACGGGTTCGGCAACCGGACGAACGCGCAAAGCGGCAACACGCCGACCAATGGCGGGAACCAGGCCGCACTGCCGGACCCGGGCCCCGTCAATGAAAAGCTCGCCGACACCGTCCATGCCATCTATCAGCAGCACCCGGTAAAGGTCTACGCGCAGTGGGAGATTGCGCGCTTCCTGAAGTCCAAGTACGGCCTGACCGATATGGTATCGATCGAGCCGGTGACCAATCCGGATGGCAGCATCACCTACCTGAGCACCGATGGCGTTGCCGCAAAGGTGGTGGAACTCGAACAGAACAATGCCGCCGGCATGGGGGTAGTGGGGGTCATTGGCTTCCGTGACCACGTCAAGCGCTGCGTGCTGACCTCGCGCGACCGCGGCATGAATGCCTTTGCCCCGGAAGGTGTGGAAATGCCTGGCGAATACGACGCGCAATCGGGCCAGTCCTGGACGCGTCGGCGCGACCTCTACCTGCTGCACGACATGTCCGCCCAGGTGCAGAGGCTGCGCGCCATGGCTATCGCGGCGGCGTACCCCAACGGCTAGCGCGCAAAAATATCCGGTTCTCCATGGAATAGTTCACGCGCCCCGCGTGTATACGCAGGTAATCCCCCGGCCGCCGGTGAACGCCAGGCCCGGAAAACAGGAGACCCTGCAATGCAACGGAGAACCCCACGCAATGGCGTCGGCACTGCGGCACGCATCGTGCCGGCGCTGTTCCTATGGGCTGCAAGCTTTGCCGCGCCAGCCCAGGATGCCCACCGGCATCACCAAACCACCCCGGGGCAGGCACCGCCGCCCTTTGTCGCCAGCACCGCAAAGCCGTTTTCCGGCCTGATGGGTGACGCCATGGCCGTGATGGATCACGGCATGGCGCAGGCAGTCATGAACGGCATCCCCGACCACGACTTTGTCACCATGATGATTCCGCACCACCAGGGCGCGATCGACATGGCCAAGGCGCTGCTGCTGTATGGCAAGGACCCGGAGCTGCGCAATCTTGCCCAGGGCATCATCACCGAGCAGCAAAATGAGATCCGCCTGATGCAAGCCTGGCTCCAGCGCAGCCAGGCCAGGACACCTGGCGCCGCCAATCCTCGCTAACCCACGGACATACACCGCCCGCATCAGGACCGACTCATGAAAAGACATGCCCTTATCCTTGCCGTGGCCGCGCCTCTCGCAGTCGCCGCGCCGCAGCCACAGGATCGCGTTTATACCGCTGACCAGAACAGCAACACCGTTTCAGTGATCAATCCGGTGAGCAACACCTTGCTTGGGCAGATCCGCCTCGGCAACGCGCGGCCGGACGTGCTGTCGCCGCTATACAAGGGCGAGCTCAATGTCCATGGTCTTGGCTTCTCGCCTGACCATCGGACCCTGATCGCGATCTCGAACGGCTCGAATTCCGTCGCGTTCATCGATACCGCAACCAACAAAGTCAAGGGCATTGCCTATATCGGCCGCTCACCGCATGAGGGCTTCTTTACCGCGGATGGAAAAGAGGTGTGGGTAGTCGTCCGCGGCGAAGACTATATCTCCGTCATCAACCCGGTGACGTTCCGTGAAACCCGCCGCATCCAGACCACGGCAGGGCCGGGCATGGTGCTGTTCCATCCTGCCGGCAAGCTCGCCTTCGTAGTCTCCAGCTTCAACCCCGTGGTGGATGTCATCGATGTCAAGGCACACAAGGTGGTCAAGCGGCTCAATGTCACCAGCCCGTTTTCACCGTTCCTGCAGTTCACGCCGGACTTCCGCGAGGTGTGGATGACGCACAAGGACGTGGGCAAGGTTACCCGCATCGACACCGAAAAACTGGAAGTGAAGGGCGTCTTCGACACCGGCTTCATCACCAATCACCTTGCCTTTGCCAGGACTGCGCGCGGCACGTTCGCCTATGTGACAGTGGGCGGCGAAAACGTGGTCAAGGTATTCACAACCGAGGCCGAACCGCGGCTGGCCGCGACCATTCCGGTCGGCGCGCTGCCGCACGGCATCTGGGCTGCCGACGACAGTTCACGCATCTATGTCGGCCTGGAAAACGGCGACGCCGTGGACGTGATCGACACCGCAACGAACCAGGTCATGAGCCGCGTGCCGGTGGGCCAGGCGCCGCAGGCACTGGTCTATGTCTCCAACGCCGTGCCAGGCGGCGAAGGGACCGCGAACCTTGTGCCGAGAGCGAACAGCGATCCGGTCAACATCGCCCTCAGGCCGGTCAATGGCGATGCCAAGGGCTTTGTGGTTGCGCGCAATCTTGGTGTTGTCGACGCGTTGGAAGTATCCCTGTTCAAGCTGAAGCCGCAAACCACCTACAGCGTCTATGTCGCAGGACAGGCCACGCCCGTGGCAAGCTTCCGCACCAATGCGGCCGGCATGGCCAATGGCACCGCCATTGGCCCGCTGCGCGAAGTCGTGACGACGCTTTCGCCAAAGAGCACCACCCCAGCGAAGCTGATCGTCATGGAGGGCGATGCGGCGGCGGATCCGGCTAGGGCGGTGTTGGTGAGCGTGCCGTGAGCTGAGCGACCTGGGTTGGCGGATCCCCGGCTAGAGCGCCAGGATCCATCCGCCCAGCGCCGTGCCGGCCACCACCAGCACGGGTGACACGCGGCCGTAGACGAGCAGGCCGAAGGCCGCCAGCGCCAGGCCGAAATCCGCCTTCGAGTGAATCGCGCTGGTCCATACGGGGTCGTACAGCGCGGCGACCAAGACGCCAACAACAGAGGCATTGATGCCACCCATCGCGCTCTGCACCCCATCGCGCTGGCGCAGGCTTTCCCAGAATGGCAATGCGCCCGCCACCAGCAGAAACGCCGGCGCAAAGATCGCGAGAAGCAGTACCAGCGCGCCCACCCATCCACCCAATGGCGCGGGGGAGAGCGCCCCGAGGTACGCGGCAAAGGTGAACAGGGGGCCCGGAACAGCTTGTGCTGCACCGTAGCCCGCCAGGAATGCATCATTGCCGACCCAGCCAGGGGGCACCACGCCAGCCTGCAGCAGCGGCAGCACGACATGTCCACCCCCGAAAACCAGCGCTCCGGCCTGGTAGAAGACCGACACGGCCGACACCGCCATGGAACCGGTCACAGCGGCAAGGGCCGGGAGCAGCACCAGCAGCACGCCGAACAGCGCGAGAAGCAGAACGCCGACCCGGCGACTCACACCGTAGTTGAGATGCTGGGCAGGAGGCAGATGGTTCAGCTGCAAGGTCCAGCGCGCAACCAGGCCACCCAGCACAATGGCAGCAATCTGGCCCACCGCACCTGGCACCGCGAGGACCAGAAGCGCGGCCGCGACCGCGATGCCCGCGCGCAGCCGGTCCGGACACAGCGACCTGGCCATGCCCCATACCGCCTGTGCGACAACTGCCACGGCCGCCACCTTCAGGCCGTGGACTGCCCCGGAATCCGCTACGCCGGACCAGCGCGCAACGCCAAAGGCAAACAGGACAAGTGCAATCGCAGAGGGCAGGGTAAAGCCCGCCCAGGCGGCCAGCGCGCCAAGCCAGCCCGCCCGCTGCAGCCCCAGCGCCATGCCAACCTGGCTGCTGGCGGGCCCCGGCAGGAATTGACATAGCGCGACCAGGTCCGAGTAGCTCTTGTCGTCCAGCCAGCGGCGGCGCTCCACGAATTCGGTGCGGAAGTAACCCAGGTGCGCGATCGGGCCGCCGAATGAAGTCAGGCCAAGTTTCAGGAACGCCCGAAGAACCTCTGGAACCGTGCCACGTGTTGCGGCGTCAGCGGCGCGGTTTGTGTCCTGAGCGGGGCTGGGGGGCATCGGCGGTGTTCTCGGTTAAGGTTTCATCGACCAGTTCCGCGAGCCGTGGGCGCAAAGCCCCCAGTGCCTGCCGGCCCTTGTATAACGAATTTCGATATTGTATCGAGACTACCTCGGGGTGGCATCGGCAAGCCCGAAGGCTTGAAGGGCAACCTGTCGGGCTTCTGGTCGCGCCGCACCGACGACACGAACCGCCTGGTCTATGCGGCGGATGATGAAGGCTGCGCATTGTCAGCTGCTGCTACCACGACGGCGACAAGTAAGCTGACCACTTGCGCGTCAGGCGGGAAGCCAGAAGGCCCTGAGTGCCGCAACAGCAATGGGTGCCGCGTTTCGCCTCCTGACCGCCTTCGCCCGCCTCATCCCTTGCCATAGTACCGGCTGAGGTAGTCCACGATCTGAGGGATGTCTTCGTCCTTGATGGGGGCGCCGAACGCCTTGACCATCTTGTTCACCGTGGCGGTCCAGCCGTTGCGATCGAGGAAGACCGAGTTCATCGGGATGTAGTCGATGCTATGGCAGCTGATGCAGTTGGCCATGACCTTGTCCTTGCCGGCACCGTCCTTGATCCTGATGCTCGCCTCATCGGCCAGCGCATTGCCCGTCACCAGGATGAGGCTGAGCAGCATGGCTTTCATGGCATCTCCCTCACACGATTTCGACTTCGACCCGCTGGACCACATTGTGGTGATAGCCCGCGGGATTGTGGATCAGCTCGAACGTCTGGGTGGCGCCGGCGCGGTTGATGGCCCTGGCCATGACGGCAAGCTTGCCGCTCTTGCCGGGCGTGAACCGCAGGCTGAAGAGCCGGAAGGCGTAGCGCCCATGCTCCGGCCCAAGCTCGCTTGCTTGCCAGCTTCGCCCGCCGTCGGTCGAAACTTCCACGCGATAGATGCCGTAACCGCCGTCCCAGGCGATCCCCTTCACCTCCAGCACCGTGCCGCGCCGTATGCGCTGGCCCGGCAGCGGATTCGTCAGCAGCGAGTTCACCACCATCTCAGTGATTGGCATGTTGACGTCGGTTTCCTGGCTGACAAAGCGGTCGACCTGCGGAAACTTGCCCTTGGGGATGCGATAGGCGGGGTTCATCCAGAACCCGGACAGGGGCTTGGCCAGCGCATTGATCGAGACGATGTGCTTGACCCAGTACGTCGCGGTCCAGCCGGGCACGACGATGCGAGCAGGGTAGCCGTTCCAGTGCGGCAGCGGGGCGCCATTCATTTCCCAGGCGATCAGGGCGCTTTCCTCCATCGCCTTCCATGCCGGTATGCTCTTGACGAAGTCCGGCGTCTGCGCGATCACGGGTCTGTCCGCGCCGTCGAAGGCAATCTCCACGGCGTCCTTGCCGATCCCGGCCTTGGCTAGTACGTCCCTGAGCCTTGCGCCGCGCCATTTTGCATTGCCCATCGCGCCTGGCCCCCATTCCACGCCCGGCACGTGAGGCTGGAACAGGCCCCGCCGGTTGCCTGAGCACTGGCAAACCGCCGCCACCTCGAACGGCTCGAAGTCCTTCTTCAGTTGGGAAAGCGTCAGCTCGAACGGACTTGTGGCCGCCTCTCCGCCAATTCGCAGCCGCCAGTCGGCCTCGTTCACCTCGGGAATGGAAGCGAGGTGATAGCGCACGAAGAATGCATTGTTGGGGGTGAAGGCCTCACCGAAATATGCCAGTGGCGTTTCGTAGTTCGGTGGCCGGTAAGTCCGCTTGATGAGTGGCAGCTTGCCCGGCAGCGCGTCCAGCACCGCTGATTCCCGCGCGCCTTCAGGCAGTTCGGGCGTCATGTCTGCGACCGCCGCGAAAAGCGGTGCCGGCAGCAATGGCCCAGTGCCGGCGGCCAGCAGTCCGGCTCCGCGCTTGAGAAACGCTCTGCGTGTGGTCATGTCGCCCCCGTCCGAGGTCCACATGACATCACTCTAGTGCATGCCGCGCCATTGGCCCAGCAAGCGGCGGTCTGGCACCAAGCTCATCCTGGGGCGCGGAAGAGAGGCTCTCTCGCAGGCCAGCGTCGGGCCGAAGTCGGGAAGCTTGACGGCTTTCCGTCCGTCCGAGACCGGAGCCCGTCATGTCAGCAGGAGCCATTACGATGACGGTGCGGCAGATCGACCGGCTCAAGGTCGTTCAAGCGCTGGCAGATGGCTATCTCAAGCGCCTGCCACACTCGGACATTTGAACTTAGCCAGAACCGGACATTCTGGTTTGGCCCTTACACCTTTTGTCCAGGCAAAGTTGAAATGTCCGGTCGCCGGCAAAGCTAAAATGTCCGGAGAGTCCTCAACTTGCTTGTTCAGT
>NZ_JBXAHL010000084.1:0-8717 GCF_058795055.1 Cupriavidus sp. GW823-FHT06D04 | reverse complement strand
CGCGACGCCAAGCTGTACGAGATCGGCGCCGGCACCTCGGAAATCCGCCGCATGCTGATCGGCCGCGAGCTGTTCGCGGAGACCATGTAAAGCGCAAGGGGGCGCCGAAATCACCCGGAGCCCCCGCCCGAACCCCATTACAATCTCAGTACCCGTCGCAAGACCTCTCGCAGTATTGCCCCCGGCCCCCGTCGACCCATGTCCCACTTCCCCAAACTGCTCTCCTCGCAGATTGCCTTCGATGTGGCGAGAACGATGCTCGACGGGTTCGACAAGCACTACCGCCTGTTCCGCGAGGTCAGCCACCAGGCCAAGCTCAAGTTCGAGGCCGGCGACTGGCACGGGCTGCAGCAGATTCAGCGCGACCGCATTGCGTTCTACAACGAGCGCGTGCGCGAATCGAGCGTGATCCTGGAAGACGAGTACGACGCCGAGAACATCGAGGACGAGATCTGGCAGCAGATCAAGCTGCACTACATCGGCCTCCTGACCAACCACCACCAGCCCGAGCTGGCCGAGACCTTCTTCAACTCGGTCTGCACGCGCATCCTGCACCGCTCGTACTTCAACAACGATTTCATCTTCGTGCGCCCGGCGATCTCGACCGAGTACATCGAGAACGAGGAATCGCCCACGCGCCCGACCTTCCGCGCCTACTACCCGGGCAGCCGCGAGGGCATGGCCGCGTGCTTCGAGCGCATCGTGCACAACTTCCAGCTGGAGAGCCCGTTCGAGGACCTGCCGCGCGATATCGGCTACGTGGTGCGCGCGGTCAGCGAGCATTTCGGCGACCTGCGCATCGCGCCGAATTTCCAGATCCATACGCTGTCGTCGCTGTTCTTCCGCAACAAGGCGGCCTTCATCATCGGCCGCATCCTGAACGGCGACCACACCTTCCCGCTGGCAATCCCGATCCTGCACGGCCCCTCGGGCAAGCTGATGCTGGACACGGTGCTGCTGAAGAAGGAACAGCTGCTGATCCTGTTCTCGTTCACGCACTCTTACTTCATGGTCGACATGGAGATTCCGTCGGCCTACGTGACCTTCCTGCGCGACATCATGCCGCGCAAGCCGCGCGCCGAGATCTATACCTCGCTGGGCCTGCAGAAGCAGGGCAAGAACCTGTTCTACCGCGATTTCCTGCACCACCTGCAGCATTCGTCGGACAAGTTCATCGTTGCGCCCGGCATCCGCGGGCTGGTGATGCTGGTGTTCACGCTGCCGTCGTACCCGTACGTGTTCAAGGTCATCAGGGACTTTTTCCCGGCGCCCAAGGAAACTACGCGCGAGTTGGTCAAGTCCAAGTACCAGCTGGTCAAGCAGCACGACCGCGTGGGCCGCATGGCGGATACGCTGGAGTACTCCGACGTGGCCTTCCCGCTCTCGCGCTTCGATGATGCGCTGGTGCGCGAGTTCGAGCAGCACGCGCCGTCGATGATCGAATACCAGCGCGGCAAGGACGGCGGCGAAGAGATCGTGGTGCGCCACGTCTATATCGAGCGCCGCATGACGCCGCTGAACATCTACCTGACGGAGGGCTCCGACGCGCAGGTCGAGCACGGCGTGATCGAATATGGCAACGCCGTCAAGGAGCTGATTGCCGCGAACATCTTCCCGGGAGACATGCTGTACAAGAACTTTGGCGTCACGCGCCACGGGCGCGTGGTGTTCTACGACTACGACGAGATCGAGTACCTGACCGACTGCAACATCCGCGACGTGCCGCAGCCGCGCAACGAGGAAGAGGAGATGTCGGGCGAGGTCTGGTACACGGTGCGTCCGCACGATATCTTTCCCGAGACCTTCCGCACCTTCCTGCTGGGCGACACGCGCGTGCGCGCGGCGTTCCTGCGCCACCATGCGGACTTTTTCGACCCTGCCATGTGGCAGAGCCACAAGGACCGGCTCCTGGCCGGACATGTTCATGACTTCTTTGCCTATCACAGTTCAGAGCGATTCATTCACCGCTACGGCGAAGCTGGCAGCGTGCAGGCTGCCGTTCCCGATCCTGGTCCCGCAAGGAGGGTCGCATGACTGACGCCATTGCCCAGCTGTTCCGCAACAACCGCGAGTGGGTCGACCGGGTCAACGCCGAAGACCCCACCTTCTTCATGCGCCTGGCCAACCAGCAGGCGCCCGAGTACCTGTGGATCGGCTGCTCCGATTCGCGCGTGCCGGCCAACCAGATCCTGGGCCTGGCCCCGGGCGAGGTGTTCGTCCACCGCAATATCGCCAACGTGATCGCGCACAGCGACCTGAACGCGCTGGCGGTGATCCAGTTCGCGGTAGAGGTGCTCAAGGTGCGCCATATCACCGTGGTGGGCCACTACGGCTGCGGCGGTGTCAAGGTCGCGCTCAAGCGCGAGCGCATCGGCCTGGCCGACAACTGGCTGCGCCATGTGCGCGACGTGGCCGACAAGCACGAGGCCTATCTCGGCACGCTGCTGCGCGAGGACGACGCCCATACCCGGCTGTGCGAGCTCAATGTGATCGAGCAGGTCAACAACGTCTGCCAGACCACCGTGCTCCAGGATGCCTGGACCCGCGGCCAGGCCGTGACCGTGCATGGCTGGGTCTACGGCGTGTCCGACGGCCTGCTGCGCGACCTGGGCATGGCCGCCAGCAGCAACGAAGAACTGCACGAGCAGCTGGCCGCGGCCTACCGCCAGTACGGCGATCCGCCGCAGGCGTCGATCCGCTGACCGGACCCACCCGACACCGCTTCTTCATACACCGATCCAGGAGACCCGACATGGAAGAGATCGTTATCGTTTCAGCCGCCCGCACGCCGATGGCTGCGTTCCAGGGCGAATTCGCCAGCGTCACCGCGCCGCAGCTGGGCGCCGTGGCCATCCGCGCCGCCGTTGAGCGCGCCGGCCTGAAGCCCGAGCAGGTGGAAGAAGTGGTGTTCGGCTGCGTGCTGCCGGCCGGCCAGGGCCAGGCCCCGGCGCGGCAGGCCGCGCTGGGCGCCGGCCTGCCGCTGGGCGTGGGCTGCACCACCGTCAACAAGATGTGCGGCTCGGGCATGCGCGCGGCCATGACCGTCTACGACGGGCTGATCGCGGGCTCGTTCGATATCGCCATTGCCGGCGGCATGGAGAGCATGACCAATGCGCCGTACCTGGTGCCGAAGGGCCGTGGCGGCTACCGCATCGGCCACGGCATGATCTACGACCACATGATGCTGGACGGCCTGGAAGACGCGTATGACAAGGGCCGCGCCATGGGCACCTTCGGCGAGGATTGCGCCGCCAAGTACGGCTTTACGCGCGAGCAGCAGGACGAATTCGCGATGGAAAGCGTGCGCCGCGCCCAGCAGGCCACCGAGAACGGCGACTTCCGCTGGGAGATTGCGCCAGTGACCGTGTCCGGCAAGGGCGGCGACACCGTGATCGACACCGACGAAGGCCCGCGCCGCATCAAGCTCGACAAGATCCCCTCGCTCAAGCCCGCCTTTGCCAAGGACGGCACTATCACCGCGGCCTCGTCGTCGTCCATCAACGACGGCGCCTCGGCGCTGGTGATGATGCGCGCCTCCACCGCGAAGAAGCTCGGCCTGCAGCCGATCGCACGCATGCTCGGCCACACCACCCACGCGCAGGCGCCGGGCTGGTTCACCACCGCGCCGGTCGAGGCCATCGCCAAGCTGTACCGCAAGCTGGACTGGACCACCGACAGCGTCGACCTGTTCGAGATCAACGAGGCCTTTGCCGTGGTGCCGATGGCGGCCATGCACGACCTCAAGATCGCGCGCGACAAGGTCAATATCCACGGCGGCGCCTGCGCGCTGGGCCACCCGATCGGCGCCTCGGGCGCACGCATCATGACCACGCTGATCGGCGCGCTGCGCAAGACCGGCGGCAAGCGCGGCGTGGCGAGCCTGTGCATTGGCGGCGGCGAGGCAACCGCGGTCGGTATTGAGATTCTCTGACGTAGTTCTGCGCCCCTCTCCCTCATAAAGGGGGAGGGGCGCAAGATCCAGGCAGTTCGCTGAACCCAAGTAGCCAGTCAAAGGAGCACAGCCTTGCCAACCGTCCTGATCCTCGGTGCCTCGCGCGGCATCGGCCTTGAATTCGTGCGCCAGTACCGTGCCGACGGCTGGCGCGTCATCGCGGCGGCGCGTACGCCCGAAGGCGTCGGCGCGCTGCAGGCGCTGGGTGCCGAAGCTCACCAGGTCGACCTGTCCGATGCCGGCGCGGTCGCGGGCCTGGGCTGGAAGCTCGACGGCGAAGCCCTCGACGTGGCGATCTACAACGCCGGCGTGCTGGGGCCCCGCACCGAAGGCGCGCAGCCGGTCACGCCGCAGGAATTCGACCAGGTGATGCATGTCAACGTGCTCGGCCCGATGATGGCGCTGCCGCTGCTGCTGCCCTACGTCGAAGCGGGCCAGTCCGGCCACGGCGGGGTGCTGGCGGTGCTGTCTTCGCGCATGGGCAGCATCACCGCGATGGAGCACAGCACCAGCTGGCTGTACCGCGTCAGCAAGGCCGGCGCCAATGCGGCGCTGCGCGCGGTCTCGCTCGATGCGCGCCACGCCACCTGCGTCGCGCTGCACCCGGGCTGGGTCAAGACCGACATGGGCGGCCAGGAAGCCGACCTGACCGTGCAGCAGAGCGTCAAGGGCATGCGCCAGGTGCTGGCTGGCGTCAAGCGGCGCGACAACGGCACCTTCCATAACTACGACGGCACGCCCATCCCCTGGTAAGCGCGCCCGCACACTGATCACCGAACCGACATGCTGCTGACCCCCGAACAGGAAATGATCCGCGACGCCGTGCGCCAGTTTGCGCAGGAAGTGATCGCGCCGCAGGCCGCGCAGTGGGACCGCGACAAGACCTTCCCCAAGGACGTGCACCGCGAACTGGCGGCGCTGGGTGCCTACGGCGTGGCAGTGCCGGAGGAATACGGCGGCGCCGGCCTGGACTACCTGTCGCTGGCGCTGATCCTTGAAGAGATCGCGGCCGGCGATGGCGGCACCTCCACCGTCATCAGCGTCAACAACTGCCCGGTGTGCAGCATGCTGATGTCGTTCGCCAGCGAGGCGCAGAAGCAGCAGTGGCTGGTGCCGCTGGCGCGCGGCGAGATGCTGGGCGCGTTCTGCCTGACCGAGCCGCACGTCGGCTCGGATGCCTCGGCGCTGCGCACCAGCGCGGTCCGCGACGGCGACCACTACGTGCTCAACGGCGTCAAGCAGTTCATCACCAGCGGCCAGAACGCCGACGTGGCGATCGTGCTGGCCGTGACCGACAAGGCTGCCGGCAAGCGCGGCATCAGCGCCTTTATCGTGCCGACTTCGACCCCGGGTTACGTGGTCGCGCGGCTGGAGGACAAGCTCGGCCAGCACTCGTCGGACACCGCGCAGATCCTGTTCGAGGACTGCCGCGTGCCGGCGGCCAACCTGCTGGGCGACGAGGGCGGCGGCTACAAGATGGCGCTGTCGGGCCTGGAAGGCGGGCGCATCGGCATCGCCTCGCAGAGCATCGGCATGGCGCGCGCCGCGTTCGAGGCGGCGCTGGCCTATGCCAAGGAGCGCGAGAGCTTCGGCCAGCCGCTGTTCCAGCACCAGGCGGTGCAGTTCCGCCTGGCCGAGATGGCCACCCGCATCGACGTGGCGCGCCAGATGGTGTGGCACGCCGCCGCGCTGCGCGACGCCGGCCGCCCCTGCCTGAAGGAGGCGGCCATGGCCAAGCTCTTTGCCAGCGAGATGGCCGAGCGGGTGTGCTCGGATGCGATCCAGGTGTTTGGCGGCTACGGCTACGTCAGCGACTTCCCGGTGGAGCGCATCTACCGCGACGTGCGCGTGTGCCAGATCTACGAGGGCACCAGCGATATCCAGAAGATCCTGATCGCGCGCGCGCTGGCCTAGCTATGCGCGTACGATGGGGTGCATGCCGCGAAGGCGGCGCGCTTCCCTGATTCCAGACCCGGCAACCACAACAAGAAGGGCCCCGACATGACCGCAGCGATCGACTTCTACTTTGATTTCTCTTCGCCCTACGGCTACTTTGCCAGCACCCGCATCGACGACCTGGCGCAGAAGTACGGGCGCATTGTCGCCTGGCATCCCATCCTGCTGGGCGTGGTGTTCAAGACCACCGGCGCCTCGCCGCTGCCGCAGCTGCCGCTCAAGGGCGATTACTCGTGGCGCGACTTCGAGCGCACCGCGCGCTTCCACGGCATCGAATACAAGCGCCCCACGCATTTCCCGCTGCCCACCACGCACGCCGCGCGCGCCATGCTGTGGCTGCAGAACCACCACGGCGACGACATCGCCACGGCCTTTGCCAAGTCGGTGTACCGCGCGTTGTTCGTCGACGACATCAATATCGCCGAGCCGGCCGAGATCATGAAGCTGGCCGAGCCGCTGGGCGTGGACGTGCAGGCGCTGGATGCCGGCGCCACCAGCTACCAGATCAAGGACCAGCTCAAGGCCGAGATCGACGTGGCGATGGCCAAGGGCGTGTTCGGCTCGCCCTTCGTCATCATCGACGGCGAGCCGTTCTGGGGCTTCGACCGCTTCGACCAGGTCGAGGCCCACCTGAAGAGCCGTCGCCAGACTGAACTCAGGGCCGTGCCGAGCCTGGACACCAAGGAAAAGAAACCCGCATGACTGCAGCAACCCGTGGCCATTCCGGCCGATTCGATTGCGTGATCTTCGACTGCGACGGCGTGCTCGTCGACAGCGAGCCCATCGTCAACCGCGTGCTCAACCAGATGCTGAACGAGCTTGGCATCGAGATCTCGCTGGAAGACTCCACGCGCCTGTTCCTCGGCCGCGCCGTGCGCGAGGAGCTGGACATGATCGCGCGCATGCGCGGCGCGCCGCTGCCCGAGAACTGGCTGTCGACCTGGCTGGCCCGCCGCAACGCGGTGCTGGAAGCCGAAGTCGTCGCGGTGGCGCATGTGCGCGAGGCGATTGGCAAGATCGCCGCCACCGGCATGCCGGTGTGCGTGGCGTCGGGTGCGGACCGCATCAAGGTCAAGCTGCAACTGACCAGGACCGGGCTGGTCGAGCTGTTCCAGCAGGATGAGCGCGAGCACATCTTCTCTGCCACCGAAGTGGCGCGCAGCAAGCCCGCACCCGATGTGTACCTGCTGGCCGCGCGCACCATGGGCGTGGAGCCGGCGCGCTGCGCCGTGGTGGAAGACAGCCCGACCGGCGTGACCGCGGGCGTGGCCGCCGGCATGACGGTGTTCGGCTACGCCGAGCGCAACGATGCCGCGCTGCTGCGCGAGGCCGGCGCGGGCACCATCTTCACCGATATGCGCGACCTGCCGGAGCTGGTGGGATGACGGCGAAAGCGGCAGGCCGCTTGCCCAAGGCCGGACCGGTGCCGTGCCCGTGCGGCAGCGCGGACTATGCCGCCTGCTGCGGCCGCTTCCATCGTGGCGAGGCACTGCCGCCCAATGCCGAGGCGCTGATGCGCTCGCGCTACAGCGCCTATGTGCTGAACGACATGGAATGGCTGCGGCAGACCTGGCATGCATCGACCTGCCCGGCCGACCTGTTGCCGGATACCGCCACACGCTGGCTCGGGCTCACGGTGAAGGCGCATGCGCAGCAGGACGACACGCATGCCGAAGTGGAATTCGTGGCGCGCTACAAGGTAGGCGGGCGTGCCAAGCGGCTGCATGAGCGCAGCCGCTTTGTCTGCGAAGCGCGCGCGCCCGGCGAGGCGCCCCGCTGGCTTTATGTGGATGGGGACATGATCGGGGAGGCACCATGAGCATCGAGAAGCGGAACGAGCCTGAGTACCTGCTGTATTGCTTTGCCCAGTCCGGCAATGCCTACAAGGTGGCGCTGCTGCTGGAAACCGTCGGCGTGCAGCGCGGCCAGCAGCTGTGGCAGCCGCGCTTCGTCGATTTCTTCAATGGCGAGACCCGTACGCCCGAGTACCGCGCCATCAACGTGATGGGCGAGGTGCCGGTGCTGGAGTTCGGCGGCCAGCGCCTGTCGCAGTCCGGCGCCATCCTGGAAACGCTGGCCACGCGCCTCGATGCCTACGGCCCGCGCGATGAGGCCGAGCGCGCCGAGGTGCTGCGCTGGCTGCTGTTCGACAACCACAAGTTCACCTCCTACACCGCCACCTACCGCTTCATGCGCAACTTCGCCAGGTCGCCGGACCCGGCCGTGCTGGAGTTCTTCCGCGCGCGCTGCGAAGGCGCGTGGAACGTGCTCAACGCGCACCTGGCCGGGCGAGCATTCCTGCTGGGCGAGCGCGCCAGCATCGCGGACTTCTCGCTGGCGGGCTACGTCTTCTTCGACGACGAGATCGGCGTGCACTGGCGCAAGGAGTACCCGCATATCCACGCCTGGGCCGAGCGCATCCGTGCGCTGCCGGGCTGGAAGCATCCCTACGACCTGATGCCGGGGCACCCGCTGCCCAAGCACGCAGGCTGAGCCCGGCCGCTGGCAGGACGGCGAAAACCAATATCAAGCAGGAAGAGACACAGATGCCCACCCTGGAAACCAAACTCAACGCCCGCTCCGAATCCTTCAAGGCCAACGCCGAGTCGATGCAGGCCCTGGTGGCCGACCTCAAGGCCAGGATCGCGAAGCTGGCCGAAGGCGGCGGCGAAGACGCGCGCAACAAGCACCTGTCGCGCGGCAAGCTGCTGCCGCGCGAGCGCGTGCAGCAGCTGCTGGATCCGGGCACGCCGTTCCTGGAGCTGTCGCAGCTGGCCGCATACGACATGTACGACAATGCCGCGCCGGG
>NZ_JBXAHL010000083.1:0-9749 GCF_058795055.1 Cupriavidus sp. GW823-FHT06D04 | reverse complement strand
GCAACAACATAAATAGGATGGGCGAAAGTTAACACCGCTCAATCCAGTTTACAACCGGATTTGTGGGTAATCCTCAGGATTGATGTTCGGGGGGGTTTTTTCATCTGCGCAATTGCAAGGCGCGTGTCCAGGCTGATACCATCACGGCACTTCTCGCGTCTCCGACGCATCGATTTTTTCAATCCTGACCGCCGTCAGGCCTTCATTACCCGCAGGGGCATTGTCCCTTGCGGCTGTGCTCCTGTTTTTTTTGGGGGAGCACACACGTGGTTCAGACTATCCAGATTGACCCGCGCCAGCTCAAGGCCATCGCCTTGCTTGCGCCCAAGCAGGACCAGCGGTACTGGCTCAACGGCGTCTTCGTCGAGGCTATGCCACGGGAGACACGACTCGTTGCCATGGACGGCCAACGCATGGGCGTGTTTCGCGCAGAGAAGGCCAACCAGCTTGGCGAAGACAACTGCGTGGGCTGCATCCTTCCCCACAACGTCATCGAATGTGTGAAGCCGGTGCGCGGCAAGTTCGGCTGGTTGGAACTGCACCTCGATACAGAGCGGCTCGGCTGGGCCGAACTGACGCACGGCGGCACGCCATTCGAGTTTGTGCGGCCCGATGCGGGCTATCCCATCTACCGCCGTGCCATCGGTCCTCATCGGGGTAGCGGGGAACCGGGGCAGTGCGACCCGCGCCACCTCTACGACTTCCACCGCGTCTTCCAGGCGCTGGAGGGCAGGTTCGCCACTGACCGCGGCGGCGTTTATCTCCATCACAACGGTACCGACCATACACGCGTCAGCCTCTATGGGCGCGAGGACTTTGTCGGCACTGTGCGACCACGCAAGGCTGACGGCCCGGCTCTGCTCTTCTGGGTGGATTCGCCGGCCCCGTCGCCCGCGTGAACCCTGCGGACGTTCCGACACCAGACAGCCACCGGGCTGCAGAGTGACGGCTCGCCCGCTCACAACCCCTTGTCTCTTCGGAAAGTCCTCAAGAACAACAGAGAAAGGACCTCCGAAGCACTCTCGCGCATTTTTGCCAACCTGCTGCTGTGGACGGCGTTCGCTGGCATCGTTGAGCTTGCGCCAGTTTTCACGGACGCAGCCACATCGGTGCTACCCGCCCAAGCGATCCTCAAGTACGTCGACGCGCCGTTCTTTTGGTATCAGGTTGCGGCGGCCGTCATTGTGCTTGGCATGTTCGTCCTGCTCAAGTTTCTGAGCAACGACCACCCTGAGGCGAGTCGGTGTGGTGCTACGCCCTACGTGGAGTTGAAGAGTGGGGGCAGCATGCTGATTAACTTCGGCTCGTTGTCCTCATCGCCGATGCTTCGTAGCGCAGCAGTTCTCGCTCTGGCCTGGCGCACTCGTAGCCTACGCGGTCGGGTTCGTCCTCGTTTTCAGGCGCTGAGGTGAAGCACGCGGCTACGGTCGCGTTCCCATCCTGCCGATGGGCGGCAGGGCCGCTGCCCGCCTAATCCGTTCTTCCCTCGTGGGGCATGTCCCCATTAGGGCGTGCTCCTTCAATCCTTTCAGGAGCAATTCATGCCGCAGATCACGCTTTCTCGCGCCCAGATCCAGTCCCTCGTGTCGTTTTGCGAGGCGGCGAAGTCCGAGAAGTTCTTCATTGCCAAGGATCACGGCGCGTATGTGGGCTACAGCACCGGCCCCACCCCGGCCCAGCAGTGCCTGTTCTACTTCAAGGGCTGCGATCCAGACAAGGATGCCGAGTTCCACGACAATGCCCGCCGTGCCTTTGGTGGCGACGACTTCGGCGAGCATTATCCGCTGACTCACTTCCGCCAGGCGCTGGCCACGCCGGTAATCACGAAAGTGACGATCGTCGTCACGCGCCGATCGGTCCGGTTCCAAGCCTACGCGTGAGGCCTCTCCCCAAACGGGGGCGGGCCTGCTAGGATTGCAGCACTTTCCGCGCCTCAGACGCATCGACCTCGCCGGCATTACTGCTGGCATAGCTTTTCTTTCCCACCACGGGCCTTCCTGCCCGTGGGCATGTTGGCCCATCTTTTTTTGTGAGGCCATCATGTTCAAGCGTTTCTTCCTGTTCGTTGCCATTGTCAGCCTGTTCACCGGTTGCGCTGCACAGTCGTCGCCTAATGTCTATCGCGGCTCCGACGCCATGCGCGCCGGATCTGCGGAGCAGGTGACGGTCGTGCACGTGCGCAATGTCACCATCGCCGGCGACAGCATGCTGTCGGCCAGTTCCGGCGTACCGGCCATCCTCAGCACGCTGGTTGGCGCGGTCCTTGGTGCACGTGTCATCGGCAACGGCGACGGTCGTTACATCGCTGGCGCGATCTCGGGCACGGCAGCGGGTGTCATCGGCCAGGTTACGGCGACGCACCTGTCGCAGCGCGACGGTGTGGAGGTCATTGTCCGCACGGACAGCGGTCGCCAGATCGTCGTGGCGCAGGGCTCGGAACAGCAGTTCGTCACTGGCGAGCGGCTGTTCCTGCTGTCGTCGGGCAGCGGCTATCGACTGACGCGTTGATCGAGAGGGCCGAGTTGCTGGCCCTCCCTTTTCCTGCAAGCCCCGAGAGGGCTTGCCCCAAGCGTTCTCGCTTGGGGCTTGCGTTTTTGATAGCGTCCCTGACGCATCGAAATCCGCCCGGCACCGCCAGGAATCATCTCTTTCACCCACGGGGCACCGCCTCCGTGAGCGGCGTCCCATTTCTGGAGCCGCTTATGCAACCTGTAACCCCGATTTCAACCGAAGGTAAGACCGTCGACCAGGTCACCAACCTGCTGGCGCGCACGCTGCGCGCGATCGAACTCGAGCCCGAGTGGATCGTCCCGGCGAACTACCTTGCCGATGCCAACGAGGCGCGATATGGCCTGTTGCCCGGTGCGCACTGGCCAGCCGAGCATGCCCGCCACCGCTTTGCCGTCTCGGTGGAGCGCGGCATATCGGAAGGCTGGCGCGTGCATGTCGATCACATCGCCACCACCGTGGAAGGGCCTACCGGCAGCGCAGTTCTGCGCAAGCTGGTCACGGCCAAGATGTTCAACCGCGACCAGGCATGGCTGACGGCGCGTGTCATTAATCGCGCCCTCGACCTCGACTGATCCGACTGTGCTGGAATGCGTGGCGCCATTGGGCGCTGCGCATGCCGATCAAGACCGTGCTTGCTCAATCGAAAGGCGATTCGGCAAATACTCTTTGATCGCGTCCTCGACGCATCGAACCCTCGTCTGGTTCGCCCAGACTTTCACCCATCGCGGGACATCGTCCCGCTGGGGATGGTGCAAGCCCCGGAGTTCAGTCTGGGGTAAGCCGGGAATTTGGGGGTTAGTGAGGGGTCTGCTGCTGCTCAATGTACTGGCGCAGGATATCCAGTGGACCCCCGCCGCACGACGCCGCGAAGTAGGACGGGGACCAAAGCACGCCCCGCCGCTTGAGCCACGGATGGAAGTCCCCGAACTGCTGCCGCAGCAGTCTGCTCGACACGCCCTTGAGCGATGCGACGAGCGCTGATAGGGCGACCTTCGGCGGGTAGTTCACCAGCAGATGGACGTGGTCGTGCTCGCCGTTGAACTCTACCAACTTGGCCTCGAAGTCCTTGCATACCCTGGCCAGGATGGCCTGCTTCCTTATGGATGGCGTCCTTGCGCTGGTTTGCGATCTTGGCGTGGATTGCCTTCACGCGGCGCTTCTTGTTGGCTCGTTGAGCGATGCCGAGCGCTTGCTCAGACTCGCGATAGAAGCGCTTAGGCTCGAATTTCTCACCGTCGCTGTACGTCGCCAAGGTCTTCAGACCAAGATCGATGCCGATCACGTCCGAGCCATCCGGCACGCGTTTTTCTTCGACCTCCACCTTGACAGCGATGTTGACGTACCAACGCCCGCGCGAGTCCTCGTTGAAGCTGCCCGCGCCAAGCTCATACAGATGGCGCGTCCACGCAAGACTGATACGGCCCCGCCGGCGTGCACCTGCGCGTCCATGTCTACCAAAGCAACCTTCACCCGGCGCTGTCGCTGATCTGCGCCGACGATTTCATGCCCTATGCCGATCTCACGGTCAATGTTCCGCAGGAGCATCTGGCGGACGACGAGGTGTTCGTGGCGTCCTGGAACGTTCCAGAAGACGTGCTTGAGGCGCTGCTGGTGACGGACTGGTTCGTGCCGGTGCGCACCATCGCCGCAGGTCACACGCGCGGCCCGGTCTGGAAGATCCAGTCCGCCGAGCTGCTTGCATGGATTGCCGACGCCCGCGCCGAAGATGCCGTGGATACGCCGACAACGGCCTGACTATTAACGCGAGCTGAGCCTCGCACCGCCATTTCCTTTCCACCCAGACGGGGCAACGCCCCGATGGGTGTGCTCCGTTCGCTCCCGGAGCATTCCATGTACGTTATTACCACTGGCCCGGAACGGGTCGAAACCCGCACGACACTTGCCGGCGTGCCGGCTTTCCTGAACCTCGAACCCGGTCCGAAGCGGGGCCTGCGTGCCGAAGACATTGGCGTGCGCCATGTCGAGCGCGGCGCAATTCCCGTTGTGCGACTGCCGTCGGGACAGTTTGCGGTGCGACCAGCCGGCGACACCAACGCGGTCCTCACGTCGATCCTGGATGAGGTGGAGCGCTTCGTCGTCCGTCCAGGCGGCAAGGTGCTGCGTCCGCATGAGATGAGCCGCACGTCGTGGCAAGCAGCCGCTGCCGCCGGCCGACTGGCCGTCTTCACCAACGAGGCGGTCGACCCCGACCAGGTTGCGAACCCCGGATCTGAAAACCTCGATCTGTTCGCCGCGGCCGAGCCCTTCGACGCCTACACCTTCGTGTGTGCCGAATTCGATCGGCGCTTCGGCTACGGGACCAACGGTCCGGAATACTCGCGGGGTGCCGGCATCAACTGCCGCCACGAGGTGCAGGTCGCCTACGCCTTGCAGCGCGGCGAACCCGTGCGCGACTGCATCCTGAACGCCTATCGCAGCGGAGGCGACGCCTCTGACGCGGGCCGCCATGACCTGCATTGGCTGCCAACGTTGATTGCGGTGCCCGCGCTGCGTGGTGCCCTGCCAGCAAACAAGCTGCAGGCGCTGTGCTCGGTGATGCGTCACGACAAGCTGGCGATCACGGCGCGCAATGCCGCCCGCCTCATCGCACTGGTGAAGCCGTTGCCAGACGACTGCACCCATGTCGACGTCGATGATGCACTGTTTGCCGCCCAGGTAATTCCACCGCTGTCCGCGCCGTTGGGGAAGGCGCCGACCGGGGATGACGCCAAGCCGGTGTCGCCGCTGTCCGCTCGCCTGCACGCCCTGATTGGCGCAAAGCGCTATGCAGAACGCACGGAGCGGGCACACGCTGAACGGTCCAAGGGCAATTTGGGCGAGCGCCGGTATCAAGGCGAACTCGCCATGGCCGCCGTCGAACGCGGTCACGGCAGCTTCAGCTGGCCCAACCGATTCGCGCTGGCTGTCCTGCAACGCGACATCGCGACGCTGCTGGAAGTGCTGGACACGCCGAACGACCGCAACACGTCGTCCAAGCGTGCCCTGCGCGAGGAGTGCGGCGTGGTGCTGACCGGCGTGCCGGCCGCCACGCGGCGCCGTCGCATCTTCGAGATGTGCGGCTTCTCCGAATCCGAGCAGCAGCAATGGGAGGCGCAGGCGCTGGCGGCGCGATCGGAACGCCTGCAGGCAGCAGATGCAGAGGGGGCGTGCAGGCGTGCCGAAGCGTCGCGCTGGAAGCTCGATGGCCAGTTCATGAATTGTCGCGAGTACGTCGATCTGTGCATCCGTGAGGGCTTCAGCCAGATCCGTCATTTCCCACGTGGCAGCGCGCGGACCTACTACATCGAGCAGCCCGCCACGCGCACCATCCGGCGCTTGCAGGCCAACGATGGCACGCTGGCTTATGCACGTTCGCGCCTGGCCACGACGCTGCCGGCGCTGGCCACGGCTGCCTGACCCATCCATGCATTCCCTCCGGCCTTGTGGCCGGGGGGCCTTCTTCTCCCCCGAAAGAGACACCGAATTCGTCGCGTTTTGGCGTGCTGTAGGCACGTCATTGCCTGTAGGCTCTTCAGTAGAGCGTTGTTCGCACTGGTCAGGATCAGTCCAAACAGCGTTTTACCCGCGTCCTTGGACGCATCGACCCCTGCCAGCACCGCTGGCGCATTCATTGAATTTCCCACAGGGACACCTTCCCTGTGGGGCCGGTGACTTTGTGGGACTCCCATTCAGGAAATCCCATGAAAGTGAATCCGTTTCAACTGCAATCCCTGCTTGCGGCCTTCATCCCGGCATGCCTGCCAGTCCTCATCACTGGGGCGCCTGGCATCGGCAAGAGCGATATCGTTGCCGAAGCCGCCCAGGCTGCCGGCTACGATCTGCTGATCTCGCACCCCGTGGTGGAGGATCCGACCGATTCCAAGGGCCTGCCATTCCCGGCGGCTGATGGAGCCGGTGCCCGCTTCCTGCCGTTTGGAGATCTGGCCACGGCGCTCAACAGCAAGCGCCCGCTGGTCTGGTTCATCGACGACCTCGGGCAGGCCTCGCCGGCCGTCCAGGCCGCCAAGATGCAGCTGCTGCTCGCGCGCCGCATCGGTGAGCACGTCCTGCCGGACCACGTCACCTTCGTCGCCGCGACCAACCGCCGTATCGACAACGCTGCGGTGTCCAATATCCTCGATCCGTTGAAATCCCGCTTCAGCACCATCGTGGAGCTGGAGACAAGCATCGAGCATTGGACGCGTTGGGCGGTCGCGAAGAGCGCGCCGCCCGAGTTGATCGCCTTTCTGCGCTTCCGCCCTGACTTGCTGATATCGTCGGAGCGCAGCAAGGAGACGGAGAACCTGCCCTCGCCGCGCGGCTGGGGGCACGTGGCGCGGCAAATGCCGGTGGTGCCCAAAGGCATGGAGATCATTGCTTCCGCCGGCGCGGTCGGCGAGGGCGCAGCGCTCGAGTTCCAGTCGTTCCGCCAGATCTACCGTGAGCTACCCAGCGTGGACTCAGTGCTGGCTGCGCCGGAATCCGCCCGGATCCCGGACAACGTGGCCTCGCAGTACGCCATCAGCTCGGCGCTGGCGGCGGTCTCCAACGAGAACAACTTCGATCGGGTGATGGTGTATGCCAATCGCCTGTTCGATGCCCATCTCGGTGAGTTCGCTGTGATGCTCGCCACCGATGCGGCGCGCCGTGACGCGCGCATCTGCTCGACCCCTGCCTGGATCAACGCGCAGGGCGGCAAGCTCGGTGAGCTGCTGCTCGGCAACTGATCCGATACCTTTTCTCTTCATCCCATGACGGCGAGCCATCTGGCTCGCCGTTTCATTTTTTGCCGTATCCATCCTTTTTTCAGGACTCATCATGAACATCCAAAACCTTACCAAGCGCGTAATGCTCGCCACCTTCAACACTTCGGTGTGGCGGGCACGCAAGTTCGACACCCGGGCCACCGAGGAAGTTGAAGCCAACCATGACACAAAAGACATCGGCCGTTTCAACAAGAAGCTGCTGACCGAAGGGGCCACGTCCTACAAGGAGGTGTGCGCGATCGCTAACCGTGCTCGCGCCTACTTCGATGCCCACAGCCTGGATTACGACCAACTGGGCGTGCGCCTGCTGCCGACTGACATCTACATGGAGGTCGCGGACCGTCAGCGTCAGTTCCAGGACGAGTTCACCGCGGCGACGACCGTCTTTATTGCCGACTACCCGCGCCTGAAGGAGGAGGCACGGGAAGCGCTGAATGGTCTCTTCGACGACGCGGACTATCCGACGCAGGCGGAGCTCGCCAAGAAATTCGGCATGCGTCTCGCTGTGCTGCCATTTCCTGACGCGAGCCAGTTTGATATTGCGCTGCCGGCCAATGTACTGGACGGGCTCAAGGCCGATATCGACTCGCGCGTGCTCGGTGCGGTGAGAACCGCGAACGACGACCTGGTCGGTCGGCTCTTCGAGGCTGTGCAGCACTTCGCCAACCGCCTGTACGGGGCGACGAACGTGCGACTGGACGTGGCCGACAAGGTGCGTGAGCTGAGCGCGTTGCTGCCCAAGCTGAACTTTTCCGGGGATCCGGCGCTTACGCGCATCCTGGACGAGACGCGACAGCATCTGGCCGCCTACAGTGGGTTGGACCTGCGCAATTCGAGCGATCTGCGAAAGCAGGTGGCGGAAAAGGCGATGGAGATCGAAGCGCAGATGGCCGCCTTCATGGGTGGTTCCCTTCCTTCGCCAGTGGCGGCAGTGCCGGCCTCGCCGATGTTCGACCTGCTCACCGCGTGAGGGCGTCATGCGCGATCGAATCTCGAAGCAGCGTTCCCAGCTCATCCTGTCGCAACCGTTCTTTGGGGCGTTGCTGATGCGGTTGCAGCTGGTCGAGGATCCGTCGTGCAAGACGTTTTGGGTGGATGGCGTATCGCTGGGTTACAACCCGGCGTTCGCCGCCACCCTGAGCGATCTTGAACTGCGCGGCTGTCTGGCCCATGAAGTCCTGCATCCGGCCAACGGTCATTGCTGGCGCCGAGGCGTCCGTGATCCGGACCGCTGGAACAGGGCTTGTGACTATGCGATCAATCCGTTGGTGCTCAATGCCGGCTTGCAGTTGCCGGCCGGGGCGCTGATTGATGGTCGCTTCCTCGGCAAGTCCGCCGAGGAGATCTATGCCATGTTGCGCCAGGAGGCCTCGGACAAGCCGAAGCAGGGGCCCCAAGCTCAGTCGCAGCAGTCGCCACAGCAGCAGACGGGGGACGGCCACGCTAGCGGGGCGGACCCGTCTGCCAAGGCTGATGACAATGAGAGGCAGCGCGACCAAGCCGGCAACGGCGCGCCGCAGGCCTCCCCAAACTTCACGCCAGGCGAAGTGCGTCAGCAACCAGAGGCGCAGCAGCAAACGCTGGCCAACGAGTGGAAGGTGGCCACGATGCAGGCAGCGAAGGCGGCCGCCATGCGCGGCAAGCTTCCGGGGGACCTGAGCGCGATGGCGGATTCCGCCACGCGGCCGTCCGTGGACTGGCGCGCCGTGCTGCACCGCTTCGCATCCGAGCAGACCCGGAATGACTACAGCTGGGCCTTGCCCAACCGGCGGTACACCCACATGGGGCTGTACCTGCCGGCGCTGCATGACCAGTCCGTGGGCGACGCGGTGTTTGTGCGCGACTCCAGCGGATCGGTGTTCGACGCGACGCAGCGGCAGTTCGGGGCGGAGATCGAAGCGGTCTTCACCACGCTGCAGCCGCGGCGCCTCTTCGTGCTCGACTGCGACACACGCGTGGCGCAGGTGCAGTGCTTCGAGCGCGGTCAGGCCATTGAGCTAGGCCCGGTGCGGGGCGGCGGGGGCACGAGCTTCGTGGCGCCGTTTGCCTGGCTGGAGGAGCAGGGGGTCCACCCCGCCTTCCTTGTCTACCTGACCGATATGGACGGGAAATTCCCGGCTGTACCGCCGGCGTATCCCACGCTGTGGGCCTCAACAACGCCCCTCCATCGGATTGCCCCGCCGCCGTTTGGGGAGGCGGTGGAGGTCATCGTTTGAACCAACCCCGGGCGACAAGCCCGGGGTTATTCTTCTCCGGACGCTGCTCATAAGCATGCTCAAGACTGTGCGTCAGTCAGCCGAAATACACAGTAGACCGGGAGTGCCCAGCGTGATGGATTCAGGAGAACAGGAGTTAGCAGTTGATCGGAATGCGCGTCAAACCTCGCCCTTCAGGGCTGAGGATTACCCACAAATCCGGTTGTAAACTGGATTGAGCGGTGTTAACTTTCGCCCATCCTATTTATGTTGTTGC
>NZ_JBXAHL010000082.1:0-10543 GCF_058795055.1 Cupriavidus sp. GW823-FHT06D04 | reverse complement strand
CATGATGTCTCCCCTGTGAGCCAAGCACGACACGCTGATTTTAAGCATCGGTTTGTCCTGTCTCATAGGATCTTGGTATGCCCGATCAGCGCCGGGTGACTCAGGCTGCGGTGCGCACGGCACCAATCGACAGTCCCCCGTCGACAACCAGCATCTGGCCGTTGACGTAGGATGATTCGGTGCTAATGAGGAAGAGCGCGGCATTGGCGACTTCCCAGCCTGTGCCTTGGCGGCCATAGGGCAGGGGGCGGGCTGCGCGCGACGGGCGGGCGCGGGAGGCGTCGCGTCCCATCGGCGTGTCGATGAGCCCTGGTGCCAGCACGTTGGCACGCAGTCCTGTGCCTTGCCCGGCAAAGGCGACGGCGCGACCGAGTGCCGTCAGCCCGGCTTTGGACGATTCATAGGCCGGCAGGCCGCTCAGAGGCGAAATCGCAGCAGTGGAGGCGACGAAGACAACCGCGCTGCCCGGTGGCATGACCGCCGCAGCTTCCTGCGCGCAGAACATTGGCGCCCGCAGGTTCAGGTCTTGTACGCGATCCCAGTCGGCAGGATTCTCGCTGCCAAAGCGGTTCTGGGCGCCGATGCCGACATTGACGACGAGCCCGTCCAAGCCATCCATAGCGGATGCTGCTTCGCGCACCATTCTGGATATCTGGAGAGGGTCTGATACGTCTGCTTGGACGACGAAGCCCCGACCCTCTTCGCGGGCGATCCAGTCAACCGTGCCCTGGGCGGCGTCGGCATCGATGTCGGCACAAGTCACTACTGCGCCCTCGCGCGCAAACAGCACCGACATGGCGCGCCCATTTCCGACGGAAGGTACTAGATCCACAGTCTGGCGCTGGCCGGCGCCGACCACCAGGATGCGCCGACCGGCAAGGCGCCCCTCACGCCGGAGAGTGCCCAGTGCGGGCGCGAAGAGTTGTTGATCAGGACGCGGTTGCAGGGTATCAGTCACGGGGGATCTCCAGATGTTCAAGCGGCGGGTTTTCAATATCGACTTCCAGGTTTTCCAGCAGGCGCGACACCAACATGTAGTAGCCGATGGTCACGAGCAGTTCCATGGTCTGCTGATCTCCAAGTGCCTTCGCTACGCCTGCATAAAGGTCATCAGGTGCCTTAACGTCCCGCACCACGGCATCGGTGAATGCGACCACCAACGCCTCGCGCGAATCGAAAGCTTCGGTTGAGCCAGTGCTGAGGACAGCCTCGATCTTTGCGTGGGGCAAATCGGCGGCACGCGCCACCCGGCGATGCTGATGGATTTCGTAGGTGGCCTTGCATAGTGCGCCCACCCTGAGGATGGCCAGTTCGCGCAGTGTTGCCGGGAGCGCCCCTTTCATGAGAATGGCGCGCCCCAGCGCCAGAAAGCCGATAGCGGTCTCGGGTGCGTTGGGGAGAATGCGGTACAGGTTGAGCGGCGGACGGCCGCGTACCAGCTCGCCGAGGGGGCCGGTGACTTCGTTGACGTCAAAATATGGCATGCGAGCCATGGAGTCTCCTCTGGCCGCGTTGGCGCGGCTCGTGGGTGGTGGATAAAGCGGAAAACTTCTGGGTATCAGGGCAGCACGTTGCGCTTGTCCTGGCGGAGTACCAGGTCCCACATGAGCGCAGCGGTGGGATGCTCGCGCTCCTCCAGAACGTGGGCGACCAGGCCGGCGCAGCGTCCAATCAGTGCGAGGCCGCGGCCAAACAGGGGATCAAGCCCCATGTCGGCCAGGATGGCGCCGATGGCACCGGCGGCATTGAGCGGGAGCTTCTGCTTTCTATTCCCATCAGCGCCCGGCTCGCCTGATGCCTCTGCAAGTGCGAGGGCCAAACGGCAGTGCCGGCCGAAGCATCCGTTGGCGCTGGCGGTATCGAACAACGCCGGCACGCGCGGATCGCCGTCGGCGTGGATCGGATGGCCCAGGCCGGGTAGGGCGCGCCCGGCCCGTCGCGCAATCGCCACGACCCGGCGTGCGGTCTCGTGCAATACGGGCCCTTGTGCGTCCGGGTCCAGATCAGCAGCTTCTCGCAAGAGGAGTTCGGCGGTGTTTTGCACCGTGCCGAGAAAGCGTTCCCCTGCGCCAAGCAGGCCAGCGGCCACGGCGCCCTGCAGTGACTCAGGAGCGCCAAGCCAGGTCATGCGCGTGCTGATGGCACTGGGTGTCAGCCCATGGTCGACCGCTGTGACGAGTAGCGTGTCGATCATGCGCGCCTCAGCCTTGTCCGGCAGCCTGCCGAGCGCGACCAGGCACAGCATCTGCACAAAATCGAGCTTGCCGATCACGTCGCGCGCGAGATCGCGGCCACGCACCGAAATACGGTCGGGCGTGGTGGTGCCGATCTCAGTGCGGATGCTCCCGCGAGCGGTACTCATGCGGACAATCCCACGGTAATGCCGCCGCAAACATGCAAGACCTGCCCGGTCACGAAGGATGCCCGCGCATCCAGGAAGAACTCCACGGCGTGGACGATGTCGTCGGCCGTGCCCAGCCGTCTCACGGGAACGCCGGCGACGATACGCTGCGTCAACGCCTGCTGTGCCGGATTGGCCGCGCCGAACGCCGCAGTGGCGATCGGCCCCGGTGCGACCGCATTCACGGTAATGCCGTCCGCGCCTAGTTCGAGCGCCCACGTCCGGGTCATCGCGTTGAGGGCGCCCTTGGTCGCGGCGTAGGCAGTGCGCATTTCCTTGCCCAGCGCCGCACGGCTGGAGATATTGACAATGCGGCCCTGCCGCGCCGCGCGCATGGCGGGCAACACCGCCTGGGCGCATTGCAGGGCGGCGCGGGCGTTAACCAGCATCTGGTTGTCGAAGTCGTCCAACGCCGTATCGTCGATGTTGGCGGCACGCAGCGTGGCCACATTGTTGACGAGTGCGCCGAACGCATGCTTGCCGCAGGCATGGCGCAGGACTGCAGCAAGCTCAGTCTCACTGGCCATGTCTGCATCGTAGAACTCCACGATGTCCGGCTGGGGCGGCACGACGCGGTCGACGCTCACGACATGGCAGCCGCGTCTGGCCAGGGTCTGGCACAAGGCCCAGCCGATACCGCCGGAGCCTCCGGTGACAAGTACAGATTCAGGAATCATGATGCCAGCGTCTCCTTGGGGAAATTGGCCTTGCAGTCCGGACTCGTCAGCTGATCCCGGAGGGCCTGTTTTGAAACCTTGCCGTTTGCGGTCACAGGCAGGTTGTCGAGAAAGTGGATTTGTTTGGGCGTCTGGACGGGGCCGAGCCGGGCCCTGACAATGGCCCTGAGCGTGTCGGACGATACGTCAGTGCCTGGCCTGAGCTGGACGGCGGCATGTACGGCTTCACCCCAGCGCGGATCGTCGACGCCGAAGACCGCGCACCGGCAGACGGCCGGGTGCTCGCCCAAGGCATTCTCGACGTCAGTCGGGTAGACGTTAAAGCCGCCGCTGATGACCATGTCTCGCAGTCGGTCCTTCAGGTAGAGAAATCCTTCCGGGTCCAGGTATCCGCCATCGCCGGTATGCAGCCAGCCGTCAACGATGGTCTCGGCGGTCTTTTCAGGCTGTCGCCAGTAGCCACTCATCAACAGGTCGCCGCGAACGACGATTTCTCCGGCTTCTCCCGGCGGCAGCAAGCGGCCGTCCGGGGCCATGATTCCAATCTCGGTCAGAGGGCTGGCACGGCCGACCGATCCGTGGCGCACTGGGTTGCGCAGGTCGGCCGCAGGCATGTAGGCAATGACCGCGGGCGCTTCGGTCTGTCCAAACGATGTCTCGAGGGTGCCGAAGACCTCGATGGCCTGGGCGATGCGGTCTGCCCGCATTGGCGCGGCGGCATAGACCAGATGCCGCAGGTGCGACCAGTCCCGCTCGGCAACACCGGATTCATCGAGCAAGTCATAGATCAGCGTGGGCGGCATGAAGGTCGCGGTGATGCGGCCGCTTTCGAGTTGGTCCAGGACTGACTTCGGCTTGGTCGAACTCGCCAGGACAATGGTGCCACCGCAGGCAAACACGGGAAGAAGGAAGGTCGACGTGCCGTGCGTGATCGACGCCACCGCGAGATAGCGTTCGTCGTCCCGCAATTGCATCGCTGTCAGGATCGATACGACCGTGGCATTCCAGGCGCGCAAGGATTGCATGACGCCTTTGGGGGCGCCCGTCGTACCACCAGTGAACTTGATGGCCTGGATTTCGGACAGGTCCCTCGACTGGCGGCGCGGGACACGCCCTTGCCCTGCCGCCAGCAGGCGCTCCACACTGTCCGGTTCATGGGAGTGGGTACCGCAAACAAGGCGCCGTGTGCCGGCCGGGACCGCGTAGCAAGCCTGCTCACGGTGTGCTTCATCGAACACGAGAATCGACGGCGTCGTGAACTCGATGATCCTGACAAGTTCCGGGCCGGCGCTGCGCGGATTGAGCGGCACCCAGGTCTTGCCTGCCGCCAGGGTTGCCATTAAGGCGATCACGTGCGGGACGCTGTTACCAGAACAGATAGCCACCCGTGAACCAGGCACGGGATCGATGTCCTGGAAGGCGGCGGCCAGCGCGGACACCTGCCGGGCCAGTTCGCCGTAGGTCACTGAGACATCGTCTGCTTCCAGGGCAATACGTTGGGGGCACGCGCTTGCGGTTCTCAGAAGGAAGTCAATCGGCTGCATAAGTACTCCGGTTTGAAGGATCGGCCGACACGACTGCCGCATGAAACGGGGTGAGGGGTCTCATTCCGGCCGCGCTCCCGACACTTTGACGATTCGGGCCCATCTGGCCATCTCGTCGTCCACGAAGCGAGCGAACTCCGTGGGGCTCATGGCCTGCGTGTCAGCGCCCATTTCGACAAAGCGCTTTCGCAGCGTGTCGCTGGTCACGGCTTTCCTCACTGCGTCATTCAGGCGACCTATGACCTCAGGCGGTGTGTTCGCCGGCACGAAGAGGCCGCTCCAGTTGCTGACGGTGTAGCCCGGGACACCGGCTTCCGCGAGGGTAGGCACATCGGGCAACGCGGGTAAGCGACGCGCCGAAGTGACTGCAAGGGGCCGTACCAGTCCCTTGGCGATCAGGGGAAGCGAAGACGGCACGTTGTCAAACATCAGCTGGACGCGGCCGCCCATCAGGTCCGTCAGCGCCGCGGACGCGCCGCGGTAGGGCACGTGTGTAAAGCGCGTGCCGGTCATCGCCTGGAACAGTTCGCCGGACATATGAATGCTGCTGCCGTTGCCCGACGAGCCCATCATCAACTGGCCGGGCCGGCTTTTTGCCAGCGCAACCAGCTCCTTGACCGTGCGGGCCGGCACGTCGGGATGGACCACGAGGACGTTGGCGCCGGACGAGACCAATGCCACGGGCTGGAAGTCCTTGCGGGGTGAGTACGGCAGGTTGCCGTACAGGCTGGGATTGATGCCGTGCGTGCCGATGGTGCCGAGCAGCACTGTGTAGCCGTCGGCTGCCGCATTGGCGACGGCTCCGGCTGCGATATTGCCGCCGGCCCCGGCACGGTTGTCCACCACAAAGGGCTGGCCAAGCGTTTGCGTCAGTTGCTGGGCCAGCAGGCGGCCGAACACGTCAGCGGTACCGCCGGGCGGGAAGGGGACGACGAGTCGGACCGGTCGGGACGGATAAGTTTGCGCCGGGGCCGGCGTGGCCAGCATTGAAATGGCGGCTGCAGCGAGCAAGCCTGACAGGAGTCGGTACAGCATGCAGGGTCTCCGGTGCGGGGCGCCTCTACGGGCATTTTTGTACAGAATTCGGAAAACGTTTTCCGTTCAGAAATGACAGAGAAAACGGCGTAGTGGTAAATTAACAGTCGGAAAAACTGGCGTCCAACTGTGGAACGTTTTCATTAGGGAAGACCATGACGCAACGCGTATCGGTGAGGGATGTGGCTGAGGCCGCGGGCGTTTCGATCGGCAGCGTTTCACGCGTGCTGAACGGGACGGGCTATGCGAGCGCAAAGTTGCGGGCGAGCGTACTGGCCGCAGTGGACGCACTCGGCTACGCCCCGAGCTTCGCCGCGCGGCATCTGCGTACTGGACGCAGCCGCACGGTGGGGTACCTGGTCTCAAATATCCGCAACCCGCTCTTGGCCGCGCACTTCAGCGAGGTGGAACGTCACATGCAGGCCGCCGGGTATTCGCTTGTGGTGGGAAATACGCTGGATCAGCCGCACCGGGATCGCGAACTGGTCTCGCTCTTCGAGACGCGTCGGCTGGAGGGAATCATTGCCGCACCCAGCGTGGAAAGTGAGTCGCCGGCGGATTTCCTGTTCAGTTCGTGCGAGTTGCCTGTTGTGATCCTGGACCGGGAAACGCCCATCCCGATGGACGTGGTCACGCTCGACCATCGCGCCGGCGTCCGGCAGTCGGTGGAGTACCTGGTCTCGCTGGGGCACCGTTGCATTGCGCTGTTTGGCCCCAGCGAGCACATCCGCCCTGGTCGCGAAAAGCTATTGGGATACCAGGAAGGGTTGGCAGCGGCCGGCATTGCCTATGACCCGGGCCTGGTCTTCATGTCGCGTTCCGCCGTGGATTCTTCACGCGTGCAGATGAGTGCCATGCTGGCGCTGGACCGACCGCCGACCGCCATCATCGCGCTTGGCACCCGCCTGCTTTCGGGCGCCGTCTATGCAGCGCGCAAGGCTGGTCTGGAAATCCCTCGCGATCTCTCGGTCATCGGAATCGGTACACCGGAGACCCTTGAGCTGATGTACCCACCGCTGACTACACTGCGCTTCAATATCGAAGCTGCTGCGGAAGCCGCTGCACGACTGATGCTCGACCGGCTTGAAGGCATCGCCGATGCGCCGCCACGAAATGTCAGTGTGCCGTTGGATCTTGTGCTAGGAGAGTCCTGTACTCCACGAAAATGACGCCCCTGCGCGGCAGCCGATCGTGAAAATTGCATGAGCGATGCCGAGAAGCACGGGATGGCCTGCCAGCCTGCAATCGGCCGACGGCACGCATTGGTGACCGAGAGACTAGGGCAGGGCAGAAAAATCGAAATGGGCGGCCGCATACACGGCGTTGCACGCCCAGACTTCTTCCCCGTCTTTGTAGAAGGTCGCCCACTTGCCGTCACTGACGCAGTGGGCGCCGGGGAAGACCTCATCGTGACCGTTGCTATCGTCCAGCGGGAAGGGGTCGTGGGGCACGGCCCAGGAGTGGCCGCTCGGTAAGGCTTCGATCGATTTCCGCGTCATACTTTTCAGCACCGCCATGCGGTGTCACGTAACGTACAAACCCTGCCGCCCCGGCAAAACGGATCGTGTCAATCCTGCAAAGGCGTGACATCGTCGCGAGACAGCTCGTGTAGGCTCGCAGCCCATTGCCTCTTGCTTATCCAGTGTAATTTCGCCATGGCGCCTCGCGTGAGTCGTTGCCATACGAATGACTCTTCCCGGCTCTTCTACACCATACACGGGAGCAACACGGTTGCCGTCCTGTCGGAATTCGCTGGCGCGGCGGACAGCACGGAGCGGGCCGTACCGGCTGCGACTCCATTGTCGACCAGGCTATCCCTTGATGTCGCGCGGATCGTTGCCAAAGGAGTTTCGCTCCCGGATCTGGCCGTCGCGACCGTGAATGAACAGCTCGACCTTCTTCTGCTTGGCTCTCTCCGTGCCCGCGGCGATCGCTTCGGCCTGGGTATCGAATGTTTCGCGGGCGTGGCCACCTTCCGTCTCAACGGCCCAGCGATTGTCGGCTGGAACCACATGGATGTCTTGTCCAGTCATGACTGTCTCCTGAAGTTATGGTGCCAGTCTGTGCCGGGCAAAAGGGCGCCGGTATCAGGCGCCGTCCGACAATATTTCCCTGCGCCGAGTGGAGCAAACGATACGCGCAATTCGGCCTAGGGTTACGGGCACAAAAAAAACGCCCGCACATCGGCGGGCGACGGGTTAGACATCGCAAGAGGTCAACTCACGACGCGGGCGATTCTCGCTGAAATGTATAGACATTCATATCCCTCAATTTGGGGGAGGGTCTAAAGCTTCTGCTCGGTATGCCGACCCGAAGTAGTGCGTGTACCTACCATGCTGCGCGCACTTCTTTTCGATGAACAGCCGGACGGTACCGGCGTGTCCGGCCTCGACTATCACCTGGTGGTGGTCTGCCGACTCGCGCGTGGCGCGCCCTGAGTGCCCAGCGCGGCGGCGATGTACTGCCCGTGAAGGGTGCCGAGGATGCCGTTCTCCGAGTGCACCAGGCTCTCCCCATTGGTTTCTGCCGGAAGGTGGCACCGGGCCGCCAGTTTGCTGTTGCCCATGGTTCAGATCTCCGTGCGGTTCAGCGCAAGGTGAAGCGGACCGTGGTCGCATCCACTGCAGCCCATGGGCCTACGGCCAGGCGAATCAACTGGCCGTCCTCCCAGTAGGACAGGAAGTCGGGCCGCCACTTCAATGCGCGCAACTGTCTTGCTTCCAAGCCGGTCACGACGAGGCCGCCAGCCGTGGCCGCGATCGCCTCGCACGGCAACCGCAGCGCCTCGCTGTCCTCGCCGAAATAGTGGGCTTCGAGAAAGATGGTCGTGCTCGCGGCCATGTGGACGTTCAGTTGACGCGTTTCCAGGCGTCCTGGATCGCGCTGAAGGTGATCGGCACCACTTCGCTGCCCGAGAAGTCGGCAGGCGTGTCGTCCTTCGGGTAGCTCAGAAACGGCGAGGCCTTCAGCATGCGAAGCAGGTTCGGCGCGTGCTTTCCCGATTGGCCCACCTCGTGCATGACCTCAGTCTCGATTTGATGAATGAGCTTCCAGGTCAGGATGCCAGCGGCTCGGTGCTTGGCAACAATGGCTGGCGTGGCCTGGACGATGGCAGATTCGGCGGCTTGGATTGAGTCCATGGTTTGGTGAGAACTGTATGGATATACAGTATAGAGAGACTTCCGACCTCAGCGCCAGCGGAAATCAGCGCACCCTGTTTGCGGCTGGCGTGAACAGCATCGGAGTGGCCCGCCATCTTGGGACTTAGGTTGATTTGGTTGACATGGTTGCAAAACCGGCCTACATTCAAACCATAGTTAGCCAATCAGGGGCTTCCCGTGGCGAAAGCAACACATACCCATTCAAGAGAGTCGGACGTGGTCTTCCTGGATCCGGAGAGCGAAATCGCACTCCGAAGCGCCGTGGGCGCGGCCTCGATGTTCAGTCAGAAGGCAACTCGGCAGCTGTTGGATCTGCCCGATGCCGCGCTCGGCCGGCTTTTGAAAAACGGACTCGCGCAGGTGTCTGACCTTGGGGTTCAAGTCCATATTGGACGCACCCGTCCTACGGTGGACATCAAGGCGTTCGAGGCTAGTGCGGCGCATTCCCGCGAAGCGTTGATCGAATCGGGAGAGATCGTCTCGTCCGACCAATTGATCAACGCCTTGGGGCTGACGCGCCAAGCTCTCAGCAAGGCGGTGCTCGCCAAGCGTATGTTCACGGTGAATGTGGGTACGAAAGTCTTTTACCCAGCGTTCTATGCCAGGTCAGATATCGACCGCAAGAAGGTAGAAGAAATCACCAAACTGTTGGGGGACTTGCCGGGTTGGACAAAGTGGCAATTTTTCACGACCGCAAAGGGCTCGCTCGACAAAGCCACGCCCCTGGAGGCACTCGAACAAGGCAAGTTCGAAGCGGTCAAGAAAGCCGCCGCGGCTTTTGCCGAGCGCTGAGGAGCCATTTTGACGATTAGTGCCCCGGGCGGTAATTTTGACTTGTTTGGACTCCACATTGAAAAAGTCTCACCGACAGAGCTGATTCGTATCTCGCGCCATAATTCTAATGAGCCATACTTCGGCAAGTCCGGCGGCAACCGATTTGACGATCCGCAAAGGCGCTATGGCACTAGCTATTTCGGCTTCACGTTACCCTGCGCTTTCGCCGAGACGGTCCTTCACGATGAAGTCGCCGGCCCAACTGGTTTTCAGCTGACAGCGGCCCAACTCGATCGGTATGTGCTGACCTTCCAAGGCGAGCTGTTGAATCTGGCTGCGCTGTATGGGCCGCATTTGAAGAACCTTGGGGGTAACGCGGCAGTCTCCAGCATGACGCCCTACGACATCCCGCAACAATGGTCGCGTGCGCTGCATGACCATCCGGCGCACGTGGACGGCTTCTTGTATATGTCCAACCACCTGAACGACCAGAAGGCGCTGGTTGTCTTTGAACGCGCCAAAGAAAAGCTGGCAGTTAGCAACGCGATTCAATTTGATTGCCACCCTCAAGCGCCTAAGGTGTTCGAGATCTTTCGCTTGTTTCCCATTTGAACGTGACTCGCTCGGAAGCGGCGTCGGTTTGCATCAATTTGTTTCCACTAGTCGTGCGCCGGCAAGCCAGCCAGATCAAAGGGTCACGATGACAGTTTTGCCTCAAGACTATCGAGGGGATTTGGCTGCGCAAGGCCGATCACGTCCGCGATCATGTCTGGCGGATGAACTAGCCGAATCACAACGGAGGCTACGCGTTTGGCTCCAGGAACATTGTTATGCACCATAACAATTTAACATAATCTTTGTTATGCGAACCAGCGGTGTAGCGGCAAAGCAGTAATGTCCGGTTCTAGCAAAGCAGAAATGTCCGCCTGAGGCGCTCTTCGTGGTATTTAG
>NZ_JBXAHL010000081.1:0-10903 GCF_058795055.1 Cupriavidus sp. GW823-FHT06D04 | reverse complement strand
ACGTCGTCATGTCCCCACGCCAGGAAAAGGGTCAGCGGGGCTAACCACAGTGCATTCAGCACCCAAACGAGGTCCCAGTCGGGCTTTTGATCCAGCCCATGGTAGGCGTCTTTGCCTTGCGCTTGCCGCGCAACTGACCCTTAGCCATGGTGGGTCTCCTAGGAATTGCTTACCGGGTGGCAATCAAGCATATGCTCAGCGCCCCACTGTCGAGAAGCGGGCGAGGCTCCAAGGCTGCCATTGAGATTGGTCCACGATCCTCGCCGGCATTGATGCTAGCGCGCTACAGCTTTGCCAGATTGGTCACGAGGTTGTGGCTGAACCAACCATCACCAGTGCCAAAGCCCTGCGGCACGGCGGAGGCCGCGTCGCGAATTAGTCCAAAGCCGTTGCTGCCTTATGGTCGAGCCTCAGCACCATCATAGAAGTGCCGGGCCAGGCTCGTCAGTAACCCAAATGGATGAGATAAGGGCGGCAGGAAAGGGAGGGCAGCGTCAGGCGCTGTCGCATGCCTTGAGAAGTGAACGGCACATCCAATGGCGGCAGACCGCGCCCAAAGCGCAGCGGCGCGCGCTCAGCTGCGGCTCGTCATCCCAGGTTGAAAGAAGCAGTTCCGGCGACAGACCAAGCGCGTTGGCAATCCTTTCTCTTACATACTCGCCAGGGTCGAAATTCTTCTCTTGACGGGGGTAGGCAGCTTGGCTGATGCCAATTCGAGATGCTGCAGGAATATGCGCCAAGCCTGAATCGGTGTGCAATCACTGGTTGCAAGAAGCCAAAGGACCTGCCGCGGAATGTGGTCTATACGAACCTGGGAATGGTTGTGTCGAAGCTGCTCGGCTTCGATCTATGTCCGCGGCTACGCGATTTGTCGGAGCGCAAGCTCTATCTGCCACGGGGTATGGAGGTGGCCAAAGATCTTGCACCCATCGTAGATCATGGTATCTCACTGAAGCCCATTTGCAACGGCTGGGACGGGCTGCTGCGGCTCGTTGCATCCAGGGGTAATCTATATGAACGCGTCCCGTTTGCGCTAGGTTTTCGCTTGTTCAGACACTGACAGGATGGGCTGCAGCTCTTCGCGCAGGTGTCTGGTCTCCACGCCCGCGACAACCAGCCCGCCGGCGGTGGTTGCGATGGCGTCGCAGGGCAGACGCAGCTCCTCGTAGTCATCGCCGAAGTAGTGGGCTTCGAGGAAGATCGTGGTGTTGGCAGTCATGCCGGAATCTTCGCGAGCCTTTCAGTTGACCCTGTTCCACGCGTCCCAGATGGCCCCGAACGCGATCGGCAGGACATCGCTGCCCGTGAAGTCGGCCAGGCTGTCGTCCTTTGGGTATCCCAGCATTGGCGAGCCCTTGACCATGCGCAGGATGGCCGGCGAGTGCTTGCCGCCTCTCGCATAAGCTCGTCCTGGATCTGATAGATCAGCTTCCAGGTCAGGATGCCGGCTGCACTGTGCTTAGCGACGATGGCGGGGCCCGGCGTCAACGATGGACGATTCTGCTGCTTCGATGGGGTTCATGGCTTGGCCTGAGAGTGCTGTATGAATATACAGTATAACTGACCTCTCGGGGGTGATCTTTTCGTGCATGTATGAACCAGACGCCTTTTGCAAGCTTCTTGTTCGTGATGTCGAAACGGTCTGCATGCATGTATCCGGCTTGCCTAGTGGGCCCTTGCCGATGCATGCCCGCAACCTCGAGGAGATCGGCAGCTCAGGCACGCCACCTTCGCTGTCGTCCATTGTCGTCAAAACGACAATTGCCTTTTTGACGACAGTGGACGACAATACCCACATGATTACCTTCGACGATATCGAGATCCGCCGGCCCGAACTGGCGAAATCTTACTTGCAACTACTCCAAGCTCAGCCTGGGCGGCCAATTGCATTATTTGCACCACGGCGGGTCGGCAAGACGTTTTTCCTGGACCAGGATCTCACTCCTGTATCCCGAAAAGCGCGGTTCGTCCCCGTTTATGCGGATCTCTGGTTGAATCAGGCTGCGCCATTGGCGGCAATCAACCATGCGTTGGAAGAGGCGCTTGATGATCTCACTGTGCCCACGACCCGCGCCGGAAAGATCGGGAAAACACCCGTCAAGAAAATTGGGATGCTCAGCGCCAGTGTTGAGCTGGGCGAAGAGCCTACCAGGCGCAAGCTGCCCGACGATCCTGCACTCCGGTTTGACACGCTGGTCGCACGGCTGGCGTCGCAATCTGGCCATACGGTTCTACTGATGTTGGATGAAGTGCAAGTGCTGGCCGAGATCGCCGACGGTCGATCAGCCATCGCTACAATCCGAGCGGTTCTGCAGAAGCGCAAGCGAGACGTCCTCGCGGTTTTCACGGGTTCCTCGCAAGAGGCCTTGGCAGCAATGACGGTCGCTTCCGGCGGACCGATGTATCAATTTGCCCAGTTGCTCGATTTTCCCGCACTGGGTATCGAGTACCCCAAGGCCCTGGCCAAACACTATGCATCAGTGCACACCGATAAGACCCTTGATGTCGACGATCTTGTAAAAGCATTCGAGTATCTCGGTCACAAGCCAGCATTGATGAAGGACCTGGTGAAATGGATGTCAGCCGAGGGCGTGACGGACGTGCAGCTTGCTCTGAATCGCTTCGTTCAAGACGGACGACTTATCGCGGGCTGGGAAGGTCTGCTGGCAAGCCTGCAGCCATTTGAACAGGTATTGCTGAGCGTCATCGCGAAGGGTCACGCACCGTTCGCTAAGGGCACGATTACATTGCTCAATAAAGACCCGCGTTTCACCGCTTCGGTGTCGAAGGTCCGTGCCGCTCTGGAGCGCCTGCGCAAGTCCGGTGTTCTGGCCAAGACGGCAGGGCGCGGCTACCTCATAGACGACACGTTGTTCGCCGAGTTTCTGAAACGTCATTAAGACCAGATTGGACTGGACTGGTATGAATACGACGGACTCCATGTCCTGCGAGGAAGTCGACTCATTCGACATAACACCCGTAGAGCGAAATTTTGCTGGTTGCTGGGGTGTTATGTTTGATTGGGAGAGAAGGGCAGGGTGTCTTCCTGCGCCGTCAGCATGCACGCCCAGTTCTTGTAAGAAGTGACCCGTTGCTGACGTAGTGCGCGCCGGGGAAGACCTCATCGTGGCGGTTCGGACCGTCCAGCGGGAAGGGCGTGTGCGGCCTGGCCCAGTAGTGGTCGCTCGGGAGGGGCGCGATCGCTTCTTGAGGCATATTCATCAGGCTTGGCGCTCTACGGCGAAACAGAGCCGGTGTCAATCCTTCAACGGCATAGCACCGCTTCGTGGCATCTTCGTGCAGCTTCGCCACCAATTTACCTCCTGCTACCCGTTGCGAAATTTCATGGCTCGTTACTTTCAATTGATGGCCCGGGTCTTTTGCGTTGGCGCCATCATTGTGATCGCCGCCATCGCCTCCCGGCAAGCATATCTGCGCAGCACCGCGGAGGCCGACCAAGCCGACGCCGATGAGGAACCCGCGACAATGATGATGATCCGCTGCGAGACAATGCATGCCCGTCTGCAGAGTCGGCACCCTTCGGCTGCGGATGCCGAAGAGCGGCCACGCGCTCGTTGTCGTGAGTCCTGAGCTGGCGAATGCTCCCCCAATACCGGGACGATGAGGGGGCTCCGATAGTTTCATGATCGCGAAACTATGAAAGTGGCGGGTCGAGATCGGCGTATTTGACATGCAAGCCAAGACCTTTGATGCCACTGGCCGTCCGCAGGATAATAAGCGATCGGGACTAATGACGCCTCGCGCCCCGGCACAACTTCCATTCGGTGCGAACGCGAACTGATGCGCTCCTAGAGTTGGCCTCAGAATGGCGGGACAACCCGGGGTAAGCCGCCATGCGAGCAAGTGCCGTGCGACGTCATCTGGAGCGCCTCGGCATTCCCTGCCACGGGGTAACCACCCATCCAGGGCTGGCTGGTGTGGTCGTCATTAATGAGGACCTGCACGTCTGCATATTTCCTGATGGATGGATGCGTCTTGGGGAGTGGGTCGCACCGGGTCGCTTTCGTTTCGCCCCAGCCACTCGCTCGGTAGACGTGCTGGCCTGGCAGATTCGCCAACGGCTCGGCGCCAGACCATGACTCCGTCTAGTTCTGCCGCTGCGGTTGCTGTGCTGAGCACAGGGAAGCGCCTCGGCGGCAGTTCGTTCGTCTCTTGCCGACCCTGTCGTTCCACTTAGGCCGCAGTAGCGGCCGCTATCGTGTGTAAAGCGGCCTCTGCCTGCCTGCGCGGACGGCTTTTGCGCTCATGCAATGGCCTCGCCCATCAGTCGTCCACGCATCATCCATAGGTTGCTCAGGGCGAACAGCGTATGCAACTGCTGCGTGTTCTTCATCGGCCGCGATGGCATCTTTAGATGCCACCGTGCGCGGCGATGAACATGGCGACGGCCGACCGGCAATAGGATTCGATTTCGTTGTCGTCCTCTGCTCTCGCCTCGTCGAAGCGGGCGATAAGCAGGAGATCGGATCCTTTGAAAAGCGCGGCAAACAAGCGGGCGGACTGGAGAGCATCGGGTACGTTCAGAATCGCTTTTGCGTGCAACTGACGCAACACGGCCTCGATTTGGGCGATGACATGGGCGGGCCCGGCTTCGTAATGGAGCTTGCTTAACGACTTTTGATTCGTCTTGTCGGCCAAAACCATGGCTTCGACACTGCGGACGTCCGGGCTCAACAGCGTGCGAAGCAGGGATGACCCCACCGCCATGAGCTGATCTTCGGCCGAACCGTCGACGCCTTCAAAAAGGGCCTGCGGTGCAAACTGCTCGCAGCGGGCCACCATGGCCGCGCTGAACAGCGCCTCCTTGTTCTCGAAGTGCCGATAGATGCTTAGCTTGGATATCTTCGCCCGCTGGGCGACCTTGTCCATGGTCGTCGCTTGAAAACCCAGTTCCACGAAGAGTTCGCAGGCGGTGTCGACTATCGTTTGGCGAAGCGCCTCGTTGGCGGGTCGGCCGCGCCGGCCCTGGCTGTTTTCGGTCACGACAATTCCAGTACTTGACAGTATTTAAATTCTTGCACTACGATACCACGGAGTATCGCAAATGTGCAAGCCAAGGGTAGGTTTCAACCGGTTGTCCAAATCAGCTTTCCCCGGGCCGCCCGGCGATAACGAATGCGGCATTGTCCGGCCGGTCAATACAGCCATGGGCAACTTTCTCGCCAATGCCGAAGCCCTGCTCGCTGACCGTCTCAAGCGCTTATCTCCGGACGTTATTGCGCACCAGGCCCAGCCACCCCTCTATCCACAACACGGAGCCCATCACCATGAATGACGTCATCATCATCGGCGGCAGCTTTGCCGGCCTCGCCGCCGCCCTGCAGCTCGGCCGTGCCCGCCGCAAGGTCACCGTTCTCGATACCGGCCGGCCGCGCAACCGCTTTGCCGGCCACTCGCATGGCCTGCTCGGCCACGATCACAGGCCGCCGCTGGACATCCTAGTCGAGGCGCGGCAGCAGCTTGCGCGCTATCCAACGATCAGGCTGGTCAATGCTCGGGCCGAGAGCGTGTCTGGCGCCATCGACGATTTCTGCGTCGTCACTGACGATCACGAAAGCCTAAGGGCGCGCCGCCTCATCCTGAGCTATGGCGTCGCCGACCAGATGCCTGATGTTCCGGGCTTTGCCGAAAGCTGGGGCACGTCCATCGTGCCCTGCCCCTATTGCGACGGCTTTGAAGTCGCCGGCCAGCATTGGGGCCTCGTCTGGTCCGGCCCACAGTCGCACCAGTCTGCCAGGCTGTTCCGCGATTGGACTGACAAGTTGACTGTCTTCGCCGATGGTCATGACATTGCGGCCGATATCCAGGCCGATCTGGCGCGCCGCAACATACCTGTCGTCGATGGCCGGATCGTCGAGATCGCCCATCACAAGGGCCATATCACCACCGTCAATCTCGATACCCGCCGCAATGTCGCGGTCGACGTCCTGTTCGCCCATCCGCGCAACAAGCCGTCCGCAAGCCTGCATGAATCACTGGGCCTCGCCACGGTCGATACGCCCACTGGCATCGTCCTCAAAGTCGACGAGCGCCGCCAAACCAGCATCCCCGGCATCTACGCCGCTGGCGACCTCGCCACGCCCTTCTTGCCCTCGGTCACCCAGGCATCATCGCAGGGCGCGATGGCGGGTATCTTCGCCCAGCAGTCGATGGTTGTTTGAGAGCACAGATTCCTTTCTCCCGTTGCGTCGTCGCCTTCGAAAAGGTTGGCGTAGATCGGCGCGGTGAAGGACGGATCGTCGAGTCAAGGAGATGACATGGCAGAGCAAAGTGCCGATCAGGTCGGTGACTGGAATGGTCAAAGCGGGGAGCGCTGGGTCGCCAACCAGGCCCGGCTCGACGCTATGGTGGCGGTGTTCGGCCAGGCCGCGATAGAAGTCGCCGCGCCCGCGACGGGTGAGCGCGTGCTGGACATCGGCTGCGGCGCGGGCGCGTCGAGTCTGGCTCTCGCAGCCCGCGTCGGCGCAGGGGGCCAAGTGCTGGGCGTGGACATATCCGAACCGCTGATCGGCCGAGCGCGCGGGCTTGCGCAACAGGATACGCCGGCCCTGTTTCAGGTGGCCGACGCCAGCAGCGCAGAGCTGCCCGAGGGCGCGTTCGACATCCTGTTCTCGCGTTTCGGGGTGATGTTCTTCGACGATCCGATAGCGGCGTTCGCCCACATGCGACGCGCGCTCCGGCCCGGCGGGCGGGTCGCTTTCGTCTGCTGGCGCGGCGCGGCCGAGAACGATTGGGTGCGCCTGCCGATGGGCGCGCTCAAGGGCATCGTCCCGCCGAGCGCGCTGCCCGATCCCGAAGCGCCCGGCCCGTTTTCGTTCGGCGACCGGGGGCGCGTGGCACGCATCCTGACGGCGGCCGGCTTCACCGATATTGCTATCGCCCCCTTCGACGCTTCCGTCCCGTTCGGCGAGGGTGGGACGCGGGACGCTGCGATCGACGACGCGGTGAAGATGACACTCGAGGTCGGCCCGTTGTCGCGTGCGCTCGCTGATCAGCCCGACGACATCCGCGCCCGCGCCTCGGCCGCAGTTCGTGCCGCCTTCGCGGGCCTCCCCGGCGAGCGGTCGGTGATGATCAACGGCGCGGCGTGGATCGTCATAGCACGCAATCCGGTAAGCTGACAGGGATTAAACAGGGAGACGCCCCCGCTCGGTGGAGTGGGGCGTCTTTGGCCGGCCAAATTGATGTCCCTCCGAGCTTGGAAGCCGCCATTAGTGAGCTAGAGGCCTTGATGGCGAGGTACAGGCCGCTTCTGGCCGGTCTCGACCCGCTGGCCATTTGGGGCCGGACTCTGCAGCGCCAGAAGCGACTTCCGACCCTTCTGGGTCGTTCCGCTACCGGTCATCTCCGGCTGCAATCGGATGAAATCCAGCTCTTTTCCTGAATAAGTGAAAGCAAGCGACGTTGGGCACCCAATAAACCGGCCAAGGTGATGCGGTGTTGATCTGTGTATTGGGCAAGGCCGGAGCATTTGTGGCCGAGGTCACCTTGGGGCAGGCAGGTCTTTTCTTCTTTATCCGATTTATTTCCTGAGATATGTCCGATACGGACACTTACGCTGCGCGCGGGGTGCGGCCATCTTACTGCCTCGGCGGCGGTGGGGCCGTGACAGGCAGTCGCTTCGTCTAAATGGTAGACGGGATCGGCTAGGTAAGCGGAGTTGTCAGTAAAGTGGCGAACAATTTGAGTCTATCGCTTACCCAAAAGGCTGCGATTGCTTCCGGTGACGTCGACCGATGTGTCAGAACCGGTAATTCCTCGTGTCTCGGGGAGGGCCTACCTTGAGCGCCGAACGGCCGGAACGCGGCGCTGATTGACCATTGAGGGCGAAAAGAGCAGTGGCTGTTGATGGCCGAATCCGGAAGTCCGTCGCGGGCTGGCGATCCGCAGGCCCTCCTGCCCTGCGGAAATTCCGCAGTCGACCCATTGCGGTCATGCTCATGAAAGTCGTGGCCCTTCTATGGTGGGCTTCTTCATACTTTCAGTAATTCAGCCTCCGAGCTTTGCAGTGCTTATCATTAAACAATGATTACTATTCGACACTCCCGTCCCGGTGAGGGCGCTCGCGCTGTTGAAATCTGGCGCCGCGCAGTTGACGCCACACATGATTTCCTGTCGCCCGAGGATCGCAAAGCCATCGATGATTTGGTCTGTGACTTCCTCCCGAAAGCTCCCCTCTGGTTGGCAGTGGATACCAATGATTACCCTCAGGCATTCATGCTCATCGACAACGGCCACATGGAGGCACTGTTCGTTGATCCAGCCTGCAGAGGGACTGGCATTGGTGCAGCCCTAGTCCGTCATGGCCTGACGCTTCACCCCGAAATGACAACCGATGTCAATGAGCAGAACGGCCAAGCCGTTGGTTTCTACGAAAAAATGGGCTTCAAACCGACGGGCCGCTCTCCGCTGGATGGACAGGGAAGACCTTATCCACTTATTCATTTGAAGTACAGCGACGTCTGAGGGGCTGCTTCTGGCCGGGAAGCGCCGGCTGGCAAGCGGCTGGCAGATGTCGCTTGCCAATCTCCAACTGGCCCGAGAAGGCGCTCAAGGTCATTCGCGCACCCGTCTGCGGACGACCGCTCATTCGGCCGGCTCGGCCGTCCAAGGCCTAGGAAGTGTTCTTCAGAAATTCCTGGCGACTTGGTATCTTTGTGGCTGCCAATACCCCGCCCCCAAGTGCTCAGCGGCTGCCCTCGAATTCCGCCACAATGGCGTCGATCATCGCCCGCACCCTGGCGGTGTGGCGCAGATCCTGATGTGTGACCAGCCATACCTCGTAGGGCTGTGCACGCTCGCGCTTGGGCCAGATCCGCACCAGTCCGTCGCGCTCGGCCAGGTGCACCGGCACTTCGCCGATGGCAATGCCGGCCCGGATCGTCGCGCGCAGCATCAGGCTAGAGTTGACCGCCGACACAAGCCGGCCTGCGTGGGTCGGCTCACCCACCAGCGTCGGAAGGCGGCTGCCGCTGGTGTGGGGCTGGTAGATGACGAGGTCGTGCCCGGCGAAGCCGGTGCCGACGGCCGGTTCGCCGTGCCGCTTCAGGTATGTCCTCGATGCGTACAGTCCCACTGTCCAGCGGGCCAGCCGTCGGGCCGCCAGGTCGGGGTTCTCGGGCTTGATCGTGCGCACCGCGATATCCGCCTCGCGCCGGGCCAGGTTCATCATCTGGGTGGACGTGTTGAGCAGCACCCGCACGTCCGGGTGCTCGGCGTGCAACCGCTCGATGGCCGGGATCAGGAACGCCAGCGCCAGCGTGTCGGTGGTGGTCACGCGCACCTCGCCTTCCAGACGGGTATCGATGCCCTGCGCCTGCCGGGCCAGCTCGTGGGCCGACTGCTCCATCTTCTCGGCGGACCTGAGCGCGTTCTCGCCCGCGCTGGTCAGCACGTATCCATCGGAGGTGCGCAGGAACAGCGTGGCGCCCAGCGCGTGCTCTAGTGCGGCGATACGCCGGCCCACGGTGGCCTGGTCCATGTTGACTACCTTGGCCGCGCGCCGCAGAGTGCGCTCGCGCTGCACGGCTAGGAATACACGGGTGTCGTCCCAGTTCATATCGGATCCTTGGGAGGAGGCAAATGAGGTGATGCAAAAATGCATTGCTGAACGCGAATATATCAGCATGACTGCATCACCGCGCCGACCTACATTAAGGTCTTGGCACAGAAACCGGGCCGCGTATCGCCGAACTCCCCATCAGTCTCCGGCCCATTTAAAGGACATTCCCATGAAAGCCATCGACTTCGAGGACTTCGGCGAGGCCGACGTCCTGCAACTGCGTGATCTGCCCGTGCCAGAAATGCGCCCGCAGGATCTGCTGGTGCGCACCCACGCCGCCGGCGTGAACCGCGCCGACATCATCCACCGCCGCGGCGGCTATGGGCGCGCAAGCTTTGGCGATTCCACAGTGATGGGCCTGGAGATCGCCGGCGAGGTGATCGCTGCCGGCGCAGAGGTGGCCGGCTTTGCGACTGGCGACCGCGTAATGGGCATCGTGGGCGGCGGCGCCTATGCCGAGGTGGCGCGCATCGACTACCGGCAGGCCATGCGCATCCCCAACGGGCTTGACTACGTGCACGCCGCCGCGATTCCAGAGGTGTTCGTCACGGCGCACGAGGCGCTGCTGCACCTGGGTCGTCTGCAGGCTGGCGACAAGGTGCTGATCCACGCGGGCGCGAGCGGCGTGGGCTCGGCAGCCGTGCAATTAGCGCGTGCGGCGGGCGCGCGGGTCTTCGCCACGGCCAATAGCGGCAAGCTGCCGCGCGTTCGCGGCTTCGGCGCGGACGTGCTGATCGACTACAAGGCCGAGGATTTCGGCGAGGTGGTAAAGCGCGAAACCGGTGGCAAGGGCGTGGACGTGATCGTTGATTTCATCGGCGGTTCCTACCTGGAACGAAACGTCGTGTCGCTGGCCAATGGCGGCCGGCTGGTGCAGGTCGGCCTGCTTGGCGGCGCAGAAGGTGCCAATCTGCCACTGGAGCGGCTGCTTTACGGCCATCTGCAGATCATCGGCACGGTGATGAAATCGCGTACGCCGGAGGTCAAGCGGCAGATGGTCGCGCGCTTCGCGCAGCGCTGGCTGCCGGGCTTTACCGAGAGCGGACTGGTGCCGGTGGTGGACAGCGTGTACCCGCTGGCTCAGGCCGCCGAAGCGCACCGGCGCATGGAGTCGAACCAAAGCGTGGGTAAGATAATCCTGTCGACCGGCGCATAGTTGGATCACTACGTTGCCGGCAGGCAGAATACGACAGTGGATTTAGCCCGCTCGCTCAGGCCGCCTGGCCAACTGGCGCTTGCGGACCGGAGACCGCGCCAAAACGGGGGCAAACCACCGGACCACTGCCGAGAGGCCAATGAGGCACCTACAATGCGCGCATG
>NZ_JBXAHL010000080.1:0-10915 GCF_058795055.1 Cupriavidus sp. GW823-FHT06D04 | reverse complement strand
CTGGTGCGCATCTCGCACGAACTGGGACGGGGCGTCGCGTCGGCTCAGGAGGCGCGCGCAATCTTCAAGATCGGCACGCAGTACCAGACGACCGAGCAGACGCTCGCCGAGTTGCGTTATCCCACCGCACGTCGTCCGACCAGGCCGGCACTGGCGGAACGCAAGGTGGCGGCATGAAAGACCTTCATGAAGTGACCGTTGTCACGGTGCCGGGGCTGCGCGAGGAAACACCGGCGCACTGGCAGGCGCTGCTGGCCGGCGAACTGCCCAACGTGCGCTCGCTCCCTGCGCTGGGGCGCACCAACATCGACCTGAATGCGCGGGTCGCGGCGATCGACGCCGCCGTACTGGCTGCGCCGGCGCCGGTCATCATCGTGGCGCACAGTGGCGGATGCATTGCGACAGCGCACTGGGCGCGCCGCACCGGCCGGAAGATCCTCGGCGCCCTGCTGGCGACGCCGCCGGACCTGGAGCAGCCTCTGCCGCCCGAATTCCCTGCGCTGTCGGCTTTCGCCGAAGCAGGCTGGGCACCTATGCCGAAGGGTCCGCTACCTTTCCACTGCATCGTGGCGGCGAGCCGCGACGATCCGCTGGGAGAGTTTGCAAGGGTGGCGGACATGGCGTACGGCTGGGGCGCGGAGCTGGTCGACTTGGGCGAGGTCGGGCATCTGAACCCAGCGTCGGGCTATGGGCCATGGCCCGCAGCATACGCGCTGATTCGCAGGCTGGCCCAAAGCCGAGATGAGTCGGGAGTCCTCGCATGAGCCCAAGCCAAACGCCCACTTGTGATGCCTTGCGCGCGCAAGGCCACTGGAATCCCGATTGGGACGCCATGGCGTCTCTGGCGCCGGACTGGACCGAGCAGTTCATGCGCATGGTCAGCTTTCCGCTGAACTCCCCCGCGCTCGACTCGCGGACCTTCGAGCTGGTCTGCATCGCGATCGACGCGTCTGTGACCCACATGTTCGCGCCCGGCACGCGACGCCACATTCGCCGAGCGCTCGATCTCGGCGTGAGTGCCGACGAAATCGTGGCCGTGCTGCAGCTCACCTCCACGCTGGGGTTGCACACCATGAGCCTGGCGGCGCCCCTGCTGCAGCAGGAGCTGCGCGAGCGCCAGGCCACGGCCAACGAGCGGCATGAACCTCGTTCTACCCTCTCAGGAGACTGCCTTGAAAACCACCAGCAACACGTGCATCGACCAGCAGGGGAGCCGCATGACCTCGGTTCAGCAGGTTGAACAACTCGCGCGCATCGCCAACGAGTTGGGCCAGCGGCAAGGAAGCGCGGGAGATCTAAAAGGTTGGCGTGCAGTACAAGACGATTGATGAAACGCGGGCCATTTTGGCATGGCACCCAAACGCAAGCCCGGGAAGCGGCGAGGTCCCCGTCGCGGGTAGCTGGCCTGTGCCGTTGGCATCCTCTCTCGAAGAGGATTGCCGCTGGAACCTGGATCGCTGAATTCCAAGCGTCGGGGCTCGTGGATCGGTTACTGAATTACCTCACTGGATATTTGAAAGGACACGATGACTCTTCCTGACAAAAAGACACTGAATACTGTTCGCCGTAGTCTTGTGCGCGCCGCGATGGCCGGATTGTTTGCGGCTTCGACGTCGATCGCTGTGGGCCAGCCTCTGGCAGATCGCCCCATTCGCATCATCGCCGTTGGCACGCCGGGAGCGACGGCGGATATTCTGGCGCGAATAGTGGCCGACTCCTTGACCAAGAGTTTGGGGCAACCCGTCGTCGTGGAACCCAAGCCAGGGGCGGGTGGTGCCGTGGCCATGGAAACCTTTTTGAGAGCGCCTGCAGACGGACACACCTACCTGCTGTCCATCAGTAGTCTGGTTTCCGAGCTGCCCTACACGTTCAAGCCTAAGTACGATCCGTTCACAGCGATTCGGCCGCTGGTCGAACTGGGAAGCATGGGCGCGATGCTAGTGGGCAACTTCAACCTGCCACCCAAAAACTTTCAGGAGTTAGTTGCCTATGTGAAGGCCAACAAGGGGAGGATCAATATTGGGTCGTTCTCGCCGGGAACGATATCGCACATACTCGGACTTCAATTGAACCAACTGGCGGGGCTCGATATGAATATCATCCAATACAATGGGTCCACTCCCGGATTGGTGGATGTTATGGCGGGGAACGTCCAGTTTCAGATGGATGTGCCATTGACTTCCGTGCCATTGATCAAAGCGGGAAAACTCAGGCTATTCGCCGTCAGCTCGCCCAAGCGCTCCGAATTGATGCCAGATGTCCCGACTTTCGCCGAATTGGGGTATGACGCGATGACACGGACCTCCTGGATGGGACTGTGGACGCTCCCTGGTGTTTCGGATGCGATCCAGCAACGTATCCGGAGCGAAGTTTTGAAAGCGTTAAATACGCCAGAGATCGGCGAACGGCTCTCCTCGCTAGGTCTGAGTGTGACTTCCAAAAATCCGCGCACTCCCGAGGAATTGTCCATGAGCTTGAAAAAGGACTACAAAACAACGGGCGAAGTGCTGCAAGCGGTGGGCTATAAGCCTCAGTAAGCGTTTTGGCGGACCTTTCTGGCATTCGTGAGGCGTCGATCTTTGAGAGAAGGACGCCGTGAATCAGGGCGCCGGAAAGCCCTTCGCCAGGCCGTCATGATCGCTGACAGGTTCTAAGGGTGTACTCGGCGAGTGGGGCGCCGACAATGTCGCCAGCCACCTGCCGCTGCGGCGACTTGGCTACGACGAGGACCTCAAAGGGACGGCATTGCTTTTTGCATCTGCGGCGGGCAGGCACATCAAAGCGCTGGCGGTGGCGGTGCCAGCAGTGTCATCGTTGGGTGACGCGCACCGACGCGTGTCAAAAAGCGCAAGAGTGGAGATTCGACGATCGGGCGATCAAAGGAGAGCTTTTGGGACCGCCCGGCATCATGGCCCGGAGAGCAGGCTGCCCCTCCGGCTGCCGATCGAAGAGGCACCTTCCTGACATGGCAGTGCTGGTTGCTTATATCACCGGCGGATGACTGGAAGTCCATGTGAGCGCATCGTCCGATGCTCACCAATACAAAGACCGAGGAGAACAAAGTTGGGCAATAGCAACAGCAATGCCATAGGGTTTGATCGAACGTCTCAGCCAGTTCGGCTAGGCAGCAACGACCTCGCCGCGAAGATGAAGAAGACGGGACTGGTCCTGGTCATGCTCGGCGCAGGATGCGGTACGGCGCTGGCTCAGACCAGCGTCACCCTGTACGGCGTTGCCGACGCCGACCTGGAGTTTGCCAACCACGTGGGCGTGGCGCCCGCACCGGCCAATGGCTACAATCCCGGCATAGGCAATAAGGTCTACCGGATGAACTCGGGCGGCTTGTCCGGCTCGCGTTGGGGCTTGCGAGGTACGGAAGACCTCGGTAGTGGGTTGTCGTCGCTATTCGTGCTGGAAGGCGGCTACAATCAGGACGCTGGCACCTCGCAGCAGGGCGGCCGGCTGTTCGGTCGCTCGGCGTACGTCGGCCTTGCGAGTAAGAACTATGGACAGGTGGCCTTTGGCCGGCAGTACACGTCGCTGTTCGACACGATGTCGAACTTCGTGCCGGCGCTCTACGCCACTTCTTATGAGCCGAGCGCTTCGCTGCTGGGACCTAACTATCGTGAAGACAACACGGTCAAATACAAGGGCGCATTCGGTCCGCTGACCGCATCGTTGCACTGGTCATTCGGCGTCGGTCTGGCTTTGCCACAGACGAGCCCGTTGCTGGTTGCCGGTGGCGGTAACGGTGAGGTGCCTGGTCAGTTCCGTCGGGACACTGGTTATGGCGCGGGCCTGTCCTTTATCGCCGGTGGCATCGGCATCTCGGCAGGCTACGACCAGTTCAACCCGACATTTCGCAGCGACACCGGTACCTTCAAGAACGCGGCAATTGCAGGGAGCTATGCCTTTGGCAATGCCAAAATCATGGGCGGTTATCGCTGGGGTCAGAACCGGGGAGCGAACGGCAGCATGGTCAAGCGCGACGACTACTACTGGATCGGCGGGCAATATCAGTTCACGTCGGCCCTGGGCTTGATCGCGGAGTTTGCCTACGACAATATCAAAAACCTGTTCGGCAACCAATCGATACCCAATCCCTGGCAGATCAACCTGATCGGCACCTACTCGTTCTCGAAGCGCACCGATGTCTACCTGACGGCGGCCTATTCGAAAAATGCAGGGCTGGGACTGGATTCGCTGGCCAACGGCTTCGCCAACAGCCTTGCGCTGGGCAACAGCTATACCCTCGGCCGGGGCGAGTCCAACATGCTGGGGGTCGCGCTGGGCGTGCGCCACAAGTTCTGAGTGCGCCGCCGGGAGACAGGCAAGGAGTAGGTGGTTCGAGTCCACTACGATGAAGGAAGCGAACCACATCGGCCCCGAGCCGTGCGCTGGCCACCGTGAGGTGGTCGGCGAAGCGTCGGTAGGGGAACGTATGGTCCAGCCGCCTGCGTGCGGGTACCGACGGGGGACGCGTGTCGCGCTCGGGCATGGCAGTAACGACCTAGGGATAACCCCTGGAATGGGCGGACTCGTCTGGGAAATGTGTAAGAGCCGCCGCCCCGCGCTCCGTGCGTGCCGCAATCAGCCCCTTGCGGACCGTCCGACACAGCAACGGCCGCCCGCGCCGCTGTGCCGCAAGACCCTCACCCATCGGTTCTTCCCGCGGCGCTAAATCTCCGAGTCCGCCGATATCCATCATCCGTCCGAAAACGGCATGAGCTGTTAGTTCGCGCTTACCGTTTGCACGCTGCCGACGCCAACGTGAGAGTGTCCCGGCTAACCTGTCCCTGTCATTAAAGGGAAAGTGCAAGACATACATGGTAAAGCGGCAAGTCGGACCAGGCCTGATGATTCGCCGCACAGGTTGTTCCTCCGGCGCGCTCGATGTGCAAGCCGCGGGCGCACTTTCATGTTGGATAGAAGACAGGAGGCGACATGGCGAAAGTCGTTAGGATTTACGAGACGGGCGGGCCCGAGGTCCTTCGTTTCGAGGACGCCGCTGTTGGCGAGCCGGGCCCGGGAGAGGTCCGCGTCCGTCACGCGGCCGTAGGACTGAACTTTGCTGACACATACTTCCGCAGCGGTACTTATCCGGTCCCGCTGCCCAGCGGCATCGGTAACGAAGCCGCAGGCCTGATCGAGGCCGTCGGGGCCGGCGTTACCCACCTGGCGGTCGGCGACCGCGTGACCTATACGGGATTTACCAACACGCTGGGCGCCTACAGCACGGAGCGGCTGATCTCTGCCGATCCTCTGATCAAGCTGCCGCAGGCAATCAGTTGCGAAGTCGCGGCGGCCATGACGATGCGGGGCTTGTCAGCGGCCTACCTGATGCGCCGGATCTACCCGTTCAAGGCGGGCGACACGATTCTGCTGCATGCGGCAGCGGGCGGCGTCGGCCTGATCGTCTCGCAGTGGGCGAAGCTGCTGGGCCTGACGGTGATCGGCACGGTCTCGAGCGAGGCAAAGGCGGAAGTGGCGCGCGCCCATGGCTGCGATCACACGATCAACTACAGCCATGAGGACGTGGCCAAGCGCGTGCGGGAACTGACGGATGGCGTGGGCGTGTCCGTGGTCTTCGATAGCGTGGGCAGGGACACCTTCATGGCCTCGCTCGACTCCCTCAAGCGACGCGGCCTGCTGGTTTGCGTGGGGTTCGCCTCCGGTCCGGTCACGGGTTTCGATCCGGCAATTCTGGCCCGCAAAGGCTCGCTATTCCTGACGCGCCCGGGCCTGGCCGACTATATCGCCGATCCGGCCGAGAAGGCGAAACTGGTCGGCGAGCTGTTCGGCCACGTGGCGGCTGGCCGCATCCACATCGAGATCAATCAGCGCTATGCGCTGGAGGATGCCGTACAGGCACACCGTGACCTCGAGGCTCGCAAGACCACCGGATCATCCATTTTTGTGATTTGACAGTTTCCCGGCCGGGAAACCCTCTCATCCGGTTCGACTTTCTCAATATTCAACATTCATCCTGGAGACCCATCACCATGAACTTCCTTGACGGCCACCTGTACCCCGAGAACCAGCAACCGCTGATCATCACCGCCGCTCCGTATGCGCCGGGCTGGATTCCCTCGGACTTCCCGGAAGATATCCCTGTCACCATGGAGGAGCAGATCCAGAAGGCGGTGGATTGCTATGAAGCGGGCGCCAGAGTGCTGCATTTGCATGTACGCGAAGCCGATGGCAAGGGAAGCAAGCGTTTGTCCATGTTCAACGAGCTGATCGCCGGAGTGCGCAGAGCAGTGCCCGACATGGTGATCCAGGTGGGCGGCTCCATCAGCTTCGCGCCCGAAGAGGGGCAGGCCGCGAAATGGCTGAGCGACGACACGCGGCATATGCTGGCCGAGCTCGATCCGAAACCCGACCAGGTGACGGTGACGGTCAACACGACGCAGATGAACGTGACGGAGCACGCTGGCCTGGACGACTTCAAGGGTGTGTCGCGCGGCTTCCCGCATCTCTACGACACGTACAAGGACATGATCGTACCCTCGAATCCCAGCTGGGCCGAGGAACATATCCGGCGCCTGACGGCCGCCGGCATCCAGAGCGAGTTCCAGGTTTACAACATCAACAGCTTCGAAACGATCGAGCGGATGATTCGCCGCGGCGTCTACAAGGGCCCGCTGGTGATGAACTGGGTGGCGATCAGCGGCGGCATGGATCAGGCGAACATCTTCAACCTGGCAAACCTGCTGCGTGCTGTGCCTGACGGCGCAGTGGTCACGGTGGAAAGTTCGGTACTCAATGTGCTGCCCATCAACATGATCGGCATGGCCATGGGTCTGCATGTCCGTTGCGGCATCGAGGATGTGCTCTGGAACCAGACCCGCACGGGCAAGATGAGCTCGGTCGAGCAGATCAAGCAACTGGTGCGCATCGCCGGCGAATTCGGTCGCCCGATTGCGACAGCGCAGCAGACGCGCGAGATCCTGAAGCTTGGCGTCTTCTACGACACTGTCGAAGAGACGCTTCAGGCCAATGGTTTCTCGCCCAACCGAAATGGCGGCCACCAGGGCTTCCTGCGCAAGTTCGAGAATACGCGCAGCTGAAGTTAGCCAACGAATTCTGGCGCGAGCAGGAGCCGGGGGCTCGCCCCGCCCTCGACTCATGCAGTTCTTCCAACGGTTCACGCAGCCCCTATTTCGCTGAGCGTTGCACTACCGCATCGGGCTGTGTGGCCTCGTCATTGGCGTTGCTGTGCTGCCAGGGCGATGCACGCGGAAGGAGCGCAGGTTAAACGATCGGTAACAGAACATCATATGGAGGGTGACAATGGCACATCGAATACAAAAGCTGTTTGCAGGTACGGTGGGTGCGGCATCGCTTCTGGCGTTGTGCGCTTCAGCGTCGGTGCGGGCGGAGGATGCTTGGCCCACGCGCCCGATTCAGATGGTCGTAGCATCGTCGGCAGGATCGGGAACCGATGCCCTGGCACGCCTGATGGCACAACGCCTATCGGTAGCGTTGAAGCAACCGGTCGTTATTGACAACCGGCCGGGCGGCAGTGGAGTCGTGGGGACAAACGTTGTCGTCAAGGCACCCGCCGACGGGTACACGTTGCTTTACACTACGGCATCGAACATGGTCATCGCCCCGGCCGTACTGAAGACAATCCCCTACGATCCGAAGAAGAGCCTTGTGCCGATCGCCGAGACGGCCGAGGGTGGGGTGGTGCTGCTGGTGAGCAACGATCTGCCGGTTCACAACTTGCCGGAGCTCATCCAGTTCGTGAAGGCGAATCCGGACAAGTACGGCTACGCCACCTGGTCTACGGGGTCTTCCGGACAGCTGATGATGGAATGGCTCAAGAAGCAGACCGGCATGAAGACCGATCATGTCCCATATCGGACTTCGAATCAGTTGTTGACTGACCTCGCTTCGGGTGTCGTGAAAATCGGCTGGACCGATCCCGGCGCGCCAGTCCCCTTCCTGCGTTCCGGGAAGGTTCGCGCCATTGCCATTGCGGGTAATGTGCGGGCACCGCAGATTCCCGATGTCAAAACCATGGGTGAACAGGGTTACAAGTTCGACGCGGTGGGCTGGTTCGGCGTTTTCGCACCGGCGGGAACCAACCCGGCAATCTTGAAGAGGCTGGCCGATGAGATCAACAAGGTCCAGAAATCTCCTGATCTTGCAGCCACGATGAAATCCATGAACTTCGGGCCGCCACCTGCGAAGACCTCGGAGCAGTTCCGCGACATGGTCAGCCGCGATCTGCAGCTCTGGTCGAAGATCGCGACCGATGCAGGGATCCAGATCGACTAGCGAACTATGCTGCGCAACACGGTGCTGCCGGCTTGCTGGTAGCGACGTGTATGAGACCAGACGCGATTTGACAGTGGATCTGACAGTGGTCGGGCTGCGCAGTGGGAGCAACCGACCCTGTCGGGGCATCTTGAAGCGGTCCGGTCATCCGATCTGCTTTCCCTGCAGGCTTGTAGCAAATTAAAACTTCGGGAACGGTCGACGCGCAATCGCCCCGCAAGGGCGAGAGCCGGCGCTCGTCCTCCAAATGCGCGGCTGTTCTGTGCAAAGGGAAAGTCGAATCTCCATTGGTCCCCTGGCATCACTTTGACCTCGTGGCAACCGAGCTTCACAAGGTTGGAGATTACAACAATGAACAGCCATGCTACGAAACGACAAGTCGCCCGGCGCGTCGAACTTATCAACCAGAAAGTCGCACACTGATTATGTATCTGGCGTTCCACGCTGCCATGCATAGTTGGCCAGGACATGGACTTACCAATTTGCGATACTACGCGCGTAGCTGCGGCAAGCGACGCCAATGTGAGCGCGCGGGCATCGCGGGTGATATCCCCTATTGATTCGAAGCCGGGCCGGCAGAACGGCTTGTTGCTCTCTATGCGGAATCGGACAGGGTCACCAATGAAGGCGATCAGGTATGAGAAACAACGGCGTGCGGAAGAGGTATTGGCATTCGGCGATCTGCCAACGCCGCAACCGGCACTCGGCGAAGTCCGCGTGCGGCTCCATGCGTCGGCGGTTAATCCGGCGGATGCAAACCGACGCGCCGGACGCATGAATGGTGGCATGGAATTCCCGCGCATCATTCCGAATAGCGATGGTGCGGGTGTGATCGCCGCGATCGGGCACGGCGTCGATCACAAAGTTCTCGGGTCGTGCGTCTGCGCCCGCGCCGGCGAGCAACTCAGCAGGCTTCAGGTTCGAGTTCGCAATCCAGCGAGTTTACGATGCGCGCCACCGCACAATAGAACGCGCCGGTCGCGAGCAGCTCCATCAAGTGCTTCTCTCCGAAGCGCTCCAGCAAGGCGTTCATGGTCGCCGCGGTCGCGCCGCCGGCATGCGTCAGGTCGTCCGCGAGCTGTAGCACCAGGGCTTCGTCAGCGTCGAACAGCGCGCCATCTCGCCCGTTCGGCAATGCGGCTAGCTGCGCCGGCGTGACGCCTTCGGCCCGCGCCATGTGCACGTGGTGTCCGTATTCGTACCTAGATTCGTGCCGCAAGGCGATCTGCACGATCAGCAGCTCGCGCAGCTTGCGCGAGACAGACAGGTCGTTGCGAAGGCCGCGCGAGCAAGGCGCCCAGGCCTTGGCGAGCGCCGGGGACCAGGCCATCATCCGCCAGACGTTCAGCACAGTGCCTTGCTGCTTCATCTTCTCGAAGACGTCCTTCAGTTCCGGGTCCACGGTGTCCGTATCGATCATCCTCATGCGTGCCATGCATTTGCCTCCTTCAGTTTGCAGTTTCCCGCGACAATCGAAATTATGACGATCGGCCGGTCGGCAGCTATTGATCAGCGGTCACATGGACTTGTTCTTTTGTCTCACGCTGGCGCGCCCGCCTGGATTGGATGAAGCTGGTGCCGAAGCTGGCCTGGAACCAGTGCGCAAAGGCGCTGGCTGAGGAGAAGCCGAGCATCGACGCCGCGTCTTCCAGCGGATGGTCGCTGTCGTCACGCAGCTTTAGCGCCCGCTCGCGGCGGACGGAATCCAGCACCGACTTGAACTGCTCGCCTTCCAGGCTCAGTTGCCGGTGCAGGGTCTGCCGACTGACACCCAGGTGCTGCGCCACCTTGTCGACCGTGCAACGGCCGCTGCCCAATAAGGCCGCGATCAGGTGGCGCACGGTTTCCCTGCACCCCAGTTTGCGTTGGTTGAGCGCGGAGTCCATGAAGCGGCGCGCGAAACTACCGAGCCCGGCCTGCGTCGAGGTCAGCTCACGGGCCATGTCGCTTGCTGCGCAGACGATTCCGTTGAAGGCGCTGTTGAACTCGATGCGCTTGCCGAGGAAGGAACGATGAAAGCTCAGATCCCGTGGCGGCCGATGGGCGAAGCAAACCTGACGAGGTTCCCATCTGGGGCCAAGAAGGTCGCGCAGCACCTGGAACATCACGCCGACCGTCAGCTCCATCGCCTGGCGCGTCGGGACCGACTTGCCCAGTATCAATTCCTCGCGGATGACGACAACGTCGTCCTCTTCATCCACCCGCGCCACCAGGGCGTCACTGAGCAAACGGTTGTAGCCCAGCAGCGTCTTGAGCGCTCCCAGCGCCGTGCTCTCCTGTTTGATCACGAGGCTGACAGGGCCGAGTTCCCAGATATGGCGGCGGCTGGCGAGCCTGAGGCCGAACGCTTCCATGTCCGAGGCTTGCGCGCAGTGGTTCAGCAAGCGGCACACCGCCTCCATGCCGATCAGGGTCTCGCTGTCGTCGAGACACCGGCGCGGCAGGCCCGCCTTGCGCATCATCGCCAAGGGGTCGAGTCCAGCCGACTGCGCCAGGTCGGCGAAGCCCGTCAGGCTGGCACTTCGGATGAGGTGGGGCATCTGGGCAGTGGACATTTTCGAAAGTTTTGGCCTGTTACTACTTATCAATTCTACGCGACAACGGATCAATTCTGCCGAGGCGGCGAGCC
>NZ_JBXAHL010000079.1:0-11083 GCF_058795055.1 Cupriavidus sp. GW823-FHT06D04 | reverse complement strand
AATTCGAAGTTGAAGGACGGAGATCGCCGGCCTAGGATCGGAAGCCATGCGCGCATTGTAGGTGCCTCATTGGCCTCCCGGCAGTGGTCCGGTGGTTTGCCCCCGTTTTGGCGCGGTCTCCCACCAAGACGCTTCTTGCCTGCTTGCCCTAGCCAATATCGATCGTGCGACTCGCGGATCGCGCCGGCTCCGATTTCGGCACGGTCAACGTAAGCACACCATTGTCAAACTTTGCCAGGATGTGATCGGGGTCGGCGTTTTCCGGCATGGGAATCGTGCGCACGAAGCTTCCATAGGCGCGCTCTAGCCGGTAGCAGCCATCTTCCTCGCTGCTCACGTCCTGCTTTTTCTCGCCGCGCAGCACGATCGCTCCGTCCTCGACGCTCACGTTCAGGTCTTCGCGCTCCACCCCTGGCAATTCGGCGGTCACGCGCAGCACCTGCCCTTCGTCGACCACGTCGATGCGGGGCTGGAAGCGCGATGAACTGAAGTCGCCAAACCATCGCTCGAGCGCACCACGGCCGGCAAACGGGTCATGAAAGAACTCCTCCACTGCGCGCCACGGTTCGCGTGAGAACAGTCGCGGAATGTCAGGCCAGGCGGCACGCCACTGTTCACTTGCCGGCGGGCTTTCCGGGCTGTCCGCATCGGACTTGCGGGCCGCCCCGCGAAGAAACTTGAAGAGATTCCACTTTTTCGGGTCGGTGTTCATCGTATCCTCCATTAAGAGGTCTGGCAGGAGAACCGGATTCCAATCGGTGTCAGCCGCATCGTCGATGATCTGTGGGCCGCAGGAGCCCACTGATGTGCGGTTTTCTGACGGTACATAAATGGCGCACGGGGAAAACTCCCTGAAGACATCTCACAGATGGCAGTCGCAGAAAGCAGGACCAGTATGGGGGCTGGCTTTCGGTACCGCGAAAGCATTACAAGAAAACACCGACAGAGGTCGCTAACACACAAAAAAATCCGTTTCGTGAGGGCACCCCAATTTGACGGACGTCGGCCGGCTTACTGCTTGGCACCCGCTTCTTTGAACTCAACATCCTCCACGTCCTCGTCTTTTTTCTCGGCGCTCGCCTCTTTCGCGTCCGCGGCGCGATCGGAGCGAGTGTCCGGCTGAGCCTGAACGTCCGCATAGGCCTTTTCACCGAGTTTCAGCGAGGCCGTGGCCAGGGCCTGCGCCCTGGCCACGATCTCGGCCTTGTCTGAGGTCTTCAGTGCCGCCTCAAGGTCCTTGATTGCGGCTTCGATCTTCTCCTTCTCGCCCGCCTCCAGCTTCTCGCCGAATTCAGCCAGCGCCTTGCGCGTACTGTGTGCCAGTGCGTCGCCGTGGTTGCGCGCATCGACCAACTCGCGTTGTCGACGGTCTTCGTCGGCGTGGGACTCGGCGTCCTTCACCATGCGCTCGATCTCGCCTTCAGACAGGCCGGAGTTGGCCTTGATGGTGATCCGATTCTCCTTGCCAGTGGCCTTGTCCCTCGCCGACACGTGCAGGATGCCGTTGGCGTCGATGTCAAACGTCACCTCGATCTGCGGCATGCCACGCGGCGCCGGTGCAATGCCCTCCAGGTTGAACTCGCCCAGCATCTTGTTGCCCGTAACGATCTCGCGCTCGCCCTGGTAGACCTTGATAGTCACCGCCGCCTGGTTATCCTCGGCCGTGGAGAAGACCTGTGAGAACTTGGTCGGGATGGTGGTGTTCTTGGTGATCATCTTGCTCATCACGCTGCCCAGGGTCTCGATCCCCAGCGACAGTGGGGTGACGTCAAGCAGCAGCACGTCCTTGCGCTCACCGGTGAGCACCGCGCCCTGGATCGCCGCCCCCACCGCCACCGCTTCGTCGGGGTTGACGTCCTTGCGCGGCTCGCGGCCGAAGAACGCTTTGACCTTCTCCTGCACCCTGGACATGCGGGTCATGCCGCCCACCAGAATCACGTCGTCGATCTTTTCCACCGATACACCGGCGTCCTTGATGGCGATGCGGCACGGCTCCATCGTCCGCTCGACCAGGTCTTCGACCAGGGCTTCGAGCTTGGCACGCGTGAGCTTCAGGTTCAAATGCCGCGGTCCGCTGGCGTCGGCCGTGATGTATGGCAGGCTGATCTCCGTCTGCAGGCTCGACGAGAGCTCGATCTTGGCCTTCTCCGCAGCTTCCTTCAGGCGTTGCAGCGCCAGCACGTCGCGCGACAAGTCAACCCCCTGGTTCTTCTTGAATTCGCCAATGATGTAGTCGATGATGCGCTGGTCGAAGTCTTCTCCGCCCAGGAAGGTATCACCATTGGTCGACAGCACTTCGAATTGCTTCTCGCCTTGCACGTCAGCGATCTCGATGATGGAGATATCGAAGGTGCCGCCGCCGAGATCGAACACGGCGATCTTGCGGTCGCGGCTTTCCTTTTTGTCCAGACCGAACGCGAGCGCCGCCGCGGTAGGCTCGTTGATGATCCGCTTGACATCCAGCCCGGCGATGCGCCCGGTATCCTTCGTTGCCTGGCGCTGGCTGTCGTTGAAGTAGGCGGGCACCGTGATGACGGCTTCGGTGACGGGCTCGCCCAGATAGTCTTCGGCGGTTTTCTTCATCTTGCGCAGCACTTCAGCTGAAACCTGCGGTGGGGCGAGCTTCCTGCCCTGCGCTTCGACCCAGGCATCGCCGTTGTCGGCCTTCAAGATCGTGAAGGGCATCAGGCCGATGTCCTTCTGCACTTCCTTTTCCTCATAGCGGCGGCCGATCAGCCGCTTGACAGCAAATAGCGTGTTCTTTGGATTCGTGACGGCCTGTCGCTTGGCTGGTGCGCCGACGAGGATTTCCTCGTCGTTCACATAGGCGACGATGGATGGTGTCGTGCGTGAGCCTTCGGAGTTCTCAATCACTTTGACCTGGTTGGCTTCCATCAGCGCCACACACGAATTCGTAGTGCCGAGGTCAATGCCGATGATCTTGCTCATGATATCCTCCACAGCCGTATGGGACCGGCCGCACGCCTTGCGTGTCCCCCGTCAATACTCCAGCTCCGGTGACACCGCAGCGGCTTTGCCGTGGTCTTTCGGCATCTCTACCACGGTCGCGTCCGTGGTCAGAATCAGCCCGGCGACCGATGCCGCGTTCTGTAGTGCGGTGCGAGTCACCTTGGTTGGGTCAATCACACCCATCTCGAACAGGTCGCCGTATTCACCCGTGGCCGCGTTCCAACCGAAGTTGCCGCTATGTTCGAGCACCCGGCTTAACACCACGGATGCTTCCTCGCCGGCATTGGCGGCGATCTGCCGCAGCGGCTCCTCCAGGGCACGCAGCACGATTCGGATGCCGGCTTCCTGGTCGGCGTTGGCGCCCTGGAGCGGCGCAAGCTGGGCGCGGGCGCGCAGCAGCGCGACGCCGCCGCCCGCCACGATGCCTTCCTCGACCGCGGCCCGCGTGGCGTGCAGGGCGTCTTCGACGCGCGCCTTCTTCTCCTTCATTTCCACCTCAGTGGCGGCGCCAACCCGGATCACCGCCACGCCACCGGCCAGCTTGGCGACCCGCTCCTGCAACTTCTCCTTGTCGTAGTCGCTGGTGGCCTCGTCGATCTGCCGGCGGATGGCCTTGATGCGGGCTTCGACTGCCGCGTGCTCGCCCGCGCCGCCAACGAGGGTCGTGTTCTCCTTCTCAATTTCGACGCGCTTGGCGTGGCCCAGATCCTCCAGCACGACATTCTTGAGCTGCTTGCCCGTCTGTTCCTCAATCAGCGTGCCGGCGGTCAAGATGGCAATGTCTTCCAGCATGGCCTTGCGCCGGTCGCCGAAGCCCGGTGCCTTCACCGCGGCGGCCTTGAAGGTGCCGCGCAGAGAGTTGACGACGAGGGTCGCAAGCGCCTCGCCTTCCACGTCTTCGGCCACGACGAGCAGCGGCTTGCCGGTCTTGGCCACGGCCTCGAGCACCGGCAGCAGATCGTGAATCGCCGAGATCTTCTTGTCATGCAGCAGGATATACGGCTCTTCGAGGATGACGGATTGCTTCTCGGGCTGGTTGATGAAGTACGAGGCCAGATAACCGCGATCGAACTGCATGCCTTCGACCACCTCCAACTCGCTCTCCAGCGACTTGCCGTCTTCGATCGTGATGGCCCCGTCCTTGCCGACCTTGGCCATTGCATCGGCGATGATCTTGCCGATCGCCTCATCGGCGTTGGCGGAGATTGCGCCGATCTGGCCGATCTCCTTGCTGGTGGTGCAGGGCCGGCTCAGCTCGCGCAGCTTCTCGACGACCGCGCCCACGGCCAGGTCCATGCCGCGCTTCAGATCGATGGGGTTCAGGCCAGCCACTACGTCCTTCATGCCTTCCTGAACCATCGCCTGGGCCAGCACGGTGGCAGTCGTGGTGCCGTCGCCGGCCACGTCGGAAGTCTTGGCCGCAACTTGCTTGACCAACTGGGCCCCCATGTTCTCGAACTTGTCGCGGAGCTCGATTTCCTTGGCGACCGACACGCCATCCTTGGTGATCAGCGGGGCCCCGAACGATCGCTCAAGGACCACATTGCGCCCCTTGGGACCGAGCGTGACCTTGACCGCGTTGGCCAGCAGATTGACACCCGCCACGATGCGGCGGCGCGCGGTCTCCTGAAACTGGATCTCCTTGGCTGCCATGATGAGACTCCTCGCGAGACGCTAGCCTTCTGTACCTTCCTCTATTCGACGACGCACAGAATGTCCTCGTCACGCATGACCAGCACCTCCTCGCCTTCAAGCTTGACGGTGGTGCCCGTATACTTGCCAAATAGCACGCGCTGGCCAATCTTCACACTCGGCACGCTGACATTGCCATCGCCCAAAACCTTGCCGGGACCGACAGCCAGGACTTCGCCCTGGTCCGGCTTTTCGGCGGCGGTATCGGGGATGACAATACCGCTGGCCGTCTTGTGTTCTGCGTCCAAGCGTCGGACGATGACGCGATCGTGTAGTGGACGGATGTTCATAGCCTTGCTCCTCGTCCCATCACTGTGATCATGAGCTTGCCGATCGGGTCGTGTCCGGGCCGCCGTTCAGGGCATTCACGTGTCAACGCCGGCGTCTGGATTCAAGCCACAAGCATTATTGGCCAGGAACCGATCATAGCGCTTCACTGAATGGCCGGCACGGTGCCGAGCTTCTCTGCCAGCATCCGCTCATACACGCCAAAATGCGTATCCACCTCAGCCTGACTGACGACGACAACGTCAATCGTGACCTGCTCGGGCGTCAAGCCGAACATCGTGGCCAGCGCCACTTCCAGGTGGGGGGCCGCCACTCTATCCTTTTCGAACGTCGTGCCGATGCTGATCACGTAAGCCTCGCCTTGCGCGGTGACGTCCACCAAGCGGGCCCGCGCGCTGAGGTTGTTGTCGATCGCGACTGTGACCAACTCAGCCACGCGCCGCGTCCGTTCGGTAGGAAATCCGCGCGTGCACTTAAGCCGCACCCGATGCCTGCCTATCGTCACCCACTCAGAATCGAATTCCATCGAAGTCTCCATCTTGGAAAGTGTTTGCCGCAAATATCCCTGGCTGAGCGCAGCAGGCTCAAGCGTGCCAATGATCTTGAGGCAACTCGCCATCTTCCGCTCACTTCACCTCGATCTTCTTCACCGAAGACTGCGACGTACCGGTCTTTGGCAGGCGCAGCGTCAATACACCTCGGTCGAATTTCGCCTCGACGTGATCGAGGTCGACGCCATCCGGCAGCGGAATACTGCGCATGAAGGCGCCGTACGCCCGCTCCAGCCGGTAGCAGCCGTTTTCCTCGCTCCGAATGTCCTGCTTCTTCTCACCCCGTAACACCAGCGCACCATCTTCGATGGTGGTCTTCAGGTCCTCGCGATCCATGCCGGGTAGCTCCGCCGTGATCCTCAGCGCCGAGCCATCATCGACCACATCGATGCGCGGCTGGAAGCGCGACGAACTGAAGTCGCCGAACCATCGATCGAGTCCCCCGAAGCCCGCGAAGGGTTCATGCAGAAACTCGCCCATCGCACGCCAGGGATCGCTTGAAAACAGCCGCGAAACGTCCGGCCAGTCCGGTGTCCAGTGCCTTGGCGCGGGGACATTCGACGACTCGCCCGTCGGTTGCCTGTCTTCGGTCGATTTGCGTAGGAACTTGAAGGGATTCCATTTGCCCAGATCTGTTTTCATCTTGCCCTCACCCAATGTTCAGCCAGTTTCCGCAGGCGCTGCGGTGGCGCCCTTGCGGACGCCACCGGCACCTGGCGACGGCAACTCACGCCACGTTGACGGCAATGCGGCGTGGACGCGCTTCGTCGCGACGCGGGATCGTCAGCTTTAGCACGCCGTCCTGCAGGTTCGCCTCGATCTTCGACGCGTCAAGGTCCACACTCAACGAGAAAGCGCGTGCGAAGTGCGGCTGGCGTATTTCCGCATGTTGCACCCGCAGTCCTTGGGGGGTGGGCACGACCGCTTCCGCCTCAATATGGAGGTTACCGTCGTGAACATTCACCTCGAGCTTGTCCTTCGTCACACCTGGAAGGTCGGCCCAAAGGGTGACGCCGTTGCTGTCCTCGACGATGTCGACCGCGGGAAGTAGCGTCAGCGTCGGTGTCGACCTGTCCTCCTGACTCTTTGTCATCGCGTTCTGGTTGCGTTCCGCCACTTGGGTAGTCTCGTTCATGGCTGTCTCCTGGCGTTACTGGACCGTGATCGCCCGGGGCTTCGAGGTTTCGCGCTTGCCGACACTGATAGACAGGCAGCCGTTGGCATAGCGCGCCTGGACTTTGTCGGGGTCTGCGCTCTGCGGCAATTCGACCACACGCCGGAACGTGCCTGTGAATCGCTCTTGCGCGTACAGCCGCACCTCCGGATCATCCCCCGCTTGCACCGCTTCGCGCTCGCCGCTGAGGGTCAGCAAGCCCTTGTCGATCGACACCTCGAACTGGTCCGGCTTGAGCCCCGGTGCGAACGCGACGATCTCGATGGAATCGTCCGTGGCGCCGATATTGACCGGGGGAAATGCCCCGAAGCGGCCGGAGCGGATGCTGGATGGGAAACAGAACAAGCTCGCCATCTGCCGTTGCATGCGGTCGAGTTCGCTGAAGAGGTCAGTTCCAAAGAAAAGGTCGCTCATGGTCGTATCCTCCTTCGACGCAGCAAGGAGGCGAAGGGGCATACGCGCTCCCATTCACCTGCCAAGCTGCTGGCAAACAAACAGAAACACGCAGCGCGCGATGGTCGCGACTGCCTGAGCGAAAATAAAATAGTAATTGGCCACCCAAATTTCAAGGGGGCAACCTGCGCCGTTCCGCGAAAGGACATCCGACGATTCGTGCTGCACCGGTCACGTTTGGGCGTTGCATCAGCGGGGGCTCCCGTTGCACGGCGCTTAAACATGCCGGGACAGCCTCATCGCTTAATCGGCAAAGCCGTGGCAAAGCTAATCGCCAATGTAATCCACGCGCCACTCGCCGAAGTGAGCCCTCGACGGCAGCGCCGGCTTGCCTCTCGTTGAGCAGAATCGGCTGGTCATAGAATGACGGCCGCGAACGGGGGGTTCAGGTGTACATGCCGATCGAGGCGGTGCGCCGACGCGGATCCACTGTTCGGCCCTCTAGCGCCGGACGCTCTTAAGGCTCGCGGCCTTGCGCTCGACATAGCGACTGGTCCAGGCGATGCCAGGTTGGAGGGTGCCAGGTGTGGGGCACGAGCAGAAGGTCGACGGCTCAACGCGGTGGCCGGCGTGGAAGGGGCACAGGGACGACTGCGTGCACGCATCAAGCGCTGGACGAAGACCTTGCGGGACCAAGGTCATGCGCTTCCCGATGGCGACGACGCCTAGTGGGAGCTACCTTGTCTTCGGCGTCCGTTAGGATCCTAGTTGCAGTAACAACGTTGCCGCGTGCTCGGCAACTCGCCATAAGCGGGCGTTATCGGACCTTATTGCCATGCACCCGGGTCACGCTCTTCTCCCCGCCAATGCCTTGCGACGGACAGCGTGGCGTGCAACGGCGGTAGCCGGCCAGTTGCCGACACTCGCCAGCGTACGCGCGCGGACACCTGAACGGCTGCTCCGCCTAGCCAACGGACCTTCGAACGTCCAGCAGAATGAATCCACCGCGATTGACGAGAGTTTCACTGCACTCGCGACAATCGCATTGAGCCGCGATGAGTATTCATTGAGTCCAATGCGTTCCAACACGACTAATCCAGCAGGGGGTTTCTCCAGATTTTTGCGGGGAAACGGAACTGGTGAGACTGGGAGGGTCTTTGTGAGACTGCAGTTACCGAAATAGTGAGACTACTCGGACGCACGCCACCTCGCACAGCACCGTCGGCTATAGTTCGGCCTGCGTCGACGCCGGCGTACCAATCTGCACCAAAAAAAACGATCATCTCGACATGGAATAATGGCCGCATGGCCGAGCAGCGCGCATCGGTCCTCCTCGGACACGGCCGTCGCACACATACCTTAGGCGCGCGACGTGCATTGCGGCGCATCCGCGGGCTGCCCACCAGTAGATACCGTGACATTGAGGGCGTATGAATCGCACCGGTGATAGCACATGTGATGATAATGGCTTTGCTAATGATATGAATCAGGAATCTGCATCAGGTGGCCACCTCCGCCCGACTGCTGCGATACTCAGATCTGGGCCTTACCACCGTCGACGAACAGTTCAATACCGTTGACAAAGCTTGAATCGTTGGAGGCAAGAAAGACTGCCGCCTTGGCAATTTCGTCCGGATCGCCGACGCGGCCCATTGGGATCCGCGAGGCCAGAGCGTGGAGTATTCCCTGCTGCCGTGCGGCGTCGGTCCCGGCCAGGTTAAACAAGCCTGGCGTCTTGGTGGGTCCGGGGCTGAGCGTGTTGACCCGGATGCCCCGACCCTTGAGATCGAGAATCCAGTTGCGGGCGAATGAGCGTACGGCGGCCTTTGAGGCGGCATAGACACTGAATGCCTCGGTGCCGCCGCTGGCGGCGGTGGAGCCAGTCAAGATGACTGATGCACCGTCCGCCAGCAATGGCAGAGCCTTCTGTACAGTAAACAGTACGCCCTTGACGTTACGGCTAAAGGTGTCGTCATACTGCTCCTCGGTAATATTCCCGAGCGGCAGCAGCGAGCCGCCGCCGGCGTTGACGAACAATACGTCGATCCGACCCTTTTCCGATTTCACCCAATCAAACAGTGTGTCCAGTTCGGCCATGTTCGATGAGTCGACCCGGATGCTGGTAGCGTTACCGATCGCGGACACCGCGGCGTCGAGTTCGGCCTGTCGGCGACCGGTGACAATGACATGCGCTCCTTCGCTAGCGAACCGTTTAGCGGTAGCGAGCCCGATTCCGGTGGATCCACCGGTAACGATTGCGATCTTGCCTACAAGTTTGCGTAACATGGAAGTTTCCTTGGCTGGTTGTGAGTTGGAGCGAGAACCTCGACTTCGTCCTCCGGCGCCCGGGTGCACGCGCTCGCCGCTTCCCAACGGGCAGATCGGCGAAAGGGCTCTCTACCAACTCGTACACTCGCAACGGTTCGAGCATCAAGGCCCCTGTCCGACCATGCTCGCGTCGTGGCTGTGCGAAGAGGCCGACGACTTGTGCTTGATCAGCGTAACCGCGACACCGCCGATCACCGCGGCCATTGCAATGGCGAGGAAGTTCTGCACCAGCGGCAGCTTCATCGAGACCAGCAGCCCGATCACGATTGGCGCCGCGATCGCGCCGATGCGCCCGACCCCCGAGGCAAAGCCGAGTCCCGTCGAACGGATCGCCGTCGGGTAGAACTGCCCGGCATACGCGTACAGCAGAATCTGCGTGCCCAGCGTCGACGCGCCGACGACGGCAACGATGAGGAACAGCGGCTGCGCGCCGTAGCCGAGCAGCGTCAGCGAGACCGCGGCGACCGCGAAGAATGCGCCCGTCACCCACTTGATGTTCAGCTTGTCGGCAAGCCATCCGCCACCGACGGCGCCGACGACTGCACCGGCGTTGTAGGCGAGCAGGAAGTTCAGCGCGGAACCGAGGCTGTAGCCGGCCATGCCCATCAGCTTGACCAGCCACGAACTGAGCGCATAGAGCATGAACAGGCAGGTCATGTAGGCGACCCAGAACATCACCGAACTGAAGCCGCGGCCGTCCAGAAACAGCCTGCCTACGGTCGGACCTTCGGCCTTGTCCTCGGCCGGAACGAGGAACTCCTCGTGCGGCTCGAGCCGCATGTCCGGCCGGATCTTCCGCACCACTTCGCGCAAATGGGTGTCGTCGTGCTGCTTGATCAGGAACGGCAGCGACTCAGGCATGTACTTCAGGATGAACGGGATCAGTACCATTGGGGCGCCCGCGGCGATGAACACCGATTGCCAGCCGTAGGTCTCGATGAACTGCTTGCCGAGCAGCGCGGCGAGGATGCTGCCGACCGCGTAGCCGCAGCACATCAGCGTAACCATCACGCTGCGCACCTTCTTCGGTGAGTATTCGGTCATCTGCGCGGCCGCATTCGGGATCGCGCCGCCGATGCCGAGCCCGGCGAGGAAGCGCATCACGCTAAAGGTGATCGGGTCGTTGGTGAAGCCGGCGGCCGCGGTGAAGGCGCTGAACAGGAACACGCAGATCGAGATCGCCCAGCGGCGGCCGATCTTATCGGCCAGCGCGCCGAGCGCGATCGCTCCGAACATCATGCCGAACAGCGCTGAACTGGCCATGAAGCCCGCAGTCGCGGCCTCGACATTCATCGCCTTCATAATCGACGGAAGCGCGGTGCCGGCGACCGCCAGGTCGTAGCCGTCGAGCACTAGGATCACGAAACACCAGATCAGCACGGACCGGTGAAAGCTGTTGAACTTGGCCTCGTCGGCCAGTTTGTGAACATCTATCCGGTGCACGCTTGAAGGTGCTGGTGCCAACTCAGGGCGGTTTGACTTCATTGACTTGTCTCCTTTTGTCTTCGGTTTGAGGTTCTGCATGCGGCGTAGTAACCACATTCTGGGCCTAGACCTCACGGCCAACGACCGCCCGTGCTTAGACAAGGTCGCTCCCTTAGTCCGTGCAGGCTGCACCACCCTCACACGCGAGGGGCTTCGGGCAGGCGTTCACCGCCGCGCACGACGTATTTGGCGGGATACAGTG
>NZ_JBXAHL010000078.1:0-13876 GCF_058795055.1 Cupriavidus sp. GW823-FHT06D04 | reverse complement strand
CAAGTTAACAGCTCGACACCTTGTTTACAACCCCTGCAAAGAAAAATGCCGTTCAGACTTAACTGAACGGCATTACCGCCGAAGCGGGGCTTTTTTTTGCCCTTCTATTGCCTGGACGCATTCCCGACAAATGCGACCCGCCGCGGCGCACCGGGCCTGATCCGGTTGTGGCGGGTATTCTGCATGACTGTTTTCCTAATCCTGGAAAATCAAGCGCCTGGCATGATAAACGAGCCGACTACGATGCAGGTAGTAGCTGGTTACTACATCATTCATTCCCGTCCCATGTACTGCCATGCTGTCACGCAGTGGCGGCAAACCCATGGCTGGCGCCCGTTCGTCGAATAAACTTATATCCGAAAATAAAATATTTAAAGCACGCGACGATTATCCTGACACTCAATGCGCTGTAAATCCAGCATTACGAATTCATTTAATTCGTGGTGTCATGCCTCGCAGTTCCCGGCGTGGCAGCAGGCCAGGCCGGTTGTCGATCCGGCAGGCTGTGCGTGACGGGGTAACCAGGGCCCACCGCCGGCAGAGATCACAAGAAGGGGTACCATCTCGGGCAAGCACGCCGGCTCCGACCAGGGGCTGGCCTCCACTTTCCGATGCCGACCCCATGTCCGTACCCGCTTTCGAATCCAAGCTGACCCTGCCTGACACCCCCGCCGCGCTGGCCGCGCGCATCGCCACCTTGCCGCGCCCGCTGGTGTTCACCAATGGTGTCTTCGACATCCTGCACCGCGGCCATGCCACCTACCTGGCACAGGCGCGCGCACTGGGCGCGAGCCTGGTGGTCGGCGTCAACAGCGATGCTTCCGTGAAGATGCTGGGCAAGGGCGACGACCGCCCGCTGAACCATGAATCGGACCGCATGGCGCTGCTGGCCGCGCTGGAGTCGGTCGACCTGGTCACGATGTTCCGCGAACAGACCCCGGTGGAACTGATCCGCCTGGTGCGCCCCGACATCTACGTCAAGGGCGGCGACTACGACATCGACACGCTGGAAGAAACCCGGCTGGTGCGCAGCTGGGGCGGCCAGGCCTACGCCATCCCCTTCCTGCACGACCGCTCGACCACCAAGCTGCTGACCAGGGTACGCCAGGGCAGCTAAGGCTGATCAGGTTGCTCAGGAGCAGGCCAGCACGTCCTCGGCGCCGTAGCGCTGGCGCATGGCCTCGAGCCGGGCGCGCGCCGCATCGTCGGCATCGCGCACGCGCAGCCACTGCCGCGTGAGCGGCCGCGCGGCGTCGGTCAACATGGCGGTGCGCACGCCGTGGCCGCGCAGGGAATCGAGATATTGCTCGGCATGCTCGCGCTCGCGGAAGAGGCCCAGCGACACCGTATAGGTCGTGGCCTCGGGCGTGCCGGCGGTCACCAGCGAGTACTCCGTCACATTGCGCCGGCGCAGTTCGGCCAGCTTGCGCTCGGCATGCTCGCGCGTGGGCTGCGCGGGCAGATGGACCCACCAGCGCACCTGTTCCTGCCGCGCGAACGCTTCCACGCGCAGCGCGGCGGCGGCCAGGTCTTCAGTGGCGCGGCGCGCCGCCTGGGCGCTGAAGCCACCGATCTCGATGCAGGCAGCCAGCGTGGCCGACGGCAGCGCGCTGCGCGGTGCGGCATCCGCCGCTGGTGCCGACGCTGGTGCCTGCACCCGCATCCGTTCCCCACGTACCTGCTGCTGCAGCCGCTGCGGCTCACGCGGCGTTTCAAACCAGCCGGCCAGCGGATTCGCGCCGAACACCCCGAGCACCGCCCCCAGCAGCATGGCATTGGCGAGCAGCAGCAACAGCGGGACGATGCGCGGCGAGCGTGGCCGGGCGGGCTGGCCTGGGGCGGTCATGGGTCGGGGTGGATTGAGGCGTGTGAGAAGTTGCGCTGCGCGCTAGGCGCCGGCCGATGCCATCGCGTGCAGGCCAAGCAGCACCAGATTATCGTGCATCTCGAACGGCACCGCGAGCGCGCCAGCCAGCGCGCCGCGGGCACCGCCGGACAGCAGGCAGCGCACGGGGCGACGCGCCGGCCCGCGCTCGCCCAGCGCGCGCCAGGTGCGTTCGATGGCGCCGGCCTGCGCGGCCAGGCAGCCTGCGGCAATGGCGTCGTGCGTGTTGTCGGCCCAACGCAGGTGCGCGCCCGCCACGGTGCCGGCATCGTCCACGTCCAGTGCCGGCAGCTGCGCGGTGTTGCGCGCCAGCGTGCCCAGCATCAGTGCCAGGCCGGGCAGGATCAGGCCGCCTTCGAAGCGCGCGCTGCCGTCCGCCGCGGCCGTGACGATATCCAGCGTGGTGGCGGTGCCCGCGGTCACCACCAGCAGCGTGTCGTGCGGCAGCCAGCGGTGCGCGCCGATGGCGCCGACCCAGCGGTCCACGCCCAGTTGCGTGGGCTCGCGGTAGCCGTTGGCCAGGTTGCCTTGCGCGGCGGCGCTGCGCACCCATTGCACCGGCGCACAGCCCCCGAAGGCCTCGGCCAGCGCTGCATCCACGGCGGCCGCAATCACCGGTCCGGCGACATTGCTGATCCACACCGACGGCATCGGCCCGCTGCCGCGCAGCGCGCGCAGGTCAGCGGCCAGCGCCTGCAGCGCGCCGGCGTCGGCATGGGCGACCGCGCCGCCGTGCTGCCACGGCGTGGGCAGCGCGTCAGTGGCGGGCAGCGCCGCACCGGCTTCGCACCAGGCCCACTTGAGGCGGGTATTGCCGATATCGATCAGCAGGTGCGGCGCGCTCATGCGGTGCCTCCCTGCCCCGGCACGGGCCGCAGCGACAGCTCGCCGCTGGCGATGCGCTCAAGCCCCGCCGGCGTTTCCAGCAGCAGGTGGCCGGCCTCGTCGACGCCGCGCGCCATGCCTTCGGCGATCACCTTGCCCTCGTGCAGCAGCCGCACCGGCTGGTCGCGGTAGGCATCGGCCGCGGACCAGCGCCGCGCCATCGGCCCGAAACCGTGCGCCAGGAACGCGGTGCGCATGGCCGCCAGCCGCTCCAGCAGCGCGGCCAGCAGGCGCGGGGCATCGCGCTGCGCGTCGAAGCCGGGCATGGCCTCGGCCACGCCCGCCAGCTCGCGGCCCAGTGCCGCTTCCATCTGCGCGTCGCGCACCAGGTTCAGGCCGATGCCGATCACGGCCCAGACCCGCTGCGGCCCGGCGGGCACCGCCTCGATCAGGATGCCGGCCAGCTTGCGCTCATCGATCTGGAGGTCATTGGGCCATTTCAGCCCGATCCGTGCGCCGAGGCCCGCCTCGACATCGCCCAGGGCCTCGGCCAGCGCCAGGCCCACGGCCAGGCTCAGGCCGCTCAGCTGCGCCGGCGCCAGCGCCAGCGGCAGTGCCACCGAGAAGGTCATGCCTGCCTGCCCCTGCCACGGCCGGCCCTGGCGCCCGCGCCCGGCGGTCTGGCGGTAGGCCAGGCGCAGCCTGCCGGCGTCGGACCACGGCGCCTGGCGGCAGGCCGCGGTCAGGTCGGCATTGGTGGAGCCGGTTTCTTCCACCAGCTCCAGCGTCCAGTCGCTCAACGCGGGCGACAGCATGCCGCGCAGCGCGCCGGCATCGATGCGCCAGTTGGCGCCGGATGGGGAGGAAGGGTCGGATGGAGTCGGAGGAACGGCGGACATGCGCGGCAAAGGGCTGGGATCGATGGCGATCGTGGAAAACACAGGCGGGGGCAGGGCTGAGCCCCAAGTGCCTGCTGCAGATGCCGCATTGTAGCCGCGCCGCCGCCTCGGCACGGCGCGGTCGCGCCAGCGGGGCGGGTGGCTTAGAATCGAGACTCGGCCATCACATCGCATGCCCTTGGAACGCCAGACGACGCCAGACTTCCATATCACGCGCGGGGACGGAACCGTCAGCGTAGCGCTGCGTGGCGACTGGACCGCGCTCGCCCTGGCCGGCTGCCACCAGGCGCGACAGCTGCGCGCGAAACTGCATGAGCTGGCGCAGGCACCAGACAGCGCGCAGTGGTCGCTGGCCGGCGTCGAGCGGCTGGACCATATCGGCGGGCAACTGCTGTGGCAGGCCTGGAACGGCGCGCTGCCGCAGCGGCTCGATGCCAGCGAAGGCCAGCGCCGCGTGTTCGAGCGCATCGCCGCAGTGCACGACGAGGGCTGGAAGAAGCACATGGTGGACCGCTTCAACCCGGTTACGCTGTTCGGCGCGAGCGTGCTGTCGTTCGGCGCGCAGCTGGGCCGCGGCGTCAGCATGCTGGGCCAGCTGACCTTCGACCTGCTGCGCTTTGCACGCATGCCCCAGCGCGGCCCCTGGCGCGAGATCTCGGCCAATATCTACAACGTGGGCTACAAGGCGCTTGGCATCACCGCGCTGGTCGGCTTCCTGATCGGCATCGTGCTGTCGTACCTGTCGGCCAACCAGTTGCGCACGTTTGGCGCCAGCACCTTTATCGTCAACATCCTGGGCATGGCGGTGATCCGCGAGCTGGGGCCGGTGCTGGCGGCGATCCTGATCGCGGGCCGCTCGGGTTCGGCCATCACCGCGCAGATCGGCGTGATGCGCGTGACCGAAGAGCTCGATGCGATGCTTGTGATGGGCATCTCGCACGGCTTCCGGCTGATCATGCCGCGCGTGATCGCCCTGGCCATCGCCATGCCGCTGCTGGTGGCCTGGACCGACGTGATGGCGCTGGCGGGCGGCATCCTGGCCGCGCGCTGGCAGCTGGGCATCAGCGCCACCTTCTTCCTGCGCGAGCTGCCCGATGCGGTGCCGGTGGCCAACCTGTGGCTCGGACTGGGCAAGGGGGTGGTGTTCGGCATCCTGATCGCGCTGACCGCATGCCACTTCGGGCTGCGCATCAAGCCCAATACGCAAAGCCTGGGCGAAGGCACCACCGCCTCGGTGGTGACCGCGATCACCATGGTGATCCTGGCCGACGCGGTCTTCGCCATCCTGTTCAAGGACGTGGGCCTGTGAGCGCGGCGCAAGCGAACGCCACGCCGGACGGCAAACCCGGACGCAAGCCGGACCGCAAGGCGGACCGCACCCCGGTCATCGAGGTGCGCGACCTGGTCAAGCGCTTCGGCAAGGCGGTGGTGCATGACCATGTGAACCTGGACGTTTACCGCGACGAGGTGCTGTCCATCGTTGGCGGCTCGGGCAGCGGCAAGACCGTACTGCTGCGCCAGATCGTGGGGCTGGAGCGTCCCACGTCGGGCTCCATCAAGGTGTTCGGCGAAGACCCGACCCGGCTGCGCCCGGCGCAGCTGCAGGCGCTGCGCAACCGCTGGGGGCTGCAGTTCCAGCGCGGCGCGCTGTTCTCGGCGCTGTCGGTGATCGACAATATCGCGCTGCCGCTGCGCGAGCTACGCGCGCTGCCCGACAACCTGATCTGCCAGGCGGCGCTGCTCAAGCTGCAGCTGGTGGGGCTGTCGGCGCGCGATGCCGACAAGATGCCGGCGGACCTGTCCGGGGGCATGATCAAGCGCGTGGCGTTGGCGCGCGCGCTGGCGCTGGAGCCGGAACTGCTGTTCCTGGACGAGCCCACCGCCGGGCTGGACCCGATGGCTTCGGACGACTACGTGCGGCTAATCCGCGAACTGCGCCGCGAACTGGGCCTGACCGTGGTGATGATCACGCACGACCTGGACACGCTGGTGGCATTGTCCGACCGCGTCGCGGTGCTGGCGGACCACAAGGTGATCGCCGCGGCGCCGATCCCTGAAGTGGTGAAGGTGGACCACCCCTTCATCCGCGAGTATTTCCTGGGCGAGCGCGCCCAGCGCGCCATGCAGGCGCTGCCACCGCACGGGCAGCCGGATGCGGCGCCCCCTGGAGAAGCATGATGGAAAACAAGTCACACGCGTTCCTTGCCGGCGTGTTCACCATCGGCCTGGCCGTGCTGGTGTTGTTCGCAATCTTCTGGTTCAGCAGCGACCACGCCGTGCGCGTGCCATACGACCTGATCACGCGCGCCACCGTCAACGGCCTGCAGCCGCAGGGCGACGTGAAATACCGCGGGCTGGCGGTGGGCAAGGTCGAGTCGATCAAGTTCGACCCGCAGGTGCCGGGCCAGATCATTGTGCGCGTCAACGTCAACAAGGACACGCCGATCACGCGCACCACCTATGGCACGCTGGGCTTCCAGGGCGTGACCGGAATCGCCTACGTGCAACTGGACGACAGCGCCACGCACGACGGCGCCACGGCTTCGCCGCCGCTGCCGACCTCGCCCAAGGCGGTGGCACGCATCGCCATGCGCCCCGGCTTCTTCGAAGAGCTGGAAAAGCGCGGCGATTCGCTGCTGACGCAGGTCGAGACCATGATGACCTCGCTCAACGACATGTTCCAGAGCGCCAACCGCACTGAGCTGATGGCCGCGATCCATGCGGTGCGCAAGACCGCGGAAGACTACTCGCGGCTGTCCGATTCCCTGGGCCCGGCCGCCAACCGGCTGCCGAAGGTGACCGAGAACCTGAACGCCACGCTGGAATCGACCCGGCGCCTGACGCAGGAGCTGGCCAACCCCAACGGCACGGTGATGCGCACCGTCGACAGCGTCGGGCGCGACATGCAGGGCGCGGCCTCGTCGGTGCAGTCCGCGGCAGGCACCTTCAGCGAAGAGACCCTGCCGCAGCTCAATGGTCTGGCGCGCGACGCGCGCCAGACCGCGCGCACCTTCGAGCGCGCCGCCGGCCAGTTCAACGAGAGCCCGAGCAGCGTGCTGTTCGGCGCGCCCGCGCCTGCCCCGGGCCCGGGCGAGCCGGGCTTCAGCGCACCATAGCGCGGCCCGCATGCCACCCCTCACCCGATACCGCCAACCGCGAGATACCGCCGTGAACCCTGCGACCGAGATGCCACGCTTTCTCCGATCCGCGCGCTCCCGCCTCCAGGCCGCCCTGCTGCTGGCCGCCGCGGGGCTGGCGCTGTCGGGCTGCGCGCTGACGCGCGGCAACAACCCCACCGTCACCTACGATCTCGGCCCGCCGGCCGCCGCCACCCCCGGCAACGGGAACCCCGCGCCGGCGCGGCTGCCCAAACTGCGCGTGGCACAGACCGACGGGCCCAACTGGCTGGACGGCAACGCCCTCTTCTATCGGCTGCAGTATGCGCAGGCGCAGCGCCTGCAGGCCTACGCCACGCAACGCTGGGTGATGTCGCCCACGCGCCTGTTCGACGAGCGGCTGCGCGAGGCCGTGGCCGCGCGCGGCACGCTGAGCTGGTTCGGCGACAGTAGCGTGCCGGCGTTGAAGGTGGACCTGATCGAGTTCGACCAGGTGTTCGACAGCGCCACCACCAGCGAAGGCGTGGTGCGGCTGCGCGCCACGGTGTTCCAGCAAGGCATGCTCGGCCAGCAGACCTTCGAGGCGCGCCGGCCCGGGGCCAGCGCCGACGGGGCCGGCGGCGTCAAGGCGCTGGCCGAGGCCAGCGACGCGGTGATCGCGGCGCTGCTCGACTGGGTCGGCACGCTGCGGCTAAAGTAAACACGCAAGGAGACACGCCATGGAGCCGGCTCCCCCGCCGCCCTCCGCGCCGCCCCCGGCGGCTCAGCCAACGCCGGAAGCCAGCGGCCCGCAGCACTCGCCGCTCGCCCGCGTGGGGCTGATTTGCTTCACGCTGCTGGTCGTGTACGCCAGCCTGTACCCGTTCTCGGGCTGGGTCGACAACGGCGTTTCGCCGTTTGCCTTCCTGAGCGCGCCCAAGCCGCGCTACATCACCGACTTCGACCTGCTGACCAATGTGCTGGGATACTTCCCGTTCGGCGCGCTGGTGGTGCTGTCGCTGCATCCGCGCATGTCGGGCGGGCGCGCCACGCTGGTGGCACTGGTGGCCGGGGCGCTGCTGTCGGCCTGCATGGAGGCCTTCCAGACCTGGCTGCCAAGCCGCATCTCCTCCAATATCGACCTGATCACCAATGCGCTGGGTGCGCTGCTGGGCGGCGCGGTGGTGGCGCCGTTCACCCGGGCACTGATCGACGACGGGCGCCTGACGCGCCTGCGCCATGCGTGGTTCGAGCCCCACGCCAGCTTTGCCATCATCCTGCTGCTGCTGTGGCCGTTTGCGCAGGTGTTTCCGCAAGAGCACCTGTTCGGCATGGGCGGCATCGTGCGCGAATGGCTGACCGACCCGGAATCCTGGCCGATGCAGGTGCTGCAGATGGTGTTCCCGCAGCTGGAGGCCTGGCAGGACCATATCGGCTTGCGGCCCGAGGACATGCAGAGCCAGCAGTTGCTGGAATCGCTGGTGACCGCCAGCAGCTGGGTCGGCACGGGCCTGTTTGCCTCGATCGCGATGCGCCGCAGCGCGCCGATGCTGCGCATCCTGGCCGGCCTGCTGGCGGCGGCGCTGCTGCTCAAGGCCACTGCTGCCGAACTGCAGTTTCCGTCCGAGAGCGCCTTTGTCTGGCTGTCCGAAGGCGGGCGCTTTGCCTTGCTGACCAGCTCGCTGGTGCTGGCGCTGCTGCTGTACCTGCCACGCTGGCTGCGCGCGGTGCTGGCGATGGTGGCGCTGATCGTGCTGGTGGTGCTGACCAATGTGCTGCCATCCAACCCCTATGCGTGGATCTCGGAGCAAGGCTGGCGCATGGGCCGCTTTATCCACTTCAACAGCCTGGCGCAATGGCTGGGCTGGCTGTGGCCGTTCCTGGCGTTCTGCTATGTGATCTGGCGCTTCGAACAGGTCAGCCTGCGCCGCCACGCCAGGAAAAAGGCCGCGGCGCGCCGTGAGGCGGCCGCGGCCGGTACCCAGGAATAGCGCTGGCGGGCCTAGTGCAGTTGGCCGCCTTGCTCGCGCACATCGGCGCGGGTCGACAGCGCCGTCGCCACCGCCGCGCGCAATCCCTTCACCAGCGTTTCCTGCGCCAGGCTGGGCTGGCCCGGATGGCGCGCCGCCTGCTCGGGCAGGTAGGGGATGTGGATGAAGCCACCGCGCACGTCGCCATCCGGCTGCTGCGCCAGCCGGTGCATCAGCCCGTAGAAGACATGGTTGCAGACGAAGGTGCCGGCGGTCTGCGAAACCGAGGCCGGCACCCCCGCCGCGCGCATGTCGCGCACCATCGCCTTGATCGGCAGCGTGGCAAAGTAGGCGGCCGGGCCGCCTGCGACGATGGCGGTATCGATCGGCTGGGCGCCGGCGTTGTCGGCAATGCGCGCATCGTCGACATTGATCGCCACGCGCTCCACCGACATCTCGGCGCGCCCGCCAGCCTGGCCCACGGCGATCACCAGCGCGGGCCGCAGCACGTCGACCAGCTCGCCGATGGTGTCGATCGCCGCGCCGAACACGCACGGCAGCTGCCGCGCCACGATCACGGCGTCGCCCACGCGCTCGCCGTCGAGCGCGCGCACGGCCTCCCATGAGGGATTGATCGGTTCATTCTCAAACGGCTCGAAGCCGGTCAGCAGCACAGTACGCATGGCGGGGCTCCGCGGTTACATCAGGAAGTACAGCAGCGCGATATTGGCCACCAGGATCGCCAGCGCGGTCGGCACCTGCGCGCGGATCACGGCGTTCTTGTCGTCGAGTTCCAGCAGCGCCGCCGGCACGATATTGAAGTTGGCCGCCATCGGCGTCATCAGCGTGCCGCAATAGCCCGAGAACATGCCGATCGCCGCCATCACCGCCGGGTTGCCGCCGAACATGCCGACCAGGATCGGCACGCCCACGCCGCCGGTCATCACCGGGAAGGCCGCGAAGCCATTGCCCATGATCACCGTGAACAGCGCCATGCCCACGCAGTAGACCGCCACCGCCACCAGCTTGTAGTCCATGTTGATATAGGCGGTGGACAGGTGCGCCACGGCCTTGCCCACGCCCGCGTCGGCGAACACCAGGCCCAGCATCGCCAGCATCTGCGGCAACACCAGTGCCCAGCCCAGCGACTCGGTCAGCCGGCGCGACTCGCGCAGGCCCTGCGCCACGGTGTCGCGCGTGAGCCAGCACACCACCGCCAGCGAGATCAGGCAGCCGATCCCCAGCGAGACAAAGGTCACGTTCTTGGGATCGAGCAGCGGCAGGCCGGCGATCTTGACGTTCTTGAACAGCATGGTGCCGATCACGGTCACCAGCGGGATCAGCAACGCCGGGATGAACAGCTTGTTGCCCAGGCGGCGCGCGCTGGCGCGGCGCTCTTCCTCGGGCAGGCTGTGGTGCTTGCCGTGGCCGACGCCGCCAAAGCCCGCAATCAGCGCCATCACCACCGCGCCGATGCCGACCGCGGCCGGCGGCAGCCGGTCGCCAATCAGGAATACGATCGCGTACAGCAGCCAGAACAGGCCGGTGCTGAGGCGGCGCGGATGCTCGCGGTCGGCGAAGGTCATCAGCGCGGTGATCGCCAGCACCAGGCCGGCGAGCCAGTAGAGATATTCGATGGAAATGATCATGGCGCGCTCCTTACTCGGCGCTCTTGGCAGGCACGGCGGCCGCGGCGGCCTTGCCGCCCAGCTCGCGCTCGAGCCAGCGGTCCAGGCGCTTCAGGCGCACGGCGTGGATCAGGAAAGCGCAGATCGCGGTGGGGATGCCCCACACGGCAATACGCAGCGGCTCCACGTCGATGTTCGACGACAGCAGGAAGGTGTGCATCAGCGCGATCGCGCCGAAGGCCACGAAGATGTCCTCGCCAAAGAACAGGCCGACATTGTCGGTGGCGGCGCAGAACGCCAGGATGCGCTGGCGCACCGGCTCGGGCAGGTGGCCGAAGCGGTTCTCGGCCGCGCCCTCGGCCATCGGCGCCAGCAGCGGGCGCACCATCTGCGGGTGCCCGCCCAGGCTGGTCAGGCCGATCGCGGCGGTCAGCTCGCGCACGCCCAGGTAGACGATCAGCAGGCGGCCAACCGTGGCCGACGCGATGCGCGCAATCCATGCCTGCGCATGCTCGCGCAGCCCGTGCCGCTCCAGCAGGCCGATCACGGCCAGTGGCAACAGGATGATCAGCGGCAGGTTGCGCGCCTTGACGAAGGCGGTACCGATCGCCGAGAAGATCTGCATCAGCGGCATCGGCGCGGCCAGCCCCGTGGCCAGCGCGGCGAGCACCACCACCAGCATGGGATTGAAGCGCAGCACGAAGCCGATGATGATGACGCCGACCCCGACAAGGGGCCAGAGATTGACTGCCTGTTCCATAAGAGACACCAAACGAGTGTGATGGAGGCGAGCGGACGGCAGCCGTCTTACCGCACGACGGGGCCGGCCGCAGTGGATGCTGGCGGTTGAGACGGAGTGCTCAGTCGCCGGCGCGGACCGCGATGCCTTCCGCGCCCAGCCGTTCCCGGATGCGGCGCGCAAAGGCCAGCGCGTGGGCGCCGTCGCCGTGCAGACACACGGTTTCGGCTTGAATCGGTACCCAGGAGCCGTCGATGGCGCGCACGCGTTTCTCGCGCACCATGGTCAGGGTCTGGTTCAGGGCGACTTCCTCGTCCTCATGCAGCGCGCCCGGCGTGCCGCGCTTGACCAGCGTGCCGTCGGGGTTGTAGCCGCGGTCGGCAAACACCTCCTGCTTGACGCGCAGGCCGGCCTCCTTGGCGATATCGATCATCTGGCTGCCGGCCAGGCCGAAGAACACCAGGTCAGCATCGAAGTCGCGCACCGCGCGCACGATCGCGCGGGCCAGCGCCGGATCGCGCACGGCCTGGTTGTACAGCGCGCCATGCGGCTTGACGTGATGCAGCTCGCCGCCCTGCGCGCGCACGATCGCGTCGAGCGCGCCGATCTGGTACAGCACGTCGGCGTAGACGTGTTCCGGGTCGCGCTGCATCTCGGTGCGGCCGAAGTTCTCGCGGTCGGGGTAGCTCGGGTGCGCCCCGATCGCCACGCCGCGCTCCAGCGCCCACTTCACCGTCCGCACCATGGTGGCCGCGTCGCCCGCGTGCCAGCCGCATGCGATATTGGCCGAACTGATCAGCGCCAGCAGCGCCTCGTCGTTGTCACAGCCTTCGCCAAGGTCGGCGTTCAAATCGATATGCATTGCCATTCTCCTGTGCGGCGCATTGCGTCGCCCGATTGCTATCGCGCGTGCGCGCCTATGCGGCCACGCGCGTGTGTGCGCGCCGCCGCGCGCCGATGGGCATGCCATCGCCCTGCCACCGCAGCGCCTGGTCGATCTGGCGCAGGTAGCGCTCCAGCTCGGCCTGCGCCGCCTCTGCCTGCGCCAGCGTCACCTGCACGAAACGCACCGGCGCACCCAGCGGCACCTGCGCCAGCCGCCACAGGTCCGCGCCGATCACCACGCCGATCTTGGGGTAGCCGCCAGTGGTTTGCGCATCGGCCATCAGCGCGATCGGCTGGCCGCCCGGCGGCACCTGCATCACGCCCGGCACCACGCCATGCGACAGCAGGTCGGCGCTGCGCTCGGCGCGCCGCGCCAGCGCGGGCCCGTTCAGGCGCAGCCCCATGCGGTTGCTGTTGGGCGTGACGGTCCAGTCGGCCTGCCACAGCGCGGCCTGCGAGGCCGCGTCGAAGTCCTCATATTCAGGCCCCGGCAGCATCCGGACCGGCGTGGCCTTGCCCTCGATGCTGGCGGGCAGCGCCCACGCCGGCGCCTGCACGCCGATCCAGTCGGTCTCGGCCACCAGCCCCGGGCGTCCCGCCGGCAGGCGGTCGCCTTCCTGCAGCGCGCGCCCGCCCAGCCCGCCGAAGCCTGACTTCAGGTCGGTGCTGCGCGAGCCCATCACCGGCTCGACGTCGATGCCGCCCGCCACGCACAGGTACACGCGCGTGCCGCCGCGCGTCGACGGCAGCGTCAGCGTCTCGCCCTTGTGCACGTCAAAGGCATGCCACGACCAAACCGGCACGCCGTCCAGGTTGGCGCCGCATTCGGCACCGGCCAGCGCCACGCGCATATCGGCATGGAAGCGCAGCGCGGCGCGGCCCAACGTGAATTCAATGGCGGCGCAGCCCGGCGCATTGCCGAGCAGGCGGTTGCCGACTTCCACCGCCAGCATGTCCATCGCCCCGCAACGGCCGACGCCAAAACGGCGAAAGCCGGTACGGCCCAGGTCCTGCACCGAGGCGAGCGCGCCGGGACGAATGATTTCGATCACGCGATGACTTCCTCGGCAACAAAGCGCACGGTATCGCCGGGCGCAAACAGGGACGGCGGATCCCGGTCCGCCACGAAGAGCTCGGCGTCGGTGCGCCCGATCAGCTGCCAGCCGCCCGGCAGCACCGCCGGATAGATCCCGGTCTGCTCGCCGCCAATGCCGACCGATCCGGCCGGCACCGCCACCCGCGGCTCACGCCGGCGCGGCGTGGCCAGCTCCGGCGCCAGGCCGCCCATATAAGCAAATCCCGGCTGGAAGCCCAGGAAGTAGACGACGTACTCGCCGGCAGCGTGGCGGCGCACCACTTCCTGCGGCGTCAGCCCGGTATGGGCCGCCACATCGCCCAGGTCCGGGCCATGCTCGCCGCCGTAGCGCACCGGGATCTCCACCAGCTTGCCGGTGGCATTGCGCGCCTCGCCGGAGGCCCACGCGAGCTTCAGGTTGCGTTCCAGCGCGTCCACGTCGGCGCTGCCGTCGAAGATCACGGTCAGGTTGTTCATGCCCGGCACCACGTCAACCACCCCGCGCCAGTCCGCGGCCCGGGCAGCCATCGCCCAGATGCGGCGCTGGACCTCCAGCGAGGCGGGGGGAGCCACGCTGTACAGCAGTGCCTGCTCGGCGAGTCGGTGGACGGTGCAGTTCATGGGATTCCCGGTAGCTCATTTGCTACCAGTTTAGGCAGGCAAGCCGGAATGTGACGTGTTTGTATTTCATCGATAATTTATCGATGAATTCATCATATCGAAATGAGACGAGGAGAAACAGTCAGGATTGACCCTAGGGGCGCAAGGGCCACTGCGACCGGCTGCACCATGGCTGGGCAATCGAGTAGGGTGAGGGGTCACCCCCTCAGCCCTCTCACACCACCGTACGTGCGGTTCCGCATACGGCGGTTCAT
>NZ_JBXAHL010000077.1:0-14079 GCF_058795055.1 Cupriavidus sp. GW823-FHT06D04 | reverse complement strand
CCAGGTCAAGCTCGTTATCGGTGGCCGGCGCCCGCCAGGGCGACGTAGTGCCCCAAACAGTGCTCACATTTGGCACCCGCTGGACGGCCCGGGCGCTGCGGGATCGGCGGACGGCAGTGTTGGCACAATCTGGCGCAGTGTTGGCACAAGCTGGCGGCCTGTGACTGGGATCGAATTTACATCCTGGACGACAACGGCAGGCCCGTCCGCGTACTCGCGTCACGAAGCGCGTACCGCTTGCCGGCACTCAGTTGCCAGTCGACTTTGATGCCGAAATCGACATGCCGGAGTATGGCGTGGTCGTCCATGCTGGCCTCCGCACTGGAAATCGCCGGGTGTGGCACTGTCCACACCATGCGGCTCTGACGCGTTTGCAGACTCCTGGCTCAAAGGCATGCACGAAGACAGCCTGCTTGTCGGAGTGAACTTCGATTCTGATCAGCTGGCCTCGAAGTTGAGCCGGTTGAGTTCGCAAATACCTTGGTAGGCATGCAGTGACGGTCGCACGCAACGCGAATATTCAATACTCGCAGCTTCCATTGATCCGAAGACTGCCGTTGTAGCAGGCGAAGACAAGCGTCCATCCGTCGGTCAAACCGGTCATCTAAGCACATTGAAGACGCCGAGCTAGAATCCCACATCCCTCGCGCCCCATTCTCCCGAAGATGAATCCCGGACCGCATGACGTCCTGAGCCGCATCCTTTCCGCATGCAAGGCCGAACGCGCCGTGACGGCAAGTTTCCGGCTCCACGCACCGTGGGCGTTGCACTCGGCCGGCACCGAGGGCGCGCTGATCCGCATGTGTACCGGGTCCGGGTACTGGATCTGCACCGATGGCGGCACGCCTGTCGAGATTGGCCCGCGCGATATCGTCATGCTGCCGCGCGGCACGCCGCATACGGTGTCATCGACACGGGACCCCGGTGATGGCGTCGTGCCCTTCGCCGATCTGCTGAAGGCGCACATGATCGGCCGCCATGGCGACCATCCGATCGAAATGACATATGGCGCAGACGGCACGGGCAGCGCGGACGCCCCATCCACGCAACTGTTCTCCCTCCACCTGTGGATGCCCGCGCTTGACGTGGGCGCTATCCCAGCGGAATTGCCACCGCTGATCGTGCTGCGTGCCGACGAGCTTCCGCTGGCGCACACGCTGGCAAACACGATGGAACTGCTGGTGCAGGACTCGCTGTCCCAGCGTCCGGGCTGGCAGTTGTCCGCGGCACGCATGGGCGACCTGCTGCTCGTGCATATCCTGGGCGAGTATCTGCGCACGCCCGCCGCCGCGCGCCAGGGCACGCCAAACGTCCTCGACGACCCCGGCATTGCGCGTGCGGTTGCGGCCATGCACGAGGCGCCGCAACAGGACTGGAGCATCGCCCAGCTCGCCGCCGTGGCATACCTTTCGCGCACGGTGTTCGCCGAGCGCTTTTGTGCGCTGCTGGGCGTGCCGCCGATGCAGTACCTGAGGGCATTTCGCATGAACCTGGCCGCCGAACGGCTGCGCCAGCCGCGCGTACGGATCGCCGAGGTCGCCGAAGCGACGGGCTATGCATCCGACAAGGCATTCTCACGCGCGTTCCATCGCTGGATTGGCGTATCGCCCGCCCAATATCAGCGCGACGCATCGGCGCCCTGATGCCTCCGCGCAGCCCCACGCTGCCGATCCGGACGATCGGTGCCCGAATCCGGCGTTCCGGAGGTTGAGCGCGGCATGGCCACCGCCCGATAATTCCGCTCAATCGCCCTCGCTGGCAAACAAGGAGACATGGGCATGAAGCACGTAGAACGCGCGCTGATCGTGGGAGGTGGCATTGCTGGCTGTGCGGCGGCCATTGCATTGGCACAGGCTGGTGTGCGGGTGACGATGCTAGAGAAGCAGCAGGAATGGCGATTCCAAAGTTCCGGCATCTTTATCTATCACAACGGACTTGCAGCGCTCGGCAGCCTCGGGGTGCTGCCGGAGATCGTGTCGAGTGGCTTTGCCATTGCCGATGGCCGGAATATCTACCTGGACGAGCGCGGCGAACCGATCACCGATACTTTCTATCCGTCCCGTCATCCGGACATTGCGCCGATCGTCGGGATCCGCCGGGCCGAAATGCATCGCATCCTCGCTAGCCGACTCGATGCGCTGCGCGTCGATATCCGCTTGGGCACCACTGCCGTCCGGATCGATCAGAAAACGGCAGAGCACGTCACCGTTGCACTCTCCGATGGCACCTCGGGCCAATACGATCTTGTGGTCGGGGCGGACGGCATTCGCTCGGAGATCCGCCGCCTGGTCGCAGGCCCGCTGGAACCGGTCTATACCGGACTCGGCGTCTGGCGCAGCGTGCACAGGCGACCGAAGAACCTCACCGCAAAGATCATGATGATGGGTACCGGTAAGCGGCTCGGCATCATGCCGATCAGCGATGACCAACTGTACTTGTTCGGCACGCTGCCTGAGCCCGCCGGGCAATGGTATGAGCGGACCGATTGGCCGGCGCTGATGCAAGCCCGTTTTGCGGAGTTCGGCGGCCCGGCGCGCCAGTTCCTGGACGCGCTCTCTGCCGACGCCGAAGTGCTCTACACCGCCGTGGAGGAGGTCGCTGCCCCGCTTCCCTGGCACCGTGGCCGTGTGATCATGATCGGTGACGCTGCGCACGCCTCAACACCCTTCATGGGACAAGGCGGCGCGATGGCACTCGAAGATGCCGTGCTGCTGGCGGAGATGCTGTCGCGCGACGTCGACGTGGAGGCCACGCTGCGAGCCTTCGGTGAGACACGCTATCCCCTATGCAAGTTTGTGCAGGACACCTCGCGTAAAGTCGGCGAGGCTGGGGCGCAGGAAGACGCGGCCATCCTGGGGGCGCGCAACGAAGCGATGCGGCGCACCGCACAGCGGCAGGTGGACGACTTCTACGCGCGGATGGATGCGCTACGCAGTCAATTGCCCTCGGCGCAGTGCGCCTGACAGAGGGGTACAGCCGCACCTCCCCCCGCGCAGACTCGAGCTTGTTGTCGTCCTCGCGATGGTGGCCGACGAATTCGATCACCCCGTCGAGATCACGCATATCTCATGCATGCCTACACGCCAGCCGCCAGCGCAGGTGCAGCAAGAAGGCACCCCCCTGGCTGAACGGTGGGGCAGGTGGGGCGCTGCGAGCGACTGCTTTGGCCCAAATTGCGATCGCACGCTGAGCCGTGCGCGAACGACTCAGACGGGTCGGTAAGCGCCAGTGGGCAGCCGGGTGGCAGGTGTGTGGAATGGGGCAAATTCAGTATATAACAGTGGGCATGACGCAAATGGACTCCCTCTGGTTCAGCAACCCAACGCAGGCGTACCGGGGACCGGCAGGCTCGCGAAGCGGCCGGCGCTGATCGCCGCCCATTATCGGCACGCTCGATCATCCAGCACCAGGCGATGTTCGAGCATTTTCGTCGGCACCTGCTGGCACGAGGCACGACCATTGCCTCCTTTGGCACGGCCGACGTCGACGCGTTCTGGCAAACCCCCAATGGCCGCACATACTCCCAGGCGACCCGCATGCGGTATGAAGCTGCTGGACCGGCTGGCCGCCCACAAGGCGTCGGCCGTGCGCTGTGTGTCGACCCAGAGGAGTTGCTCCAGCGCCCCAGTTAGTCAAAGCCGGTGTTTGCGGGGCATGAGGCGGGGCCAGCCGCGCGATCGGCCTCCTGCTTTGGCTAGCCTCGCAACTGGCTCGCGGTTACGAACGAGCCACTTTGATCGGTTATTCGTTGCTCTTCCCGCGGCGGCTAGCGGATCGAGTATTGCGTGGCCTGGGCTGTATCTCAATTGAGATGCATAATGGTGCCAAATCACTGGAGGCGCCCCATGGCTCATACCTCGATGCTGCACATCCGTGTGGATGACGAACTCAAGGCCCAAGCGACCCAAAGTCTCGCCAGCGTCGGGCTCACGGTGTCAGACGCGGTCCGCATTCTCTTGACCCGCATCGCCACGGAGGGCGGCTTGCCGGCCGGGCTGACGACGGACCCAGCGGTGTACGACGCCTGGTTCCGCGCCAAGGTCCAGGAAGCGCTGGCCGACCCTTCACCGACGGCACCCCACGACCACGTCATGGACGAAGCCCAGGCCCTTATCGACAGGAAACGCCGTTTGCGCCGTTGAGTGGACGGCGTGGGCGAGGGCAGATTTGCTGGCGATCGTCGACTACATTTCCGACGACAATCCTGATGCGGCGCAGCACCTGAAGGACGAGCTCCAGGCGAAAGCGGCATGCCTGCCGGAACACCCTTGGCTCTATCGGGCCGGGCGCGTCGCAGGCACACGTGAGATGGTTGTGGGAGCGAACTACGTGGTGGTGTATGGCGTTGACGCTACCGTCATACGGATCTTGCGCGTTCTCCACGCCGCGCAGCAGTGGCCGTCGCCAGAAGAACCGCCCGGCTCAAGCCTGTCGTGACGCACTGACAAAAAACGCCCCTAGCGTGTGCGGCCTGCTATCTGCATGCCTGCCTTCGGTATGTCCATCGCGACTACATGACAAACGCGACGCTTCGGGAGCGTTTCGGCATTACCGTCCAGAACAGTGCGACCACGTCTCGCCTGTTCAAGGAAGCGGTTGATGCAGGGATGTTGCGACCCTACGATGAAAGCGCCGGTCGTAAGTACATGAAATATGTGCCGTACTTGGCATAGTCTATTTGATGACCTACTCCCCGGCGCCGGCTTCGGCAGCCCATCAACAATAGGAAATTCCAATAAATTCAGTAGGTTAGTAGAAGTGCTTCTATTTGATGGTCGTTTCATGGACGAACATCACAGATGCTTCCTAAGTATTCTTTTATGTGTCGCTACGTGACCTAAGTTCCTACAAGCCTTGGCGGATCCGGAACATCGCCAGCACGACGACTACCGAATCGGTGGGATTTTCGATCCCGCGGGATTCGACGTGAATGCAGTCAATGCCAGTCTGCGTACCCTGCGATAAGGGATGCGTTTGATTGGGCGGGCCCCGTGCTCCGCTTACGCAAAGAGCGCGGCAACATCATCTCACTGGGTCCCCGGCTACGGCTTACCACCGGTCCCCAGTGTGGGGTTGCTTTAGACTTGGCCACGGCCGCTAACCCGTGCATAGCGAGCGCAGCAGGGTTGCGACGTTGGCACGGCTGGTCGCTTGCACACGGGTCATGAGGTCATGACCAATTTGCCCCAATCCGTAGGCCTCAGCGATATCGTGTTGGAGGCGAGACCATAGGCCACTGGTGACCTCAGCGTCGGCCATTGCTCGGTGCGCCCGGCCGGCCATCGGCAAGTGCAGCATCTTCGCTAGCGTCGCTAGCTTGTGATTCTGTGCCTGCGGGTAAACGCGTCGCGCAACAAGCATCGTACAGGCGAACGACTGCGGTGCCGACATGCCGAGGTGAGCCAGCTCCGCCTGCCAAAACCTTCGGTCAAATCCCGCGTTGTGGGCCACCACGGGATAGTTGCCCACGAACTGTGCTGCTTCACGCATCACCGTCGATGCGGCGGGCGCCGATGCGATCATCTCGTTGGTAATGCCAGTCAGGCGCACCACCTCAGCAGGGATCCGCCTACCCGCATTCATCAAGCTTTGATAGCGGTCGACAACATTTCCGTCACGCATCAGGATGACAGCAATCTCCGTCGCTCGGTCACCTCGACTCGGCGACAGTCCTGTCGTTTCAAAATCAAGCACCGCAACGGTCTGCACGTGGCCCCTCTTGTCAGTCTGCGCACCGGGCCGCTTTTTGCCAAATGTTGGCGTGATCAGCGCGTACCAAGGAATGGCACCAGCACGGCATCCGCATTAAAGGGCATCATTCTCCCACGCTCTGGGTGCCCTGCCCCATTGGTAAGCCATGCTTTGGATACCAGGTGCGCGGATCCAGAGACGTTTGTTCGCGGCCGCGGCCTGACACAGTTATCGCGTCCGGATGTAGGCCCTGAACAGGCCCGGATGCAGGCCGCGCAGGGTCTTTCTTCGTTCGAGAAGTTCATGCTGCCGGCCTTCATGTTCGAGGCTCAACAGGTCAAGCACGATCCGCAGCCCCTGCTCTGGCAATGTATGCGTCGAGGACTCACACGCGCGCAGGAGAGCCGCCAGCCCCGGTTTGTCAGTCAGTGCCCACGGTGGAAACCACGCAAGATCCTCGATGGTGCCGTCTCCGTCGAAATTCGCATCGAATCGCCGACGTAGCGCCAGCAAAGACGGATCCCCGAGCGATTGCATTAGCCCGCCAAGCCGCTTCGGCGACAGCCAGGCAAGCTCGACCAGGAGCGGCCACGCGGGTTCCAGCCCTTGGAGTCTGTAGACCGTCTCGGCCATCCATGCGAGCGGGATGGGAATACGTCGCCACGACTCGATCTGCTTGATGCTCTCGCGTGCCGCAGACCACTCCCCTGCGCGCATCCATAGCGGCGCGGCATGCCATTCTCATCTCGCGGTGAAATGGCAATGGTGAGGCGGCTTGCGCGGCGGCCCGCCACAGCGGTATGCACCAGGCCCTGCCCGCGACATCCCGGAATGCACGACATGCAGCCGGCTCGCTCGGCGAATAAAGGGCCTCGCACGTGTCACGGAGTGCGGCATGACTGGCGATGTGATCAGGGGCTCAAGCGCGGCAAGCACGTCATTGCGAAGCATGATATCGCGGCTGTCTTCGAAAAGGTCGAGCTGAGTCGCGTGCTGCGCGAGATCGCGACTTGCGCGCTTCAGTCGCCGCGCCCTAGCCCCCGCCTCTCGCAGTGGCGCAATGCCCCCCGGACTGTACTTTCACGAAAGTGAAATTATTACCCCTCGTGATGGACCGCCGTTCGTTCCTTGTCGCCGTAGTGGCAGTGGTAGCCGCAATTGATGCCGCCAACCGCAACAAATCTCGCGCACGACAACCCCATCGGCCCAGACGTGACGACCGGCCGTCCGTGGCAACGCGATACTGCGCCGCATCGCCTTGACTTTTCAGCCGAGTCGCTACGCTGAAAAGTCCGAGAGCCCGACCACCGATGTGGAAGTTGAGGAGAGCGTTCGTGGCCGCACGAAGATCTCCGCGCGCTGGGGCAAAAATTTGCAACCACTCACGATACAGGAGGCTGCGTGACCGATCTCTATCAAACGCTTGAAGCAAAAGCCCTATTCCAGCCGTGGCACACCTGAGGCGCTGATCGCCCTGGCCCATGCCGGCTTTCGCGCCTGGGCCAAGGCGGAAAATCTGAATTTCCCCGAGGAAAAGCGCTACGCCCTGCTGCATGAAGTCCTGCGCTACTGCGCCGACCGGTGCCTGCTGGCTTGTTGCTTCTCCCAGGAACGACGGCTGAGTGAGATCGCCGAGATGCTGGACGCAAGCTATCCCCGCTATGCGCTGACTCGAGCGCGCGTGTCTGCGCGGCGCAATCGCAATGGAAGACCGCGCTTTTAACTCCCCCTCTGCTGCAAGCAATTCCGCCTCAGCGAGGCGGCAAGGTGTTGGGGGGAAAGTCCAATTCAGTATATAACTTCGCCTATGACTGGAATGGACATCCTCTGGCTCTCGAACCCCACGCTTGCTTACCGTGACTGGCAGGCCCGCGAGGCGGCCGGCGTGGACAGGCGCCCCTTTGCTGAGCGCTCGATCGTGCAGCACCGGGCGATGTTCGAGCACTTCCGTCGGCACCTGCTGGCCCGGGGTACGTCGGTGGCCAGCTTCGGCACCGACGACATTGAAGCCTTCTGGCAGACCCCGGAGGCGAAGACCTACTCGCAGGCCACCCGCATGCGGTACGTGAAGCTGCTGGATCGCTTGTGCCGGCATCTCGTCTTCGCCGGCGTGCGCGAGGACAACCCCGCCGCAGGCCTGCTTGCCTCGGTGCGCTGGCCAGAGGAAGAGCCCACACCGCAATACCTCGATGCGACAACTGACCAGCGCCTGCAGGCCTACCTCCAATCCCCCACCGAAGACTTGGCCAGCCTGCGCAGCCGCGCCATCGTGGCAATCTTTCTCGGGACGGGTATCACGGCGGCCGAGGCGCGCGTGGCGCGTATGGGCGACCTCCATCCCGACGCCGCGCCGTCGTACCTGTTCGTCCCAGCCCAGGGTCCAAGGGAGGCGCGCACCGTGCATCTGTCGGACTTTGCCGAGCCGCTGCTGCGCGACTGGCTGGCGCGCCGAAGGGCGCTACCGATCAAGGGCGATCGCCTCTTTACCCTGCGCCCGAACGGCCAGCCGATCACCGACATGAGCCTCGGCCGGATCGTCTCGGAGATCCTCAATACGATCGGCGCCACAGATGTCGAGATGAGCCCGCGCACGCTGCGTAATACGTTCTGCCGCCGCCAGCTGCTCGCCGGCCGCCCGCGCGAGGAAGTCAGCCAGATGCTCGGGCTGGCCAGCAATCGCACGTGCGACCGGATCTTTGCCACCATCCATCAGCCTGCGATCTAGCGCAGCGGCTAACGCCCTGGAGAAACCAGCAATGCCTGCGCTGTACGAGAGTCCCTTGGACATGCCGCTGGAAACGGCCAAGGCCCTCTACCGCCGCGCGACTGAGCCGAACGCGTCCGACGGCGAAGGCGAGGCCTGGTGGGCCGCTGTCGCGGCAGAAGTCGTGGCCGTTGCCGGCGCGGAGAATACCGCCGCGGCGGCCATCATCGCGTGGTGGCATCACGACTGGAGCCAGGTGGGCGATACGCCGAAGGCGGCAGCCGCGCGTTTACGCCGCGCATCCCGGGCCCTTTCGCGCCGGGTCAGCAAGTGAACTGCGGGGAATTTCCCGCTTGCAAGGATGCCGGCTTTTGCTATCCTTCGCTGGTGCGCTGCATGCCAGTACCGGCCTGCAGGCGCGCATCTCCAACCCGATACGACCATGGCCACGAAAGCTAAACCCGTAGCAAAGACCGCAACGAAGACCGCAACGAAGACCGCTGCAAAGACGGCTGCCCCCGCCAAGAAGGCCGCTCCGACCAAAAACGGTGCAGCGGCCGCGCCGGTCGCAAAGCCGATCAAGGACACCTTCAACAAGTCCAGCCTGCTGGCACACTTGGTTGCCCAGACCGAGCTGGACAAGAAGACCGTGCAGACCGTGCTGGCTCACCTGGAAAATACCGTGCTGAGCGCGGTCCACAAGAAGGGCGCTGGCGAGTTCACCCTGCCGGGCCTGTTCAAGGTGGCGGCCATTCAAGTGCCGGCCACCAAGAAGCGTTTCGGCAAGAACCCGTTCACCGGCCAGGATCAATGGTTTGCTGCCAAGCCAGCCAGCGTGAAGGTGAAGGTGCGTCCGCTGAAGAAGCTAAAGGACGCCGCCTTGTAAGCTACCCCATCGTCCCACTGGGCAAAAGAAAGCCCCGGCATCTCGCGAGGTCGGGGTTTTTGCATGAACTGGGGCAGCGACCCATAGGGCAGCGCCCCATGAGTTGATTGGAGCGGGCTACACGTCCGCGAGGTAAGCCACGCAGCCGCTCCCGCTTTCGGTTCCGGCAATACGCTGGCCCTCGCGGCAGTCCGCGAAGTTCGACACATTGGCCTCAATCTCATTGGCCAACTGGCGCAGAAAATGCGCCGCCGCTGTCGGGCCGCCGGCCCCTTGGAAGGACTGGTCAGCCAGATCGATACCGATGATCAGGTCCACCGCGCTTGCGGCCCGAAAGCCCATGCTTGACGTGGCTCAGGAAGGCCTCGCGCAGGCCAAACGTGATGTCGTCGCTCTGACCGAGCTGGCGGGCCAGCGCGATCACGTCTGACCATGCCGTGCAGCCGCATAGTCCCTTGAGTTCCAGCGCGCTCCACTGGCTGGCGTAGAGAGCTTGACCTCGACCACACCGGCACACAGGGCGCCTATGGCGTCGCGATCGACTATTTGGCGGTGCTCCTCGTCCACGACCCAGCGGATACGCACGAACTTGTCGGCCGCTTCAGCTGCGACGCGAGCGAGCTGCGCCATGTCGGGCGGCCCGTCGAAGTCGATGCACAGCGTCTCGCGTGCCGGCGTCACCACCGGTGTTGTCTCTGCCTGCCCTGGCGCGACGCGCCATTGCAGATAGGTCTTGTCACCGATTTCGCCGTAGTGGAAGCGCCCGATCGAGCCCGGATAGGCGACCAGCCGCCCCTCGCGATCCCATTGCTGGGCGCGGTGGATATGGCCGAGCATGAAGCCGTCGCATTCGGCGTCGAACAGCGCTCCAATGGTGAATTCATGATCGAATCCGGCCATCGGCACGCCGTGCTCCGTCTGGCAACCGTTGACAGTACCGTGTGAGATACCCATCGTGCGGATGCCACGCGCGCGCAGCGAGCGGTTCACGGTCCCCGCGGCGGGCAGATAGGCTGCCAGATGGTCCCCTACCGCAGTCGCCGCATCGGATGTCCCCACGGCGACGGCGAGCATCGCCCTGTTCACCGTCGGCACGCAGGTGAAGACCACGTCCGGCATGCCATCGGCCAGCAGCGCCTCGTTCTCCATCGGCGTGAAGAGCGCACCTACCGACGGGGTGAATCCGCCTTCGTGCAGCGCGACCTGGTGGATGCGGTCGGCGATATAGACCGGATAGCGGTTGCCAACGAGGCGAAACAGATCCAGCGTGCCGGCCGGCTCGTGCGAGAACGTGCCCTGCAGCATCACCACCGGCATGTGATCGGAGAGCTCACGGATACGCTCGGCCAGCACGCGCAGCGCCGGCGCGTGGGCGCGGCCTTGGTGAGAACCTTGCTACCGGGGCGGATCTTGCCAATGATGGGCGGCCGCGCGGGCCGCTCTTCTATGAGACTGCGGGGATGCCCGAAGTCGGTGTAGCCAATGGTTCGTTGCATAGTGCGCTTCTCCTGCGTTCAAGGACTTGAACGACGGCAGCGCGAGTGGATGCAGCATGCTCCCGAAGACGCAGGGCTGTGTCGGCCCCGCGCCGGGTCGTTACTTGGGAAAGGAACGCCGCTTGGGCGGGCTCCGCTAGACAGGCCACATGAGCGGCTTCACACAAACTGAGCCACGTACTGGGCTGGCCGACATAGTCGGACCGCCGGCGGGCGAGCATGGCCGCAATCGCGGCACGAATCTCGGAATTCTGTTCGATGGCAGACAGCATGCTCAGCTCCTGTGTCGAGGGTTCCTACAAACAAAAAAAGCCCGCTCCGGCAATGCGGAAGCGAGCTTGTTTGCAGGAAAACCCGTTGCCACACCCCTTCCGGGGGCGTGGCAACCAGGGAGCTGTGCGCCAATGCGCATGCTCTATGAGGACGTAAGAGTCGTCCTCGTGCAGCAGGGTCACGCTGCACTTTAAAACACGAGGTTGACCGCAGGATCACGGATCAGCCGACGACGGCCGTTCTGCCCAAGAGGGGCCAAGAGAGAGACGCCACTTGGTCCCGAGCTCGAACGGTGTCCACAGTCTCCGCAATTCCCGGGCCAGCCCGCAAGAGTGGCACCGCGTAAGCCTTCGCCTGGAACAAAAAGGCAGCAGTTCACGCCGGGCTAACAGGAACACAGGCGCTCGCCTGTTGGGTCAGCCGATCTTTCTTGAGAAGTCGGCGGTCGACGGATAGTAGTGCCGCTACAGGCTGCAGCATGGTCAGGTTGTGATGGCCGGATACGGCAGCCAGCGCGCGTAGCCTTGTCGCCAGCCGCATGGTCGCCGTATGCCGTAGATTGTGCCAATGGGAAGCATTCCTGGCAGCCTGTACCACTGTTCCCCACCGCCGTCCTGCTATTCAGCAAAAAGGTCTGGACCAAACACTTCGTAATGGATGCATCCCTCATGGACGCCCAGCTTCTTGAGTGCATCATGCTGCATCCGCATAAACGGAATCGGACCGCAGATGTAATAGTCGGCGTCAGGCAGCAGGATCGATTTCTCGATCAGCTTCACATCGACCAATCCCGGGTAGTCGTAGTCCCGGCCTTGGACATCTTCCGATAGCGGCTGGTCATAGAACACAAAAAGATCGAAGTTTTCGTACGTCTTAGCTGCCTCACGCAGCCGGTCACGCATGGCGTGTACGGCACTGTTGCGTGCCCCATGCACAAAAACCACTTGCCTCGGCGGTTCCTGCAATGCGTTCTTGAGCATGCTGATCATGGGTGTCAGCCCCACGCCGCCGCTGATTAATACGATGGGTGTTCTCGCATTGACATCGATATGGAAGCTCCCGTACGGCGCAGCCAGCCTGACCTCATCTCCGACATTGACGTGATCGTGCAGCAGGTTCGAAACATAGCCCGGTGGCTGCGTCCCGCCAGCTTCCCGTTTGACGGAGATGCGATAGCTGCGTCCGTTTGGCATATCCGACAGGCTGTACTGGCGAATTTGCTGCAAGCCGAGCGCGGGCACATCAATCGCGACACTGGTGTATTGGCCGGGTTCGAAGTTCAACAACGGACCACCATCGACCGGCTCAAGGATAAATGACGTGATCACGTCGCTTTCGGGGCGCTTCTCGCGAACCACAAAGTTGCGCCATCCCTTCCAGCCGCCCGGTTGTTCCGCAGAACGCTCGTATAACTCGCTTTCCATGCCCATCAGGACATCGGCCAGATTCCCATAGGCTTGCGCCCATGCGGAAATAATGTCGTCGGTTGCGGCATCGCCCAAGACTTCCTTGATCGCTGCCAGCAGGTGTTCCCCAACAATGGGGTATTGTTCCGGCCTGACGCCGAGACTCGCATGCTTGTTGGCAATGTTCTTCAATACGGCCAGTAGACTGCTCGGGTCCTCGATATTCTCGGCATATGCATAGACCGCCCGCGCCAGCGCCTGTTGCTGCTGGCCTTGTTCCTGATGAGCCATGTTGAAGACATTCTTCAGTTCGGGATGCGCTTCGAACATGCGCTTATAGAAGCACTTGATGATGTCGTAACCGTGTGCGGCCAGAACCGGTGCCGTGGCCTTTACGATGTCCTTTGTCTGCTGGGTCAGCATTGCCTCTCTCCTTACGCGGGCGTGGGGGGGCGCCAAATTGGGAAGGCTAGACGGTGGCCCAATCTCGCCGCCTTGATCAAGGTCAAGTCTAGGTGAGACGTTCTTGACGGGGCAACGCGCAGTGGTTGTTGAAGGCTTAAGCGATGCCACTACCTGGCGGCGATCGAAGTCGTAAGGGTCTTCCGCAATTTGTGTGACGACGGCGAACTCGCGTGGACGACCTTGCCGTCGTCTCCCCCGCCCCACTACCACTATTCTTCTGCTTGTTGACAAACGTGGGCGAGCCCGCCAGCCTCGTCGAACGGCTCCAATGATTCTCTGAACTCGCTGACTTTTTATGCGCTAAATTACTTATGCAGCACTTTCATGTTGTCAGGCGGCAGTATGGTGCCCGCGCCGCTTTCACCGGGAAATTTGGATTCTCATTTCCTATGCCAGAACCGCCAGGCGAGCGCTGACCAGACGGTTAATGCTGACGCCTTTGCTCCGCCGCCTGAGTCGCCAAGGAACGATGCAACTCCGGCGGGATGCGAAGCGATAGGACTCCGCTATATTGCTTGTCCGCCAGCCAGCGGGATCAAGAACGATGCCCAGATTAGAGTCGGCGGTGAATCCATTACGCAGTCGCCTCGTCGCGGAGAATAAGCTTGTGGATTATCGGAGAGCGCGGGTGGGACGACCTCCCGTGCATCGATCTTCGAGGCGTAGGGCCTCCCCTCTTGTACGGTCTTGTGTTTTTGTCAACGTGATCTATTGTGAATTGGCATCTGTGTCGGCAAGCATCCGAGGCTGGCCTGGCTGAAGAATCAACACGCACGATTTAGCACCCAAGAGAGGGAACATCATGCTTCGCGGACTATTCATACTCCTTTGCCTCTGCCTTGGAACATTGTCCGCAGCACAGACCAAGGGAGAACCTGAGAAAAGCATCGAGCAAGGCCCCCTGGAGAACCGGGTTAAGACCCTTGCGTCCATACAACCGGGGCTCGGGACTGTGATGCATGAGATGGGTTACCGTTTTACTAATATCTATTGGGCAGCCAATGGTGGCAATTGGGGCTTGGCGCAATACCAGCTCAAGGAGCTTCTTGAAGCTCAGGAAGTGGGAGAAATAACCAGACCACGGCGATTGTCAACGTAGTTGTCACGTCACCTCACGCAACCTGCTTTAGTTCTGCTGGCTCAATCCGTTCCGGATTG
>NZ_JBXAHL010000076.1:0-14307 GCF_058795055.1 Cupriavidus sp. GW823-FHT06D04 | reverse complement strand
GACCGGCGCTTTGACGTCAAACACCCGAGGTAGGAGCCGTATGCCCGAATCGGGCTCGTACGGATCTGTGCGGGGGGTGCTCAGTAATGGGCATTCCTACCGCGATTCCGGGCTTAGCGGCCCGCCCGATGCTCGTCTTCGCCGCCGCGCCGCTTGTGCGCCGGCGGCTTTTCTATTGCGCCGCCTGCGCACGCCTCGCCGACACGCTGCATCCAATACGCTCGCTGAACCACCGCGAAAACGCGCTCAGTCAGCAAGCCGCCCACCGACGCCGCGGGAATGCGGATATCGGGATCGAGCAGGACCGAGCGGTTGATCTTTGCCGCCCTCAGCTGCTGGTATGGATCCAGCCCCAGCGAACGCGCGACTTCCACGTAATTGGTCAGGCTGGCACTGCGCAGATAGTAGGACATGGGGGCAGATTCCGTGCTTTCCCTGGGTGTCCCGAAATGTAAATCTAATGTCCCGGATCGTCAAATTGCGAGCAGTCGTTCGCCGATACTCCAACCACTATCCAACCGGAGCCATCCGTGCAATTCCTTGACGATTCCCTGCACCCCGAGAACATGGACAAGGTGGTGATCACCGTGGCCCCGTATGGCCCGGAGTGGATGCCGCAGGACTTTCCCGAGGACATCCCCGTCACCATGGAAGAACAGGTCCAGAAAGCCGTCGACTGCTACAACGCCGGCGCCACGGTGCTGCACCTGCACGTGCGCGAACTCGACGGCAAGGGCTCCAAGCGACTGTCTAAGTTCAACGAGCTGATCGCCGGCGTGCGCGCCGCGGTGCCGGACATGATCATCCAGGTCGGCGGCTCGATCTCGTTTGCGCCGGAAGACGACGGCCAGGCGGCCAAGTGGCTGTCCGACGACACCCGCCACATGCTGGCAGAGCTGGAGCCCAAGCCCGACCAGGTGACCGTGGCGATCAACACCACGCAGATGAACATCATGGAGTTGCTCTATCCGGAATACCTGAAGGGCACCTCGCTGGAACACCCGGCCTATCAGGCCGCCTATCGCGAGATGACGGTGCCGGCCGGTCCGGGCTGGGTTGAGGAGCACCTGCGCCGGCTGCAGGCGTCGAGCATCCAGCCGCATTTCCAGCTGACCGGCATGCACGCGCTGGAAACGCTGGAACGGCTGGTGCGCGCCGGCGTCTACACCGGCCCGCTGAACCTGACCTGGATCGGCATCGGCGGCGGCTTTGATGGCCCCAACCCGTTCAACTTCTTCAACTTCGTGCACCGCGCGCCGGACGGCTGCACGCTGACCGCGGAGTCGCTGCTGAAGAACGTGCTGCCGTTCAACATGATGGCGATGGCGATGGGCCTGCACCCGCGTTGCGGCATCGAAGACACCATCATCGACCAGTACGGCAACCGCATGACCTCGGTGCAGCAGATCGAGCAGTGCGTGCGCGTGGCGCATGAACTGGGCCGCGAGATCGCATCGTGCAAGGAAGCCCGCGAGATCTACCGCATCGGCACCTGGTACGACAGCGCTGACGCCACGCTGGAAGCCAATGGCATGGCGCCCAACCGCAAGGCGGGGCAGAAGAACCTGCCGCTGCGCGCAGCCGCCTGACCCTGGCCGCGGGGCCGGCATACCGGCCGGCCCTTGCCATGCACTACCGGAGTTCGTGATGCATCACCCTGACGCCCTCATCAATCCCTGCATCAACATCTGCCGCATGGACCTCGCCAACCGCTATTGCCAGGGCTGCGCCAGGACACGGCTGGAAATCGGGCGCTGAGCGCAGATGAGCGAAGCCGAACGCGCGCAAGTGCTGGCGGCGGCGCCGGCCCGCCGCGGGCAGCGTGCCGCTACGGGCGCTCTGTCATGAGCCAGCCCGCCTCCCTCTTCATCCAGGTCGGGTTCGACCTGGTCTGCCCCTGGTGCATGATCGGCAAGCGCCATCTTGAAACAGCGCTGGCGCAGCTGGCCCAGCAACGGCCCGATGTAGCGGTCACGGTCGAATGGCGCAGCTGTCCCCTGTTTCCGACGCTGCCGCCGGCCGGCATCCCCCAATCGCAAGTTCAGACTGGCGCGGCTTGGCAGCGCCGAAGCCGTGGCGCTGCGGCAGGCGCAGGTATGCGCCGCGGCGCGAGAGGCCGGCATCACGCTGGAACCCGACCGCATCGAGGTGCTGCCGAACACCGTGCTTGCGCATCGCCTGATCCGGTATGCGCGCCAGGCTGGTGGCGAAGCGGCCGCATCCGCGCTGATCGACTGGTTGTTTGAAGGGTACTTCCTGCGCGGTGAGGACCTCGGCGATCCGCGCGTGCTGCACGCGGCAGCATCGCCTGTGCATGCCGATGCCGCAAGCGGCGGCGCCGGCCATTGCGCAAGACCTGGCGTGGCTGCCGCCGCTGCATGGCGAGGAGGTGCCGCTACCCAATCCCGGCCTGGGCGTGCCGCGCTTCGTGATCAACGGTGCGCCGCCGATCGCCGGCGCCAGGCCGCCGCGTGCCTTGCTGGAGGCAATGCTCCGGGCGCTGGCCCGCGCGTCTCCCGCTTCCCCACACCTGCCAGGCATCGCGCTCACCACACGGTGACGCCATGCCGGCAACGCTGGACAGAAGATCCATACTACATAAGGGAGACAACATGCCCACCCACCCTACATTCCTGCTGCGCATCGCCGCCGTGGCTGCCGGCCTGGCGCTGGCGGCCCCCGCTGCCATGGCCTGGACCAGCAAGCCGGTCCGGATGCTGGTGCCCGCCCCCGCGGGCGGCACCATGGACGTGCTCGCCCGCCTGCTGGCAGACCAGCTGTCGGCGGACCTTGGCCACCCCGTGGTGGTCGACAACAAGCCGGGCGCCGGCGGCGGCATTGCCATCACCACCATGCTGGCCGCGCCCGCCGATGGCCAGACCATCATGGTCACCGCCAGCAATGTGCTGACCGAGATCCCGCATGTGCTCAAGCAGGGGTTCGACCCGCTGAAAGACGTCAGGCCCATCGCCGCCGTGGCGCGTTCGCGCATGGTGATGATTGGCGCGCCTGGTCTGCCGGCCAAGGACCTGAAGAGCCTGGTCAGCTACGCCCGGGCCAATCCGGGCAAGCTCAGCTTTGCCTCGTACAGCGCCGGCACCGCTTCGCACTACGCCGGCATGATCATGAACCAGAAGGCCGGGATCGACTTGCAGCATGTGCCCTTTGCCGGTTCCGCGCCGGCGCTGACGCAGGTGATGGGCAATCAGATCGCGGTGATGTACGACGGCATGGTGACCTCGCTGCCGATGATTCGTGCCGGCAAGGTGCAGGTCTATGCCGTGGCGTCGAAAAGCCGCTCGGCGCTGCTGCCGCAGGTGCCGACCTTTGCGGAATTGGGCTACCCCGACATGGACTTCAGCAACTGGGTGGGCGTGATTGCGTCGTCGAAGCTGTCGCCCGAACTGGCCGAGAAGATCCACGCGGCTGCCTACAAGGCCGCGGCTTCCGCCAAGGTGCGTGACCGGATGGAGGCGCTCGGCTATGAGCCGTTGTCAGCGCAGCCCCTGCCGCAACTGAGCGAATCAGTGCGCGCGGAGTTCGAGCGCAATGCCGGCATCGTCAAGGCGTTCAATATCCAACCCTGAGTCCGTTCCCGGCAACGCAAAAGGGCAGCCTCATCCGAGGCTGATGTCGCGATGGCTGTAGCACACGCCCTTGGGATCGCCGGTGGTGCCCGTCGTGTAGAAGGTGACCGCGCGGGTGTTCTCGTCGAATTCGGGGAAGTCGAAGTCGGACGAGGCCGCGCTCAGCAGGGCCTCATACTCGCCGCCGAACGGCAGTGATGTCGGCGGAACGTGCTGGCCGTCGGCCAGCAGGACAAAGCTGCGCACGCTGGTCAGCTGGCAGCGGATCTCTTCCATCACCGGCAGGAAGTCCGGATGGAGCAGCACCACCTCGGCGCCGGAATCGTTCAGCGTGTACAGGATCCGCTGCGCCGACAGCCGCACGTTGACCGACCTGTCCCGGGCCCGGCTCGCCCGCTTCCATGTGTTCGTAGCGCAGCACTCCGGGGCCGCCGGTCTCGTATATGCGGACAACATTTGCCATTGTCTTGTCTCCTGGAGTCTCGTTGGTGCGGAACACGCTGCACATGCAGAGAACTGTAGGGATTGCTGCCCCGGCCGGCGTTGCATTGACTCCCGATGACTTTGCATTTCATGCCATGCGGCCCTATGATCGCTGCTGCGGCGGGCAGACCGCGCCCCCGATTGACATCTCATCGCAAGGCAACGCTGGCTTGGAAACCCTGATACGTGCTGCCGCACTGACCAACTTCCTCGAGGTTTCGCGCGACCTCGGCCTGGACCCGCAGCCGTTGCTGCGCCAGGCGCGGCTGCGGCGGGCCTGGCTGGACGATCCCGACCAGCGCGTCCCGGTCAGCGCCTGCGTGGCGCTGCTGGAAGCCGCCGCGCAGGCGTCGGCCTGCCCGACCTTCGGGCTGCGCATGGCGGAGTCGCGCCAGCTGTCGGACTTTGGCGTGATGAGCCTGCTGATCAGCCAGCAGCCCACGCTGCGTGCCGCGCTGGCCACCACCATCCGCTACCGGCACCTGGTCAACGATTCGGTGGCGCTGTTGCTTGAGGATGCCGGCAGCGCGGTGGTCATCCGGCAGGAAGTGCTCAGCGACGCGCCTTCGCGGCAGGCCACTGAGCTGGCCATCGGTGTCGTCTTCCGCATGTGCGCGCTGCTGCTGGGCCCGCGCTGGCAGCCGATCGGCGTGAGCTTCACGCATGCGGCGCCGGCCGACCTGCGCATCCATCGCCGCCTGTTCGGTTGCCCGCTGGAATTCAACGCGGACAGCAATGGCATCATCTGCCGCGCCGCCGATCTCGACGCGCCGAACCCGACGGCGGACCCGGTCATGGCACGCTACGCGCAGCAGTTCATCGACACGCTGCCCCGCGCCAACCCGCAGTCCGTCGGCCATGAAGTGCGCGCCGCGATCTACCTGATGCTGCCGATGGGCCGCGCCACCTGTGAAGCCGTGGCGGAAGGCCTGGGCCTGAGCCTGCGCACCATGCAGCGCCAGCTCGACGACGCGGGTGAGACCTTCACGGAGATCCTGAACGACGTGCGGCGCGAACTGGCGCGACGGTACGTGGAGAATCCGCGCTATTCGCTGCTGCGGGTGTCGCAGTTGCTGGGGTATGGGTCGGCCAGTTCGTTTACACGGTGGTTTTCGGCGCAGTTCGGGATGGCGCCGGCCAACTGGCGCAGGGATCATGCGGCGGGGTAGCGGGAAAAGGCGTCAGCCTGGTGGACGGGCCCGGCGTGCTGGCACCTGGTCCTGCTTGCAGCTTCCCAGTGCCTCTTCCAGGAACTGCATCAGCGCCTGCACGCGGGCCGTGCGTCCCCGTCGCGAAGGAACCAGCAGCGTCACCGGTGCGCTGTCGAATTCCCAGTCTACCAGCACGCGCACCAGCACGCCGCGCGCCACCGCGTCGGCGGCGTCCCATTCCGAGCGCAGCACCGGTCCCAGCCCCTGTTCGGCCCAGGCCCGCGCCACGCTGCCGTCATTGCTGGTGTAGGCCGGCACCACGCGCACGCTCTCGCGCGCTGATGCACGTCGCCGGGTGCCAGCCCGGCGCAAGCGCCAAAGCGTCACGTCCTCGTCATTCTCGCGGATGCAGATACAGGCATGCTCGAGCAAGTCGCGCGGCACGGCGGGCGTGCCGCGCTGGCGCAGGTAGGCAGGGCTGGCGCATAGCCAGCGCGTATTGGACGCAAGCGTGCGCGCAATCCAGGACGAGTCGCGCACGGCGCCGATATGGATGACGGCGTCCGAGTCATGCCGGTCGGGCCAGGGCGTTTCGCGTAGGTCAAGCTGCAGGCGCAGGCCGGGATGCAACTGGGCTAAGCGCGCCAGCAGCGGGGCCACATGGTGGGGCCCGTACCCGAACGGCGCGGCAATGCGCAGCGTGCCCGTCAGCCGGCTGTCCTCGCGCCGGAACGATTCAGGCAAGGCGTCGAGCTGTGCCAGCAGGGACGCACCCTCGCGCGCGAAGCGCTCACCCTCCGGCGTCAGGCTCAGCCGCCTGGCGGTGCGGGTCGCCAGCGCCAGGCCCAGTGTCGCCTCACCAACGACAACATCCTGATTCCTCCGCCACGCTGCGCAGCCTGGAAACGCCTGCGGCAGTGATCGACACCCCGCGCATGCTGCGCAATATCCACCGCATGCAGGCGCGCATGGATGCGCTCGGCGTGCGCTTCCGTCCGCATGCCAAGACCAGCAAATGCACGCCGGTTGTGCGCGCGCAGATCGATGCGGGCGCGAGCGGCATCACCGTCTCCACGCTGAAGGAAGCCGCGCACTTCTTCGACGCCGGCATCACCGACATCCTCTACGGCGTGGGCACGGTGGCGAGCAAGCTGCCCCAGGCGCTGGCGCTGCGCCGCCGCGGCTGCGACCTCAAGATCCTGACCGACAGCGTGGAGTCCGCCCGCGCCATCGTCGCCTTCTGCAACGCACACCGCGAGGCCTTCGAGGTCTGGATCGAAATCGATACCGATGGCCACCGCTCCGGCATCCTCCCCGACGACCCCGCGCTGATCGACGTGGCGCGCGTCCTGCATGATGGCGATGTGCGCCTGGGCGGGGTGATGACGCACGCCGGCTCCAGCTATGACCTGGACACGCTCGCGGCGCTTGCGGCCATGGCCGAGCAAGAGCGTGCCGGCTGCGTGCGCGCCGCCACGCGGCTGCGCGAGGCGGGCCTGCCGTGCGCGGAGGTCAGCGTGGGCTCGACCCCGACCGCGCTGTCGGCAGCCAGCCTGGAGGGCGTGACCGAGGTGCGCGCGGGGGTCTATGTGTTCTTTGACCTGGTCATGCGCAATGTCGGCGTCTGCACCGAAGACGAGGTGGCGCTGAGCGTGCTGACCACCGTGATCGGACACCAGCCGGAAAAGGGCTGGGCCATCGTCGATGCCGGCTGGATGGCCATGAGCCGCGACCGTGGCACGCAGAAGCAGAAGCACGACTTCGGCTACGGCCAGGCCTGCGCCATCGACGGCACCGTCATGCCCGGCTACGTTCTCAGCGGCGCCAACCAGGAGCTCGCGCCAAGGCACGGCTGATCCGGATATCGCTGCACGCTTGCCCGTCGGCACGGTGCTGCGCATCCTGCCCAACCACGCCTGCGCCACCGGGGCGCAGTTTCCCACCTACCACGCCATTGCCGAGGATGGCGCGGCCACCGAATGGAGCCGTCTGCATGGCTGGTAAGCACAACGATGAACACGGGGCGGTACGCACAGTCAGTCCCGCTTCGCTCGCCGCACCAGGCGGCCACTACAGCCATGCCACGGTCGCCGGCGGCCTGGTCTTTATCTCCGGCCAGTTGCCGATTGCACCGGACGGGCACAAGCTGGTCGACGCGTCGTTCGCCGCACAGGCGCAACAGGCGCTGGCCAACGTCGAGGCCGCACTGCTTGCCGCCGGCAGCAGCATCGCGGCGCTGGTACAGGTGCGCGTCTACGTGGACACGATGGACAACTGGCCCGCCTTCAACGCGATCTACGCCGCATGGGCTGGCGACGCGCGGCCGGCCAGGGCCGTGGTGCCCACCGGCCCGCTGCATTTCGGGCTGAAGGTCGAGGTGGAGGCTGTGGCGGTTGCGACCGTCAGCCCGGCGTCACCGCCTGGCGGCCTGCTTCGCGCAGCGCCAGCTCGGCATCCTTGATGTTGCCCAGCGGCGCGAGAACGGCCGCATCGAATGGCCGTACCGGCTGACCCTCGCGCACCAGCACCGGCCAGTCCGGATTCGCAAGGGCGCCGCGACCGAGCGCGACCAGCGTGGCGCCATCGTCCAGCAGGCCGGTCGCGCGCGATGGCTCATGCAGGCTGCCGTTGGCCACGATCGCGAGCCCGGGCGCGGCACGGCGTGCAAGCTGCACCAGCGTCGCGCCGTCGTCCGCGAAGGCGGGCATCCATGCCTCGTACTCCGTCACGTGGAGGTAGTCCACGGCGCTCGCCCCAAGCGCGGAGAAAACGGCGGCCGCGCCCTCCGCGCCTTCCGGCCACTTGTGGACGAAATCGTTCACCTTGCCTTGCGAGATGCGCACGCCGACGGGGAAGCCCGTACCCACGGCAACGCGCACCGCGCGGACGGTTTCCAGCGGCAGGCGCATGCGTTTCGCGATGCTGCCGCCCCAGGCGTCCTGGCGTTGATTTGTATAGCCCGTCAGGAACTGGTCCAGCAGATAGCCATTGGCACCGTGGATTTCAACGCCGTCGAAACCCGCGTCACGGGCCAGCCGGGCGGCCTGCGCAAAGCCTTCGATGGCCTGCAGGATGTCTGCCTCCTCCATGGCGCGCGGCATCCGGTATGGACCCTTGCCGGCATACACGGTCATCTGCTGCCCCTTGGGCTGCACGGCCGAGGGCCCGACCGTGTCGTCGCGGAAGCGGTTGGCTTGCGACAGCGCACCGGCATGCATCAGCTGCGCCACGATGCGCCCGCCCTGCTGGTGGACCGCGGCAACGACCTGGCGCCAGGCGGCGACTTGCTGCGCGTCCGTCAGACCGGGCTGGCCCGCATAGCCCTGGGCGTAGGCACGGTCGGTATAGATGCCCTCCGTGACGATGAGGCCAAAGCCGCCGCGGGCGAAGCCTGCGTAGTAGCGGGTCATGGCCTCGGTGGGAACGCCTGTGGCGGTGGCGCTGATGCGCGTCATCGGCGCCACCGCGAGCCGGTTGCGCAGCGGCACGCCGTTCAGCGCCAGCGTATCGAACAGCGAGGGGGTGGCGGGCGTGGTCATCGCGCAGCCTCTGTGGCCAGGGCGATGGCTTCGATCTCGATCTTCGCGTCCGGCGAGTAGAGCGCCGAGACCTCGACGATGGTGTCGGCCGGATAGGGGGCAGAGAACCATTTGCGGCGCAGTTCGACGATCTTCGGGAAGTGTGCCATCGACGTCAGGAAGATCGTCACCTTCACCACGCGGTCCAGCCCCGAGCCGCCCGCCTGCAGCGCGCGCCTGAGGTTGCTGAATGCCTGCTCGGCCTGGGCATCGAAGTCGTCACGGCCCACGATGGCGCCATCGTCGCCCACCCCGGCCTGGCCGGAAACAAAGAGGAAGCCGCCGGCCCGGATGGCTTGCGAAAGCAAATAGGGGGCATAGGGGTCGGGTTTGGTGTGGACTTGTTCCAGTGGCATTGCTGACTCCGGTAGATGATTTAGTAGAATTCACCTGATCGCCTGAGGGGCCATCCGATAGGTCGAGTATCGGAGCGGGACGAGGCAGCGACAAATGGTCGCTTTTCAGTCGATACATGAATACATCTCATCTAAGGAGGAGGCTTGCGCAAACTGCCGCCCCTGAGTGCCCTGCGCACCTTCGAAGCCGCCGCCCGGCGCGCCAGCTTCAAGCACGCGGCGGACGAACTGCACGTCACGCCGACGGCGGTCAGCCACCAGATCCGCTTGCTGGAAGAGAGCCTTGGCGTGAAGCTGTTCGAACGCCAGACCCGCAAGGTGCGCCTGACGCCTGCCGGGCATCAGTTGTTCCCCGCGGTGCGGGACGGCCTGGACGGGATGGAGCGCGCCGTGCTGGCGGTGCAGCGCAGCGGACAGACCAACGTTGCCACGCTGACATCGACGGTTGCCTTCATGGCCAAGCGGCTTGCACCACGTGCCGGCCAGTTCCGCGCGGCCTACCCTGACTGGACGCTGCGCCTGGATGCGTCGGACCAGATCGTCGACCTGGACAACGATGCGGACGCTGCCATCCGCTACGGAAGCGGCGACTACCCGGGCCTGGTGGTCGAGCCGTTGTTCTGCGACCGGTTTGCGCCGGTCTGCAGCCCGGGCCTGAAACTGGCCAGCATGCAGGATCTGAAGCACGCCACGCTGGTGCACTTCGAGTGGGGCGCCGGCGCACGCGATAACGAGCGCGCGCCGGTCTGGCGCCAGTGGCTGGCGCACGCCGGCGTCGAGGTCACCGATCCGCATGCCGGCCTCAGCTTTACTGACGAGATCCACGCCGTGCAGGCCACCATCGCGGGGCAGGGGGTCGGCCTGCTCAGCCTGACGCTGGTCGCGGAAGAGCTGGCCTCGGGCGTGCTGGTGCAGCCGTTCGGGCTGTCGCTGGAGAGCTTCCGCTATGACCTTGTCTACAGCGAGCGCGCCGCGGAGCGTCCCGCCACGCGGCTGCTGAGGGACTGGGTGAAGACGGTGTTCGCCGGTTAAGGGCTGGGCTACTGTTTGCCGTTCCCTCCGGCGTACACTGTGGCTCCCGATCTCCGTAGACCCATATCCATGCCTGCCCTGCGCACCCTCTATCCTGAAATCGAGCCCTATGAAACCGGCACGCTGGATGTCGGCGACGGGCATGTCATCTACTACGAGCGAGTGGGCACGCCCGGTGCCAAGCCGGCGGTGTTCCTGCATGGCGGGCCGGGTGGCGGGATTTCCGCGGACCACCGGCGGCTGTTCGACCCGGCGCGCTATGACGTGCTGCTGTTCGACCAGCGCGGCTGCGGGCGTTCGACGCCGCATGCGGGGCTGGAGGCCAACACCACGTGGCACCTGGTCGACGATATCGAGCGCCTGCGCGTGCTGGCCGGCGTGGAGCGCTGGTTGGTGTTCGGCGGCTCATGGGGCTCGACGCTGGCACTGGCCTACGCGCAGAAGCACCCGCAGCGCGTCAGCGAGCTGGTGCTGCGTGGCATCTACACGGTGTCGCAGGCGGAGCTGGATTGGTATTACCAATACGGCGTGTCCGAGATGTTCCCCGACAAGTGGGCGCGTTTCCAGGCGCCGGTGCCCGAGGCCGAGCGCGGCAACATGATGGCCGCCTACCGCAAGCTGCTGACCGGTGACGACCAGGACAAGCAGGTGGAAGCGGCGCGCGCATGGAGCGTGTGGGAAGGCGAGACCATCACGCTGCTGCCGGACGCCGGCAACAGCGCCAAGCATGACGACGGGCACTTTGCGCTGGCGTTCGCGCGGCTGGAGAACCACTACTTCACGCACCGCTGCTGGCTGGAAGACGGGCAACTGCTGCGTGACGCGCACAAGCTGGCCGACATCCCCGGCGTGATCGTGCACGGCCGCTATGACATGCCGTGCCCGGTGCGCTATGCCTATGCGCTGCACCAGGCGTGGCCCAATGCCGATTTTCACCTGATCGAAGGCGCCGGCCATGCGTGGACCGAGCCGGGCATCATGGACCAGCTGATTGCCGCGACCGATCGCTTTGCGGCGCAGCAGTAGTCGCGCGCCGACCACCACCGAAGATCACCACCGGAGACCACGATGGAGCTTTACGCCCACCCGTTTTCATCCTATTGCCAGAAGGTTCTCGTTGCGCTGTACGAGAACGCCATTCCCTTCGAGTTCAGGATGCTGTCGCCAGAACACGCGCAGAACATGGACGAACTCGCCAGGCTGTGGCCGCTCAAGCGCATGCCGGTGCTGGTGGACGGCAGCCGCACGGTGCTCGAATCGAGCATCATCATCGACTACCTGGACCGGCATCACCGCGGCCCCGTGCGCTGGCTGCCGGAGTCGCCCGACGCCGCGCTGGAAGTGCGCATGCTCGACCGCTTCTTCGACCAGTATGTGATGACGCCGATGCAGCGCATCGTGGCCGACTACCTGCGCCCGGCGGAGCACCGCGATGCTTATGGCGTGGCCGAGGCACGCAAGTTGCTCGATTCGGCCTACGCGTGGCTTGAGTCAACGCTGGCCGGCCGGGAATGGGCCGCGGGTGACGCCTTTACACTGGCCGATTGCTCGGCCGCGCCGTCGCTGTTCTATGCGGACTGGGTGCATCCGATCCCCGATGCGTGCGGCAACGTGCGCGCCTACCGCAACCGGCTGCTGGCGCGGCCATCGTTCGCGCGCGCGGTGGACGAGGCACGGCCCTATCGCCGGCTCTTCCCGCCGGGTGCGCCGGACCGGGACTGACGGGCAAGCTCAGGCAGCGTCAGCCCGATCTGCGCCGCCATGGCGCGATAGCCCGCGTCGCCGGGATGCAGGTGGTCGCCGCTGTCGAACGCCGGCAGCAGCGCCTGCGGGCGCGCGGGATCGCGCACCGCGGCGTCGAAATCCGCCACCGCATCGAACGCGCCGCCGTTGCGGATCCAGTTGTTGACCGCCAGCCGCACCGCTTCCTTTCCCGGGCTGTCATAGCCGCGGATCGGCGTATCGCGCAGCGCCCCCGCAAACGGCGTGATGGTGGCGCCGATCACGCGCACGCCGCGCGCATGGGCGCGCGCGATCAGGCGGCGGTAGCCCTCGATCAACTCGGCGGCCTGCGGCACCGCATCGCCCGGTGCAAAGGTGGAGCCCGGCCAGGCGATATCGTTGATGCCGATCGCCGCGATCACGGTGCGCACGTGCGGCTGGCTCAGTGCGTCGCGATCCAGCCGCGCCAGTGCGGACACCCCCATGCCATCGCGCAGCAGCCGCCCGCCGGAGATGCCCGCATTGAGCACAGCCACGCCGTTGCCGGCCGCACGCTGTGCCAGCACGTCCGGCCAGCGGCGGTTGGTGTCGGGGGTGGAGCCGTTGCCTTCGGTGATCGAATCCCCGACGGCCACCACGGCACCGGTATACCCGGGCGCATCGACCTGCACCTCGCTGAGCAGGATGCGCGCGCTGAACGACTGCGGCGCAGGCAGCGTGGCCTGCGTGGTCGCGTTGCCGGCCGCGAGCCACGCGGTCTGGCGCCCATCCCAATGGAACGACTCGATCGCGGTGGCTTGCGGCAGGTAGAGGCTGAGTGCCAGTTCGCCCAGCGCCGGGGCGTCGATGGCGACCGGATCGCTTGCCACGGACTGGCCCGCCGGGATGATCACCGACGCGCTGCCGCCGAACGTCACCGCGCGGCTGCCCGCCGCATCGATGCTGCCGCCGCCGGCATGGCGCGCGAGTTGCGCCGCGCCGACCGCGACCGGGTGGCGGCCGTAGGGGTTGGACAGCACCACGCGCACGCGCTTGCCGCCCACGCTGAGCCGCACCACCTGGCGCAGCGTCTGGCCGGACAGCACCGTGGGCACGCCGGTCGGCAGCGGCTGGGCGCCGGGCTGCCACACCGGCTGCTGGCTTGCCATCCAGCTGGTCAGCCAGGTTGGGTCCTGCAAGGGGCTGGCCAGTGCCGCGGTGCTGGCGAGGGTGGCGGAGAACGTCAGCGCAGTCAGGCAGCGCAGGATGCGGGGAATGCGGAACATGGGTTTGCCTCGGCTCGTGGACCGGCGTTGGTGCCGGGATGACGCCCAAGGTAGGGCATTCCAGAAATGACAGGTAGCAGGCAGAATGGCATATCGCTCATTCCGCGATGGAATGAATGGGCACAAGGAACGGCATGGACACCATCAGGGCAATGCAGGTCTTCGTGCGCGCCGTGGAGCTGGGCAGCCTGTCGGCGGTGGCGCGCGAGCAGCAGTCGACCCAGCCGACCATCAGCAAGGTCGTGGCCGCGCTGGAGAAAGACATGGGCGTGCGGCTGCTGGAGCGCAGCACCACCAGCCTGTCGCCGACCGAGGCGGGGCGGCGCTTCTATGAGCGCGCGCGCCGCGTGCTGGATGAATACGGCGAGGCGGTCAGTGATGCGCGTGGCATGTCCGGGCACCCGGCCGGGCGGGTGCGCGTCAGCGCGCCGGCCAGCTTCGGCGTGCTGCGGCTTAATGCGCTGGTGCTGGCGTTCCAGCAGCGCTATCCGGAGGTGGAGGTGGAGTTGCTGTTCGACGACCGCTTTGTCGACCTGGTGGAGGAGGGCGTCGACATCGCGGTGCGCCTCGGCGCCTCGCTGCCGCCCAACGTGGTCGCGCGCCGCATCGCGGTGTCGCCGCGGCTGCTGGTGGCCTCGCCCGATTACCTCGCACGCCATCCGCGTATCCGGCAGCCAGCCGACCTGGCGCGGCACCAGATCCTGCGCTTCACCTGGCTGGCCGCTGGCGACGAGATCGTGCTCGACGGGCCCGGCGGGCAGGCGCCGGTCAGCGCGCCCTGCCGCTACCGCGTCAACAACTCGCTGGCGATGCGCGAGAGCTTCCTGGCCGGCGTCGGCTTTGGCATGACGCCGGCATGGCTGGTGCAGGACCTGCTCGACAGCGGTGCCTTGCAGCACGTGTTGCCACGCTGGAGCGGTCCGGCGCAGGAAGCCTTCCTGGTCTATCCGTCGCGGCGCTACCAGCCGGCGCGGGTGCGGGTGTTGCTGGACTACCTGGCGCAGGCGATTGCGGGGTTGCCGGGGTTGACCAGGTGCGCGGCAAGCCTCGGCCTTTAGGCCTGAGCTTTACCCACATCCTATGGACCTGAACTGAAGATGCGGAACATTTCGGTAATCTCGTGGAGGACGAAG
>NZ_JBXAHL010000075.1:0-15651 GCF_058795055.1 Cupriavidus sp. GW823-FHT06D04 | reverse complement strand
CGCATGATGTCTCCCCTGTGAGCCAAGCACGACACGCTGATTTTAAGCATCGGTTTGTCCTGTCTCATAGGATCTTGTAGCCTCACTTTGGCGAGCGCTCATGAGTGCACAGAAGCATTGCGAGGGAGGCGACAACCCTCCTCAGAGGACTTCATGCTATCGCTTACAGGCGATGACAGGCATTAGCGAATACGCCTTGCGCCATACCGACGAAATCCAGGCGGCAGGCAGACTGGACGAATCCCGAGGGGCATTTGTTCGCCGTCGTCTGGCATGGGCCCTTAACAGCCTGGGGACTACGACCGCGCCGAATTGGGCGCTAGCACGCACCGCTCGATTGAGGGTCGCAACGGTCCGAACCTATTCGACCCAAGACGGCTTAGAGCTCTAGGAGAAATGCGTGATGACCTTGGGCTTTCAGGAATCAGTCTTGTTGCTAAACCATATTCAACCCGAGGAGGACGTAACAGGCTACGTTGCCAACCAGTCGGCAAATCGCGCCGGCGCTGTCTACTCATTGACCTCCCAGGTGTTCGAACTACATGGCGACCGGTTGGCGTGGGTGTATCCAACAAATCTCGAAAGACTTTCGTCTGCCTTTGATGGCGTACTCCCTGACGTCGACACATTGATTGCCAAGCATACCCGCTACCCTCTTTACCGTCCGTTTCAATCGCTTCAGGGCCGTAGGCGACTATACGAGCACCATGCTGGAAATGCGCAACCGGGTGTTGCGGCGATTGTTGGTGCGGGTCCGGCTGGGATGCGCGGCAGGTTAGCAATTTGCCCACAGTGCTTGCATGAAGATGTACGCACATATGGCTACACCATATGGCGACGACTGCATCTCACGCCAGGAATCTTCACATGCGCAGAGCACGAGCATCCATTGCTCACGTTCTGTGACAGTTGTGATGCAGGACACCGCCGTCACCGCTCAACCTGGCGTCCCACGGTGCGTTGTACGTGTGGAGATTCGCTGCGCCCGGTCGCCGACCTTGGTAGCAAGGAGGAGGAAGCTGCGAACCGTGTTTCAAGGATGGCGTATCAGCTTTTGCAGGGAAAAGTAGGTTGTCATCTCGATGAGCTTTCGGTGCCAAAGGCGTTGCGCAATTTTTTGCATGGGTGTGGCTCTGGAGCACGTCGTGCTGGGGCGCTTGCAGAGTTCTTCATGAGCGAGATTGGGGAGGTGGGTATGGCGCGTCTCGGCCTGGGTAAGACGACTCTGTTTCGGCTCACGAATCCAGAGTACCCGCCAGTCCGAAATGCTGTAGTCAACATGACGGCAGTCAGTATCGCGTTCGGCAACTGGGAGACGATGGCAGCGTTCGCTGAGCGAGTGGCGATACCTTGGAAGGCAAAAGACGCAACCTATGACGAGACCGGTGGCAGCTCGCGACGTAGGCGAGAAACCCGATTCTTGTCGGCCGAAGAGTATGCAAAGCGGTTCGAGCGTCAACCTACCGATGAGGCTGTATCTGTCATATCTCAGTATCGAGAATGGCTGCTGTGCCACATGGCCCGGAATCCGACCTTACTACGAAGTGCGGTCGAGAGACTGCCAAAAGGGAAATCCGCAGTGAGACACTTTCGCGCGGTTGACTTGGAATGGTACGACCAGGTCATGCCGGCAAAACGCGCTCAAGGCATCAACAATGAGCTGTCAAAAGCGCGGATGAGAACCAAGGTTGAGCAACTGCGACAGCGCATCTTAGAACGGCGAGAAGAGTCCCACAGAGTGACGCCATTCAGAAGGGTCACGCGAGCATACCTGCTAAACAACTCAGCGACGGAGACCGGTTCGACGATGGTGAATCGGTCGCCGGAGATTGTCGCGACGCTGAGGTCATGCGTCGACAGCGATGAGTCATGGAAGCAACGAGTTGTCCAGCTCATATCAACGCATGTCAGGAAGCTTTGCGACAAGTCTGAGTTCGGAGACCCAACAACATACGACGGATTGAAGCATCGGTCGCTCAGGGTACGAGTTGGTAGGGCAAGAAAATGGATAGAGGCATTCGAAGCATGATGTCGGAATTAGAGCAATTCCCTTCGCTGACAAGGCAATCTGGGCAAGCTGAGACGGGTAGCAGTCCATCCCCTTCCAACGCCGGAGGCGAGCTTCAACGGCTAGGCCAACTGCGCTTGAGAGAGCTTGTTGGGAGTCCCGTACTTGAATGGCCACCAAAGCTTCCGGCTCATGACCCTCGTGGCATCCCGAGCGCAGGCGAGTTTGAGAGTTGGAAGGCCGCCCGGGAAGGAAAAACAGGACTCTCTGGTGATTACTTTGGCTTCAAGGTTGGGGGAAGCACCGCGTGCCATTCGGGTCTTGAAGCTAGGCTCCTTACCTACTTCGAGATGTGCCCGTACGTGATAGAGGTACGGACCCAGTATCCATCGTGGGACCCGGAGGTCTACTGGCGATACGCGAGTCGCGGGCTTCCGCTCCCTAAGAACGCTGTGATGACCATCGACTTCATGCTTGCTCTCAGGATTCCAGGTCGTGGGGGAATTGTCTATCACGGCATATCGGGTAAGCCTGAGGCGAAGCTTTGCTTGCCAGCGGTAAAGCGACGACATGTCCGCGAGAGTGATGGTATCGGGGCGTGGGGCGCATCTCATGAAGCCATGACCGAGAAAACCATACCGGACCTGGAGTTTGAGAATTACTGTCAAATGCGCCAGTACATGAAACATACAGAGGACATCTCTGAGCACGTGGCGTGGGCAGAAGAGTTGGCCAACGCCCTACTGGCGACAACCGCAAGGGGAAGCGTTGACCGCGTCCTCGGCATGGTCGGCAGGCGTCTCGGATGGAATCTGGCTTTCGCATACAGGCTCTTCGGGATTGCATTCTTTCTCGGGCAGTTAGCATGGGACCATCGCTACGAGCTGTCTCCAACAGAGCCGATGATGTTGCTTGGTCGTAAAACAATGAGCAGGTGCGTCGAGCATGCAGTTAAGTATTTTTAGCCAGGAACCAGCATGGAACCGCTGACGCAAAGTCTGTCCCCGCATTGGAACTGGGTACGTGTTGTTCGGGGTAAGGAAGTGGTTTTCCGCTACTTGTGCGAAGACAACCAGTACGTCTGGGTTATGCGCATCGGCCGGTTTGAAACTGGAGGCCGCTTCGTTCCTGAGAAACCGCCGAGCACGCCCGCGTATCGGGAAAAGTGGAGGCGGCAGGATGTTGAGCGTCTTCGTCGTGAAGAAAGAATCAAGAAGGTTGCTGAACAAGGCATTCCCATACAGATGCGAGAGGCGGTTCCACCAGAGGACGAGGGGAAGAAACTGGAGCTAGAGTTCAAGCAGGAAGTCGTGTCATTCATTATGAACAAATGGGGACACTCCATCGTGCTTGACTCGGCGTGCCGTAAAGATGCGATTCAAGAGACTTTGTCCACTTTCGAAGTGTCCAGGCCTTCTGTTGTGAAATGGACAGAGTTTTACCTCTTCTATGGAGAGCATTCCAATGCGCTAATAGACCAAGATTGGCGAAAAGGCGGCAAGGATGAACCACGAAGAGGGCTTCGCGATGCGAACGGGCGGCCCGTCGTCATGGGGAGGCCGACAGACGCTGAACGGATTGACCCGAACACAAACCGAAAGCGAATTCGATTCACTCTTCGTAGGTATGAGGAGTTTCGAACCTTTGTCGAAGCCGAGGCGTGGGAAACGGACGATTCGATTCAGGTCATCGTAGATAGATACGTCTTAACTAGAGCGGGACACAACCGTGCCGAGGACGGCACCAGCCAGGCATTTCGTGTCGATGTGAAGTACCTCCCAAACCGCGATTACATGGAGAAAGTAGGACGGGAGGTGCTTAAGAGGTGTCGCCATGAGCGGGACAAGATACGTAGCGAGCTTCCCGGATTTCCGCGGCAATTAGCTGGGGGGAACGCCCAAGATATTGTTCGGAGGAATTTGACGGTTTTCGACATCGACGCAACGGTTGCTGACCTCGACCTCTGGTACGGCGAAGATTTGATGCGCATCGACGGTTCCGGAGGGCCAACGGTGACGATTGCGGTCGACAGAAGTAGCTCTGCTATTGTTGGATGGTATGTGACTTTTGGGACGGAAAACGGAGACTGCTACATAAACTGTGTGTTCTCGGCCTACACGTCTAAGGAGACTGAGCTGGAACGATGGGGTATGCAACACTTAAAGGGGATGGTTCACGGTTGTGCTGCACAGATATTCTGTGACCGTGGGCCAGGCATATCCAAAAAAGTGGTGGCCGCCGTCGTGAAGCGTCTACGAACTGATTCCATAATGGCTCGCCCGGGCGACGGACCTGGAAAAGGCCACGCTGAGCAAGTTATGGCAATGGCTCAGCGGGAAGTCGCGCATCTTCCTGGCTCAACCCATCCCACTGGAGATGAGGCACTCGACGCTAGACGCCGTCGTCGTAAGAAAAAGGATGCTGTGCTGGGCTTCCGCACATTCATGCAAGCGCTTCTTTCGGCTATAAGCAAGCGGAACCTGACGATGGATGTTCGACATTTGCTGACAGAAAAGATGCTTGAAAGCGGAGTGCGACCAGTGCCCATTGAAATCTTCAAGTTCAACATGAGGCAACAACGAGGGGATGCTTCTTGGGAGTGGCCGGAAGAGGTCATCTTTCGAAAATTGTGCGAAGAGATTGACGTTCCTGCGCCGGGAGGAATTGTCACGTTTGAGAAGCACGAGTACACCTCTTCGCTCCTCAAGGAACTCGCGAAGCTTCATGAGAAGATGCATGGCGGGCAGAGCCTAGTCGTGAAAGCGTACCGCGTTCCTAACGCTCCACTGCACGTGCGTTGGGAAGGCCCAGACGGAAAGCTTGAGCGCCTCGATGCCACGAGGCGAACTCGAATGCAATTCGGCGATTCGAGTTGGTGCCTGCATCGATTCATGAACATGGTGAAGAATAAGAGGTTCTCGGAAGCGAGCCACGATGCGAGGAGTGCGCCATCAGTTTCCGAGACAGTCACGCCAGGAGTTATCAGTAAAGCGAAGCAGAGAAAGATGGCTGCAGCGGAGGCAAACGCATCAGTCTCGTTCGCTGAGGGAGCACGTCGGGCGAGGAGTCAGGCGAAGGCTCGTATGGATGAGCAGGATGCTAACCATCTCGATTGGAGACTCAACAGGACGGCGAACCCGGCTGTGCCGGAGTCGGATGAGGGTGCAGTGTGGGACGTCTTGTCAGTTGATGATGAGCAGGAGCTCAAGATTGACTTCTGATTTAAGCGACGCAAGCAAGGGGGCAGACGCCGGCGCGTGTCACCTTGCAACTGACCGGCGTAATCTATTTCTGGGAGGGAAGAATGGAACTATTAGCTGATGGCGTTCTTGCGGGACGAATTTTGCCCGTGCTTTTTCGAGATTTGTATGCTCAAAGTTACCGTTGAAATTCTTTCGGCAGGGCAAGACGGCCGCGGCCGAGTAATAGCGACCGCGAAGCTTGGGCGGCTCAATAGTGGCGCAGCTCCCGACTATGTCGTGGAATTGCAAGAAGATTTGTACAGCCATCCCGAGCGAGTGGTGATTAACAAATACCCAAGATTCGCGGCGTCAGTCTGGGACCTTGTTGCTCGCTCAATTGCCGTTGCCTTGACTGGTGAGGAGAAGCTCCCACCTCGGCCTCAGCCATTGAAGGTCCCTGTTCATCGTTCCGGAAGCACCGATTACGTTCGCTTGAATGAGATACCCGAGCCTGTAGCAACCAAGTTCAGAAAACGCATCGAACATTCAGGTTGTCCTGTCATAGAAGAGGACACAACGCCCATGGAGTGTGCCTACGCGTCAGATTGGGTCGACTTCCTGTCAGGTAGGAGATAAGCCATCGCTGATGGAGAGGAAGGACCTGCGTCCGGTGGGCATAAGCCTTTGTGGAGCTGGAGCCTGAAACTGTGGCTCTGTAGTTGTCCAGCTATCGAGGCGAGCTCAGCTAGAGTCAGATGTGGGCAGCTCCACGCCTGCGAATGCCATCGATTGTTGGACAAGCGCCTCCCTTGGGACTTGCGTCTGCCAATGAAGTGCTGCAAGGAGTGGTATGTAGGGAGCGCCAGCCCGGTACCAGAACGACTGCTCGATGTGTTCCACTCCGTCCAATCCCTTTGACATCTGACGGAGAAATTCTAAGGGAGCTTCCGGTACTTGCATGACAGCTTCGCCAATTCCGTGCTCATGTAGCGCTCCAGCATCGGCTACCACTGAGTCATATCCTTGCTCAGAGCTCCAGAAATTGGGCGTAGTGTCCTTTAGCCTGGGCAGCACCTCCGTTCGCAAGAACTCGTAACCATCGTTCATCCCGAGGGCCGCGGTCCAAGTCAGCAGAATGGGTAAAAGCGTGGAGGTCGAACAGAAATCCTCGCTCATCTCCTCATGTCCATGGCGCACGAGAATCGCATCCTCGAACGTCGCCGACATCGGCAGGAATTTGCGCAAGCTCGTGGCGTAGTGCAAGCGTTGGCATAGCTCCTTGACCCACTGGCGTGCATCGTCACCGTTACCAGTCACAACAAGCAGCAAGAGAGCTGCATGAATGCTCGCTGAGTGGTGGTCGTACGCGGGAAGGGCGGAGCAACTGTGACTTTGAAGAAGAGCCAGAACTCGGTTCGCATAGTTGTGGGCAGGCTGGTCCAATTCGCCATTCTCACTTACTGCGGCTTGGAATGCCCAGAAGCAACCCTGCTGCCCAAGTCTGCCCAGTTCCTCGAAGACTATCCGAGATACCAAAAGACTGTCCGGTAGTGCATTGGCGAACGCATCCTGCACACGGTAGTATGTATCCATGCGCTGGTGGTACGTCTCAGCCAGTGAGGCTAACTGGAATAGCAAAGCACCGAATTCACGACACAGGTCGGCTTCGCCAGCTTGTAGCCGCTCATGTAGGCGAGACCATGCCGCCAACACCGCGTATTGCAACAGGATGTAGGGGGCGAGCAGGTTGTCCTCGCTTGCCGCCCAAACCTGCAAGACACTCAGTGCCGTCCGAAGCCCTCGTATTCCAGTAAGGAGTCGTTTTGTTTGCGCTCCGGGTGTCTTCGATGGTGCCACCGCATTGCCAAGCATGTCGTCGATAAGTCTGCGGCCGACCCGAACGCATAGTTCAGGTGATGTCGCATTGGCGAGCATCCGTCGTAGTAAAGCACGGTTCGAGCTGGGAAGAATGTACTCATCAAGTAGGTGTCGCTCTGTCCAGGCCGCTAGCTTTGAACCATTGACTTGCTCGGTCTGCACCCTCTTCGTTCGAGACCAGGTATCGAGAAACGCGGAAATCGTCTCATTCAGATTGGCATTGAAGTCACCGTTAGTGACGATGAGCAGCTTCTTCGTAAGCGCCTTATGCTCTGGCGCGAGATGACTGCGAAGGTAAACATCACCGACATCGTTAATGGACTGACGAACTGACTGCGGTCCAGAGTCCCAGTCGCTTCTACCAATATCGCCACACTTGACGAGCCACAGAAAGAGCTTCGTTTTACCGTCACTATCTGGGCCGACCGAGGCTATATCAACTCCATACTGCCGCGTCCCCTTCTGGGGACGGTAGACGACCTCATGCCCCATGGCTGACATGAGCAGAGGGAGGAAAACGTCAAGTTCCCCTTCCTCTCGCATGAGCCCAAGAAAGTCTTCAAGTAGTAGGCGCAGACTGTCGGTCATCGGGCGCTCCTAAGGAGGTGCCGACGCTCAAGCTCCCCTCGCATGGGGTCAGCTAGCTCGCTGGACGGCAACTCTACCGAGTGGCTTGCCTCAGCCATCTCGGTTATCTGGGGTGCCCGGGACTGTGTGTGAGATGCGAATTTTCTACCTTGCGCCACGTTTGCCTTGGTAGCAAACTGTGCGATTACTGATTGTTCTTCAACCACACGCATAATCTCGCGCCTAACGCGTCCTTTCATCGCCTTGAGCGCTTGCGACTCGGCATCGCTTGGGCGTAGTTCCTTACGCTGTGGGAGCTTGGCCAGAACTCTACGCCAGCGCAACGCGTCCGCGTAAGCGGAACGGAAAACGTGTGCTGCGGGGTTCGTTCGCGGGCAAGCCTTAGTCTTCTCCTTCAAGAACTCCTCGGTTGCGCCAGGATACTCAGCGAAGCTCAAATTAAGCATCTGTCCCGCCAGCCGGAATCGCGTGTCCCCCATCTCGTTCAACTCGGCAAGAGCGGCGATAAATTGACATAAAGTCGGACCGTGATGCGTCACAGCGAGCAGCCTTCGTACGGCCTTGACGGAACTCTCCGTACCATGTGCAACGAATGCTTTTCCGTTCAAACCGACGGGCGCTTGCTGTGTCGTGCAGAGCGAAAGCAGGCTTCCGATAGACGCGAAGTTCGCACTGGAACGAAGCAACCATTCGGACAACACCATTATGAAGTCATCAGAATGGCTCCCCAGCTCGCGAAAGGTCTCACCGAACATCTCAACAACGTCCGATTGAATGGTGCATAAGTCCGGTAGGCAAGCCACAGCGTGCGGCCGAAGCGAGTCTTGGTACATCAGGCCTGCGATGGACTGGTCGATTTGCTGGCGTGCTTCCTGGTGGTGAACACCAATGGTGAGCAGGCGCCTAATGATGTCCTGGATTGGCGCTGCAGTAGCACCGAAGCTAGGGGTATTTAGTCGGTAGAGCGACCTTGCGACAGCCATTGCGGCTTGGATATTGCCGGAGTCGATGGCGTCTACTAAATAGGTCGCCGCAGTAGGTGATAGATTGGAGATGGACGCTAGCCCCGACCAGGATACAGGGCCGACTTCAGTGGCGCTTAGCAGGAGCAACTGAGCAAGTTGTCCCTCGTATGCAGCCAGCTCCGACCGGACAGTTGGTGCTTCCAACGGCAAGAAATCAAGCAAGCTGATAAGTAGCTGGCTGTCAACGAGATTTCCGGTCATCAAACCGATTGCATAGCGAGCCGCCACTTCTGGGGCTGCCGCGGCGAACGCGTTCGCCCAGACTCGATGTGCGGCTTCACCACGTCCCGTCTGGGTTCTAAGATAGTCTCCAATCTCGATGCCCAAGTTGCTTCGCGCGCGTATATGAGGAGTCAGTTCTCGTGCAGGAGCGTGTCTATATGATGGCTCGAGCGCTTCGGCAAAATCTAATAGCCTCAGCGCCTCCTCGAAGGTGATAGCGGGCAGCCTTCCGATGGCAGGAAGGAGGCGATGACACGCGTCCCGAGCATGCTCACTCGGGAGCGTCACTAGGATAGTTATCAAATCCACTGAGACTGGATGCTCAGCGGCAAGCTCTTTCCACAGCTGCTCCTTGTCGGTTTTCAGCCTTGGATGTATGGCTTCTAGGTAGTCTCTCCAGCGACCTTCTTGTAACGCTGAAATTGCATCGCCTATTGGTGGCATCGCCTATCCCGTTGATTGAGCAGACAGCACCTATACAACTTGACTATGTGCCGGCTGGCAACGCGCAAAGGCATCAGTATGCACTACGAAACGTGGCAGAAAAGACACTTTTCTCCGGCGATACAAGGCTTTCATTTCCCGCAAGCACCAAGAAGGGGAATATTGGCGCGAATGGAGGTAACGGCGTTTCTGCGGTGCGACGCGCTAAGGCGAAAAAGTCCAAAAATTCATGGGGTTACGAGATGGCGTACATGGACGAGAAACGCTTTCATTTTCCAAGAACAATGGTTGGTCCTGTCCATTAGAAGTCGCCAAAACCTGCGTTAAATCTGCCCAACCCCCGCCCCGGAACTGCCCGGAAACCAAGACTGGGGCGGAATTGGGCGCTTCTAACGGAATCGCCGGCGCGGCACCTTGCACGCCAAACCGGCCGGGTTGGAGCCCAGATTTTTTGAGATCCGCCCCCCGATAATTCACCTTTGCAGTTTTCCGACTTGCCGTCCTCGCACTGCCTCTCGACCTGAGCCACATACGAACGCAAAGGTAGCCTCCGAAGGCGGGAACCGACTGGTCATTCCCTGACAGCAGCGGCGCTGGCTCTACCAGCATGGAACGAGTTCGGGAATCTTCCAGCCCGGCCGCGGGCGAGCGAGGCTTCAGTTTCGGGGCCGCCAATACGTCGGTTCTGCTTCCTCCGATCGGGGCTTCGCGTCCACGGTCGATACACCCCATGCAGGGCCGGACGGAGAGCGAAGGCCTGCTTTGCCTCCTCCGGGATTTGCTCCTATCGTGAATGTGCGTGTCGCTCTTATTTCAAAAGCCGAACCGGTGTGGATTTCCTGAGCTGACAAGTGTCGTTTGCCGCATTCGCCAGCAGCGGAACCTAGGGTGGCAGGGCAAGCATGCACTGACCTTGTAAGGTCTCGGCGTCTGGGACGACGAACGTGGTGAAGAAGGCGGTCACCGATGTGCCGCCTGGCGTCGGAGAAAGCAAGTGAAGAATGCCCACCATGTGCCGCCCGATAAGCTGGCGCCGCACAGCCAGTCCATCCAGCCTGCATGGGTTCGCATCACGCACTGGCTGAATCTCATCGCTGTGCTCATCATGATGCTTAGCGGCTGGCGCATCTACAACGCATCGCCGCTGTTCGGCTTCCACTTTCCCAATGCAATCACTCTGGGCGGCTGGCTTGCCGGGGGCCTGCAGTGGCATTTTGCGGCGATGTGGCTCCTTGTCGCCAATGGCCTGTTCTATTTGGTGATGAATATCGTCACGGGCCGTTTCCGGCGGCGCTTCTTTCCGCTTTCCGTCCCAGCGGCACTGCGTGACATTGCAGCAGCCATGCGTGGCAAGCTCGCGCACCCCAATCTGGCCGAATACAACGCTGCCCAGAAGCTCTTCTATGTGGGCGTGGTGGTGGTGATTGTGCTGACGGTGCTGTCTGGCCTTGCAATCTGGAAGTCGGTTCAATTTCCCTTGTTGCGTGTATTGATGGGAGGCTACGACGCTGCGCGTTGGGTGCACTTCATCGGCATGAGCGCGATTGCGCTATTCCTTGTCATCCATGTGGTGATGGTGTTGCTGGTACCACGCACACTCATCATCATGTTGCGCGGACGCTAGTTCTCGATGCGGAGAATGGTCATGAGCAAAGCTGAGCAAATCGTCAGGCTCGACCGCAAGCTGATATTGCACGATGCAACGCGCGAGCTGAGCATGCCATCTCGCCGACTGTTCGGAAAGCGTGCCATTACGCTTGGTGGCTTGCTACTGCTGACGGGCTGCAGCATTACCGACAAACCGTCGGTTGAGTCCTTTCTAATGGCAGTTTCGCGCTTCAATGACCGCGTGCAGGGCTGGCTGTTCGACCCTAACCGGCTGGCGCCGACCTATCCCGAGTCAAGGCTGACGCGGCCGTTTCCTTTCAATGCCTACTACGGCCTCGCTGATGTACCAGAGGTAGATGCCAACGCGTTTCAACTGGAAGTCGGTGGCTTGGTCTCGCGCAGGACGGCATGGACCCTCGAAGAACTCTACGCGTTACCGCAGACGGCGCAGGTGACTCGCCATATTTGTGTCGAGGGGTGGAGTGCCATCGGCAAGTGGGGCGGTACACGCTTCTCTGATTTTCTCCAGCGCGTCGGAGCCGATACCACTGCAAAATACGTGGGCTTTCTCTGCGCCGATGACTACTACACAAGCATCGACATGCCCACTGCGCTGCATCCACAGACCTTGCTTACTTTCACCTACGATGGCGAACGCCTGCCGCCGAAGTATGGGTTTCCGATAAAGCTGCGCATGCCCACCAAGCTTGGGTACAAGAACCCGAAGCACATTGTCGCGATTTACGTCACAAACAAGTATCCCGGCGGTTACTGGGAAGACCAGGGATACAACTGGTTTGGGGGCTCCTGACCCCCCGAAACCTGACCGGCAAGTCTGCCGGCTTCTCCCTACCAATCCAATCAAGGGGTACAACATGAACAAACGCCTGGTTTTGCTGCTTTCCTCCGCGGTGTTGCTTGCCAGCCATGCATGGGCACAGGACGCGATGAAGAAGGACGAGATGGGAAAGGGCGCCATGGGTGCCAGCGGCAGCATGGCGAAAGAGTCCATGGGGAAGGACGATATGGACATGAAAAAAGAAAAAATGAGCAAGAGTCACGCCAAGAAGCCCCACGAAAAGAAGGAGGGCATGAGCAAAGGTACGATGGAAAAGGATTCCATGAGCAAGGACGCCACGAAGCAATAGTAGGTCGTACGCACCATCCCGTGGACTATCAGGCGAAAGGAAGCCTCGACATCCGCCGGCCGACAGCGGTTGAGGTTTCCGGCCAGCAAATTGCTCGTGGAGTTTGATGGGCTCGTGATTCAAGTTTGCTGGTTGCAGAACTTACGGATTGTCACGACTTGTGGGTCAACTCGGACGCCGACCGTACCGTTTGTTCCGGTAAGCAAGGCGCATCGCCGAGCTGCTGAATTTTTCCCAGGAGTCCACGTCATGAAGAAGCTGTTCGCTGCACTCGCTTCCGCCGCCCTCGTCGGTACCGTTTTCGCGCAGACTGCTGTGCCAGCTTCCGCGACTCAGCCGCAGGGCGGGGCGTCGAAAGACCAGGCGAAGGTCGTCAAGGAGAAGAGCGCCACGCAGGCAAAGGCCGACAAGAACCACAAGAGTGCCGGCGCGCATGAAGTAAAGGCCCAAGCCAGCACCAATAAGGAGAAGGCTGACGTAAAGGCCGATGCCAGTAAGTCAGCCGCCAAGGGCAGCCACCACAATGCGAGCAAGACGAAGGCCGCCCATACCGAGGCTGGTATGGCGAAGGCTGACGCAAAGAATGATTCCGACACGGCGAAAGCCAAGGCGGATGTGGCGAAGCCTGTGGCGCAGCCCGACGCCGCGAAGGCCGCGGCCAGCGTAGACAAGACGAAGAACCAGTAAGCTGCTCCTATCGGGCGTACCGAGGGGCCGTTGCCAGGGCGAAAGCCGTGGCGATGAAGCCTGAGTGCAGGAGCTTTGCGGAGAGCGCAGGTTAGCCGGAATGCCAGCCTGGTCTCTCCGCGCTTGTCACGTTTGGGGGCTTTCCCATGCCAATTCATGACGTCGGGGCTCGCCGACTGCATGGCGGAGTTCGCGGTCTTCGATGATTCCTTCGCCGTATGCAGGGCACTGCATCGCCCTCTGAGTACGGAGTCAAGTGATGGAGTCGACCCTGATAAATGGGTAGTTGGCCAAGGTGGCCAACGTTGGCGTGGAAACGGTTCGCTATTACCAACGATGCGGAATGCTGTCGATACCCGAACGCGTGCATGGCGCCATTCGTCAGTATTCCGGGGACAGCCTGCAGTGGCATCATTTCATTCGCCGGGCCCAGGCACTTGGGTTCACCCTGGACGAGGTTCGTACGCTGCTGCAACTGAACGACGGCAGCAAATGCGGAACTGCGCGTGCGCTGGCCGAACAAACGCTGCAAGTCGTCGAGGAACGGCTGCGCGATTTGCGGATGCTGCGGACCGAGTTGAGAAGTCTTGTTGGGCAATGCCGCGACAATCGCGATGAGGTCCTGTGCCCGCTCATTGCCAACCTGTGTGAGGCCAATTGGCCAAAGTAGTCGCGGCTCAAGCCCTTGTGCGTCGTGCTCCGTGGCGAGGGCCGGCCGTTATGCCGCGTACAGCAGGAACGCCCGCGCCATCTCCATATCCAGCCGCCGGTCCGACAGCGCAAAGGTGCTGTCGCGGTTGATCAGCGCGTACAGCAGGGTGCCGGCCAGGGCCTGGTGCGCAAAGCGGATGCGCAGTTCCAGTTCCGGCGAGGCGCCCGCCGGGTGCAGCCGCGCCAGGCGTGAAGCCAGGTCGTCCATGTATTGCCGGTTGAGCTGCCGGATCGGATCCTCGCCGATGGTGACGCGGGCAACCAGCGAGGCACGCAGCACCCCGGCATTGCGGTAGGCCCAGATGCGGCTGTCGCGCGCCAGCGTGCACACGGCGTCTTCCAGCGTCGGCGGGCATGTGTCGAGTTGCGCAAGGCGCTCGGCCATGGCCTTGCGCAGCGTGGTCAGCACCAGGGCCTGCAAAGCCTTGAAATAGCTCTCCTTGCCTTCGAAGCGGCTGTAGAACGCGCCGGTCGTGACGCCGGCGTGCGCGCAGATTTCCTGGATCGAGACCTGTTCCAGCGTGCGCTCGCGCAGCAGCCGGCGGCCGGCTTCCAGCAGCAGCAGCGTGGTGCGCAGGCCACGCGAATAGCGCGGTGCGGCATAGCCGGCGTGGCCTTCCAGCCCGGTCAGCTTGTTTTCCATGACGACCCTTTCTCCCCGCGGGGCGTGGCTTGGGCCCGCCCCGGCATGTCCGTGTTTTTACGGATGTCGTGAACCGTATCCGGCCAACATACTGGCCCGAAAACGTAATCCATATTACGAATTGAGCGGCGCCGTGCCTATCAGGTGCCGCCCGGAGACCGATGTCCGCCCTTAGGGAGACCTCGCATGACCATGTCCTACCAGCCGCGCCGCGCGTGGTTGACCGCAGTGCTGTTGTTCTTCTTCCTGGTGGTCAACGCCATGGACAAGATGGTGGTGGGCCTGCTGGCCGCGCCGATGATGGATGAACTGGGGCTGACGCCGGCGCAGTTCGGCCTGGTCGGCAGCAGCTTCTTCTGGCTGTTCGCGGTGTCCGGCGTGCTGGGCGGCTTTCTTGCCAACCGCACGCCGACCTCGCGGCTGCTGGTCTGCATGGCGCTGGCATGGTCGCTGTGCCAGATCCCGCTGGCGCTGTCGTCCAGCCTGGCGGTGCTGATCGTCTCGCGCATCCTGCTGGGCTTCATGGAAGGGCCGGCTGCGCCGGTGGCGATCCACGCCTGCTACAAGTGGTTTCCGGACCGCCGGCGCAACCTGCCCGTGGCGGTGCTGACGCAGGGGGCCGGGATCGGCATCGTGCTGGCGGGCTTCCTGATCCCGGCGGTCGCCGTGCATTGGGGCTGGCGCGCCAACTTCTACGTGCTAGCGGCGCTGGGTGTGCTGTGGGCCGTGGCGTGGCTGGCGCTCGGGCGCGAAGGGACGCTCGACGAACGCCCAGCGGGGCACGGTGCCCCACACGCCCCCGCGGCCGCGAGCGCGCCGCTGCGCCTGCCGTACCGCGTATTGCTGAGCGATCCCACGGTGCTCGGCTGCTTCGCGCTGCGGCTGGCGGCATACTGGGGCCTGGCGCTGTGCCTGACCTGGATCCCGGCCTACCTGCAGAGCGGGCTGGGCTTCGGCCACGCCGTCAGCGGCAAGCTGTTCGCGCTGATCATCGGCACCAACCTGCCGTTGACGCTGGCCATTGCATGGTTCTCTGAGCGGCTGCTGGCGCGCGGCGTGTCGTCGCGGGTTGCGCGCGGGCGGGTCTCGGCCGGCATGCTGCTGCTGGCCGGCGGCTTCTTCCTGTTGCTGCTGTGGCCGGACACCACGCCGGCCATGCGGGTGGGCCTGCTGGTAGTGGCCTGCGTGTGCGCGCCGGCGATCTATTCGCTGGGCCCGGCGATGCTGGCCGAGGTCGTGCCGGCGGGGCAGCGCGGTGCGATCCTCGCCATCGATGCATCGGTGTCGTCGCTGGCCGGCGTGCTGGCGCCGCTGGTCACAGGCGTGCTGGTGCAGAACGTTCCGGGGGCACGCGGTTTCGAGCTGGGCCTGGCCGTGTGCGGCGCGATCATGGTGGCGGCGGCGCTGGCCGGGCTGTACGTGTTGACATACTCCCCGTCCTCAGCCTTCGGCTGCCGCCTTACGGCGGAAAGGACGAGGATTCCTACGGCGCTACGTGATGCTCTAC
>NZ_JBXAHL010000074.1:0-15985 GCF_058795055.1 Cupriavidus sp. GW823-FHT06D04 | reverse complement strand
GCACGTAGGAAGTTTGATCGTCGGTCGACTAGCCCCAACCTCCCAAAGGGACTTGACAAACCACTGCTCATAGAAGGAGGAGACACAAATGAAAATCGGGACCTTATGCGCCGGCCGCGTTTCTGCGGCCTCACGGTACCTGGCGCGGTGTGCATGGCTGGCCCTGGCCTGCATGACCAGCACGGCACTCGCGGACACCTGGCCCGCGCGGCCGGTGCGGCTGATTCTTCCAAGTGCAGGTGGCGGCGGCCCTGACACGATCGCGCGGATCTTTGCGGAGCGACTGAGCCGGTCATTAAAGCAGCCTGTGGTCGTGGACAATCGGCCCGGCGCCAACGGCGTCATCGGGGTCGACGCCGTGGCAAAGTCCGCTCCCGATGGCTACACGCTGCTGTTTGCCAGTTCGTCATCGACCGTCATCAGCCAGGCGTTGCTGAACAAACTGCCATTCGAGGTGACACGTGACCTGGTGCCGGTGGCGCAGATCTTCTCCGGAGGCATCCACCTGGTTGTCTCCAATGGCTTCCCGGCGCAAGATCTCAAGACCTTTGTGGCCCTGGTGAAGGCAAACCCCGGCAAGTACGACTACGCAACCTGGGGACCAGGATCAACGGGACAGCTTGTCATGGAATCCTTGAAGCGTCGGAACGGCCTGGATATCCGTCATGTCCCCTACAAGACTACCAGTCAAATTTACCAGGACATGCAGGGCGGGCGGATCCAGGTCGCCTTCGTCGATGCCACCAGTTCCGTGCCACTGATCAAGAACGGGAAGCTGCGCGGCATCGCCATCACTGGCTCTCATCGCGGCCCCGCGCTGCCGGAACTGCAGACCATGACGGAACAGGGCTACCCCTTCGATACAGATGCTTGGTATGGCGTGTTCGCACCCAAAGGAACCCCCCACTCCGTGGTGGCCGCGGTACACCGCGAGATCTTGGATACGCTTTCAGCGCCTGAGCTTCGCGAGCGGTTCCTGCAACTCAACCTGGTCGACCCGCCGCTGAAGACACCGGAGCAATTCGCGCAGACGGTGCGAGCCGACCTGCTGGTATGGCAGAACATCGCAAGGGCCAATCAGATCCATCTGGACTGAGCCCCGAGTCCGGAGTCCACTGCGACCGACTTTCAGCGACCCGAGGCCAGTTGCAAAAAGAAGTGCTGCAACATCGCGACCGCATGCGCAAGCTTCTCATCACGCTCGGGTGCTGGGACGAGGTCAATCACCGGGCATTCGCCAAGCGTTTGGCGCAAGGCGAGAGTAATCGCCGGCAGGTCGGAGCCAGTGTTCGACGCTCGCCGCATCGCGGGCTTCGGCGCGCAGCGTGGCGAGTTCTCCGGTGGCGGCCTCGTTCGCCGCGTGCCAGATTACAGATATTTGCGAATCCCGGCCGAGCCCGGTCTGCGGGGTGCTGTTCTTCCGCTATGGCGTCACGCCCACCGCCAACAAGCTCTAAAGCCTGATGCGCAAGGGTAGTATGAGGCACTGCCCGAGGTGCTGCAGGCGCTCTGGCAGGAGCTGCGCGGGCGCACGCGCGTGACCATTGACCATCCTGCCGGACGCGCTGAAGCAGGTGGCCGCCGAGGCGGTGCGGTCCATTTAAGATATTCGCGAATCCCCGGCCAGCCCTCCTTTTGGCGCTGTTTCCTCAGACGGCAAACATGGCAGACCGCGCCAGACGGATGAGGCGCCCGCTCTATTTCCGTGAGCCGCATCCGCCATCTGGATGATCCTCTGAACCGCAAAATTCGGCTCTACTGGGGGTGATCGTGCTTTCGCTGCAAAATGATACGCTGGCGAGAAGAATCGTCTTTGAAATCAAGAGTTTACACACACCAGTTTTTCACGAAAAGCTCTTTGCACAACTCATTGATACAGAACGGTTTTCTTGCTGAAACCGTGTCAATCAGCACCGAAAGCACCATCACCCCGAATAGAGCCGCGCCCCAGCGCTGACGGCGAATGGACGCACCACGCCGACACCGGACTGAGCACCGATAGCGTAGGCAGCTATCGGTCGCTCTGGGAGCAGATCAACGGGCCCACTTCATGGGAAGCGAACCCGTGGGTGTGGGTGGCGGAGTTCAGGAGGACTGCTTGATGCTACTGACCATTCTTGGCGGTTTCCCCCAGCGACACATCGACTACCCGCTTCGCACGAGTAAGCGCATTAGCGACCACAGATTCGACGGCGCCTGCTTCCTTAACCGACCAAGACGAGACAGGCAGATGCCCTTCTGCCGCACAAGCTATCTGGATGCTCAGCGAGCAATTGCCGCCGTTCGCCGTTACCGCAATTTGAATGGCATGGCCGCGATACTGGTACGTGCTGACTTCGCTCATTGTTGTCCCCTCGCCTTTAGGAGGATCGCAGCATGGCCCACTACCGCTCCACTGGCCGCGTGATGCCGAGGCAGCTCATCCCGACCTTGGTAATCCCTATGACGAACGGGCTAGAAGTCGCCGGATCCGAGGACAATGACCTTGTTCATGGGGTTCACCGCCCACTGCAGCCGCGCCTGTTCCTGAATTCGATCAAGGTGTCGATGGAAGACGTCGACAAGGTGCCCCACCTGGCCTTGAGCCAACTCATCCAGGGCGGAACGCGAGACAAAGCCGTTCCCCTTTTCACCGTTTGCTTCGAACGTGAAAAGCACCCGATCGCCATCGCTCGCCACTTGCGGGGAATGGATGTGAAAAGACTTCGACATCTTCAACTCCTTTGGCTTGGGCGGAGAATCGTAGCATGAAGCTCATGACAATCCAGACCTTGGACGGCGAGGCCGGCAGTCTCCTTTCCGACTGCGAGCAATACCGGTACCGGCTCTGGCGCGAATGGGACACCAGCCGCCCGGCGTTGGGATTCATCATGCTCAACCCGTCGACCGCCGACCACCACGTCAGCGACCCGACCATCACCCGGTGCTTGCAGCGCGCGCTGGCGGGCAGGTATGGCCGGCTGGAGGTGGTGAACCTGTTTCCCCTGCGTTCGACCGATCCGGACGGCCTCCTGACCCACCCTGCCCCGCTGGGCGATCGTGCAGTCCAAAACGATGGCGCCATCATGGACGCAATTGACCGCTGCTCGATGATGATCTGCGCCTGGGGCGCGCACAAGTCGGCACCGGCCCGCGCGGCCGAGGTGCTGCTCATTGTCCGGATGTGCGGGCGCGGCAATCTGCTCTACCACCTCGGGCTCAACCAGGACGGCAGCCCGAAGCACCCTCTCTACATCGCGGCCAGCACCCAGCCGCAACGATTCATCGCATGACCGAAGCAGCAGCATGCACTATCGAGATGATCAGGAAAAACGGTGGCCTGGCATGACCAGCAGATACCTCACCGTCGACGAGCTGGCCGACGTGATCGGCTGCGCCAAGAACAGCTAAGCATGCATACGACGGCATTTGGAGAAGCGCCGCGTGCCGTTCATACCCAACCTACGGAGCTTCCCCCAGGTGGACCGTCGTTACTATGAAGGGGTAATCGTCCTTTCGCAGCAAACTGATACGGTCGCGCCGCCGCCTTCAATCTGCATCCAAAGGACGATCACCCCGTGTCGCGCTCGGACTGCGTCAGCGCTCAACGTCAATGCGAGACTGGCCGCCTGCCACACGAAGCACGTTGCCTTCTGGCGTCATCTGTCGCGGAAGGTCGTGGAATGTCGGCCTGCCCGGCCTTGCCGTTGCGGCCGGCCGTAACGTGGATACATCCGCTACGCGACGCGTCCGGCTGGTTGCAGGAGGAGCCACACGACTTTTCTTCGGTTTGTGTGCCGATGGCTTCGGGGGTTTTCCGGCAGCACTGCGCGCCTCCGGCGGATTCCAGACTTCTATGTAGCGCTCGCCGGCAAACGCCGAGGTTGCCAGTACCATCGTAATCAGGCCGACCAGTAGCTTCTTGGCCAAATTCGTCTCCGCGTTGTGTGGTCGCGACCGGAGCGAGTCCCGCTTTTGGCCGTGGCGTATTCTCGCACACCGGCCCTGGGCCCAACGCGGGGGTCACTCGAACGCGACCGTCTGTTGGTGCCCGACCGGAGACCGTCCGTTCACCCCGAGGCTGAGCCCCGGCGCACGCGGTGGGAGCAGGCCGTGGCCAGGACGCGCGCGAAAGGAGGGACGCCGGCCGGCGATCCGACCCACAGCCACGCGTGCGTCCGATGACGACGGCCATAGTTGCCGCGCGCCCTTCCGCCCAGCCCGTACGGAAGATCGGCGCCACCCCGCGTCGCGGGCCATCCGACGATCCAAACGGGGGATCCGGCGCTGCGCGCGCCGCGGGCGAGTGGCCGTGCACGTCCATGCGCCGCGGGGCTGTTCTATTTCTGACGGCTCGTGACCCCGCGACCGGCCCTAGACATAAGGGGGGCTATGTCAAAATTCTGCGCGAGGGGTGCCTTGCGAGCAGGCACGTCGCCACGACCGCCGCCGTCAAATGGGCAGTATGAATCGCGCGCCGTTGTCCCTCCGTCAGAGCCGAAGCGCGCAAGAGGCTGGCAGCAACCAGGTAGCCGTCGAGTCGCCTGCAACGCACGGCTACGCAACAAAAGGAGATGCCATGGCAGCAGCGCAGCCAACAGCGATGGCCGCATCGAAGCCAACGCGCTATCGATGGTTCATGGTGGGCCTCGCATTCATTGCGATCGTGACGAACTACATGGACCGGGCAAACCTGTCCGTAGCTCTACCCTATATGAACGCGGAACTGAATCTCTCTGCGGCAGAATCCGGAATCATCCTGGGAGCTTTCTTTTGGACCTATGCCGCGTTTCAAATCCCGGCCGGCGCACTTGTCGACCGCCTGGGCGCCCGAGTGGTATTTGCGGCAGCGGTAGTCTGGTGGTCGACGTTCACGATTGCAACTAGCTTCGTCCGGTCCAGTGCCGGACTGCTCGGTGTCCGTCTGATGCTCGGCGTAGGGGAAGCTGGCGCGTTCCCCGCGGCAACCAAGTTCGTCGAACGGTGGTTCCCACCGACCGAGCGAGGGCTGGCGACCGGTATCTATGACAGTGGTGCGCGGGGCGGCACGCTAATTGCGATTCCGTTGTGCACGGCAATTATCGCTGGATTCGGATGGAAGGCCTCATTCATTGTCACAGGTCTGATCGGATTCCTTTGGACAGCGGTATGGTTGCTCACTGCGACCGAGTTTCCGGCGCAGAGTCGGTTCTTGAACAAGGCCGAAGTCGAGCATATCAACCACGGAGAATCGGACGAGCACCTCTCGTCGGTACGCATCAAGTGGCGATCGCTGCTGAGCTCGAAGACGATCTGGGCGATGTCTCTCGGGTTTGCCTGTCAGAGCTACGTGATCTACTTCTTCATTACCTGGTATCCCACATACCTCGTCAAAGAGCGCGGATTTTCGCTTCTTCAACTAGGCTTCTTCGGGATTCTGCCAGGCCTGCTTGGACTAGTAGGCTCCTGGGTGGGTGGTTGGGCCTCCGACAAGATTGCAGAAACCGGCTTTGGTCTCAGCGTTGGACGCAAGCTCTGCATCGTGGTCGGTATGGCGTTGAGCGCGACGATTGGACTGGCAGGCATCGTTCCGCAGGCATGGTTCGCCCTTGCGCTCCTGTCGATCGCATTTTTCGGCGTCTCCGCCGCGACTTCCGCGATTCTTGCACTCCCCGCCGACGTATCGCCTCGGGGCTCGCGCTCGATCGTGGGTACGATCGCCGGATTCCAGAACTGCGTAGCAAACTTCGCGGGCCTCGCCAGCCCGGTTGTCATAGGCTACCTCAAAGACCGGACTGGCTCATTCACGCCCGGGTTGGTGTCCGCATCTATCGTCGCCCTCGTCGGTTGCCTCATCTACATCTTTGCGTTGGGTCCTATCAAGGCTGATCTCTTCGAGCACGCAATCGAAGACCGCAGCTGATCAAATCTCCACAAGCCTCTCCGCCTTCATTCCACCCCTGCCGTGCTCCGAGCATCCCAGTAGGTCAGTCACGTCACCTTTCAGCAACGACCGAAGCAAGGCGGCCGATCACTTCGTGGTCATAAGCGCCTGCATCGGTCGCGTGCCGCACCACGATGAGCTCTCAGTCGACGGCCCCGTCCACAACTGAGCGCTTGAAGAACCCGGACGCTGCAATGCTACGGCGGACCTAAGAGATTCACGGGTCTGCACCATTCGCGCGCGTCCGTATCAGTCTTATACGGCACATTGGATCAATTTTGATCCAGCCCACGGCGACCTTGCGCGTTCCTGCCCAGTAGATCAAAGGCTTAGCAGGTAAACCCTTACACGAATCAATGAACCAAATGACCCATTATCGGCTATCAATGACTCATCTGAACTACACTCGACTCACAGCATGAACCGCGCAACGAAAGTGGAATACTCAACGATCATCACCCTCCTGAAGGAACAACTGGACGTCATGCCCAAGCAAGAGCGGCAGGCCGCCAAGTTCGTGATGGAAAGCCCTCAGGAAGTGGCTGTGATGTCAATGCGTGACCAGGCTCGGATGGCAGGCGTTCCGCCGTCCACCATGACGAGACTTGCAAAGCGTCTGGGCTTCGCCGGCTTTGACGATATGCGGCAGGTATTCATTGACTCGGTCCGTTCCAGAAGTCCGGCTTACGGCGGACGCGTAGAGGGATTGATTGAACTGAACCGTCGCATTGGCGAACATGCACTGGTTCAGGATATGGCGAACAACGTCATCTCGCATATTCAGTCGATTTGCTCGGAAGCAAATCTGGCCGCCATTGTCCGGTCCGCTCGACGGCTCGCGGCTGCCCGAAACATCTACTCGCTCGGCGTACGCTCGTCCTATAGCGTTGCTTTTCAGTTCGCTCACGTCGCAGCGTACTTTGCCCGTAATGTCCGGCTGGTCGAAGGATCGGGTGAAAGTGGTGCGATGACTATCATCAACCAGGCGGGCCCCGGCGATGTCGCGCTGGTCTGCAGCATGCCCAGATATGCCCGCCGCGCAGTGACACTCGCAAATTTTCTACATCAGCAGGGCGTGGCGATCATTGCCATCACGGATAGCCCAGCATCCCCGGTCGCGCGCTTCGCTAGCGAAACCATCATCGTAAGAAACGAAGCGCCCTCGTTCTTCGACACAGCCACTCCAGCTCTGCTAGTCAGCGAGATTCTTGTCGCGCTGCTTTCTGCCAAGAGCAAGGGTGACACGCGCAAGGCTGTGACCGAGAACGAGCAGAAGCTAATCGGTCTCGGGGAATGGTGGGACATCGGCTGACGTCCCCATCCTCAGACATCAACGCCCTGCCCCTACAGGAGACATACCATGAAGCTGCTCAAGCCCCTCGTCATTCTTCCGCTCGCTATAGCACTGCTCCCAGCCTCGAATGCTGTTGCCGGTGAAGCGCTTGCGCGCATTCAGCAACAGAAGACCATCCGCGTGGCAGTGCCGGTCGACTACCCACCTTATGGCTTCGTTGGCGGTGATATGCAGCCAAAGGGGCTTGATATCGACATGGCAAAGCATATCGCAGACAAGCTCGCAGTGAAGCTGGAGTTGGTGCCGGTCACGGCGCCCAATCGGGTGGCCTACATCCAGACAAAGAAGGCCGACCTGACTATCTCCTCGCTAGGGAAGACCGCAGAACGCGAGAAGGTGATCGACTACAGCATCGCTTACGCCCCCTTCTTTGATGCGGTATTCGGTGCGAAGGCCCTTCAGGTCAAGAACTTCGAAGAGATGGCGGGAAAGACGGTGGCCGTCACGCGAGGATCCATGCAGGACAAGGAACTTGAGGAACTGGCACCAAAAGCCGTTCCCAAGCGCTTCGATGATAACAATGGCTCAATTTCGGCGTTCCGGTCCGGCCAAACTCAAATGGTTGCCATTGGAACGACGGTTGTTGCCGCGATCAAGCAGCGAGATCCGTCGCTCGATATCGAGCTGAAAGCGATCCTGTCGAATGCTCCTTGCTACATCGGGATGGGCAAGAACGAGGCCGAGCTGCGCACCAAGATCAACGACGTCATCCGCCAAGCCAAGGCCGACGGGACCATCGACGGACTATCGAAGAAATGGCTGGGCGCCTCCGCTGGACAACTCCCCGAGTAAAGGCCCGGATGAACGAGGTCAGGAAAGGTTCATGATGTCGCAAGCCCCCACTTCAGCTCTGGCAGCACTAGCAAACTGGTGTGCCACCATGAGCGCCGACAGCATCCCGGCCGAAGTCTGGCATGTCGCCGAGCGTTGCCTCATTGATACGGTTGGCGTCACTCTGGCTGGCGCAGCCACTACAGTCGCAGGACACGCCCGGCAACTCGCGGTCGAAAGCAGTCGCGCCGGACATGCCCGGATTGTGGGCCACATGGAAAGTGTTTCGCCGGATGCAGCCGCCTTCGCGAACGGTACGGCGGCCCATGCCCTGGACTTTGACGACAACAGCTATGCGGGCTTCGTCCACGGCTCCGCCGTGATCGCCTCTGCCGCTATTGCGATGTCTCAGTCTAACGGCTGCTCCGGACGAGAACTTCTGACGGCCTTCATCGTGGGTTCGGAATGCGAGTATGCGCTTGCGATAGCCCTCGGTGCGAACGTCTATGAGGCGGGATGGTGGACCAGCGGTGTATTTGGCGTGATTGGCGCATGTGCGGCGGCATGTCGGGCGCTCCGTCTCGACGCTAACCAAACGCTCAACGCTATGGCCATCGCCCTTTCCGGGGCCGTTGGGGTCAAGGCCTGCTTTGGCACGGACGCCAAGCCGCTGCTTGCGGGCAAGACGGCCCAGGCGGGTATACAAGCTGCGATGCTTGCGCGTCTCGGCTGCACCGGCCCGGCCGACATCCTGCAGCATCCAAACGGGATGGCACTTTTCGGCAGCAACCACGTAGAGCCGACAGCCTTTGACAGGCTGAGCGATGCGTGGCGGTTGACGTCGCCCGGTATTGATGTCAAACGGGTGCCGGTCTGTCTCTCATCGCATGCTGCGATCGACGCTGCGCAAGCGCTCGTTGCAAGGCATGGCATCCGTCATGAGGACATTCAGGGTATTGAGTGCGACGTTCCGCCGATCGTCGTGGCGAATCTCCGGTACGTGCTCCCTGCGACACGTCAGGCATCGCAGTTCAGCATGAACTACGCCATAGCCGCCAGCTTGTTGCACGGGCAGATCACACTGCGTCTTCTCGATGACAGCAGCGTTCGCAACGCTGCGGAGCTCGTTGCGCTGATGAAAAGAGTCACCATGGAGTCGAGCGGCCGTTGGGATGCCAAGACCCTTGAGCTGGCACCCGAAGGCGCCTGGGTGCGGCTCACCTGCCGCAATGGGCGCAACTACGAGCATTTCCAGGCAAAGCCCATTGGCTCCGCGTCGTTGCCGCTCTCGATACAGCAGCTGCACGAGAAGTTCATGTCCTGCGCAACGCTGTCGATCGCTCCCCAGTCAGCGAAGCAACTGCTCAATCAATTGTCCGAGCTCCCTGCAATGAACAACGTTCAGGCGTTGCTTCTCGGGGGCGATAACGAGGTCTGAAGATGGAATTCGATTTTAGTACGGTACTCAAGCAGTGGCCGACGTTGTTGAACGGCCTGTGGATGACCTTGTTGATTACGGCCGTCTCAGCTCTGCTCGGCACCCTGCTCGGCATTGGCTGCGGCTGGGCTAGAGCCAAAGGGCCGGCGTGGGCAAAGTGGCTGGTGGGTGGTTACGTTGAGCTGATCCGCAATACGCCGTTCATCGTGCAATTGTTCTTCATCTTCTTCGGTCTCCCTCCCTTGGGGATCAAGCTTACTGCCCTGACCGCCAGCCTCCTGGCCAACGTCGTCAATCTCGGGGCGTATGTCAGCGAGATCGCAAGGTCTGGCATCGAGGCGACGCCCCGAGGTCAGCTAGAGGCGGGACAGAGCCTGGCGTTGTCGCGTTGGCAGATATTCAGTCGGGTTGTGTTGCCGCCGGCTCTGAAGAAAGTATGGCCGGCCCTCGTGGGGCAGATCATCATCATCATGCTGGGATCGGCCGTCTGCAGCCAGATTTCGATGGATGAGCTTTCTTACAGCGCGAATCAGATAGCGAGTAACACGTTCCGGAATTTCGAGGTCTACATCGTCGCTGCGACGATGTATCTCGTTCTCGCCATGTTCGTCAGGCAGGCGCTGAACCGGATCGGCCTTCGACTCATTTTCGGACGATAAGCCATGTACGATTTCTCTTTCGCTGACATCGCCCGGAACCTCGCGCTGGCAATGCGCTGGACGGTTGGGCTGTCGTTGATCGCCTTTCTCGGTGGCGGATTGCTCGCCGGCGTCCTGGTCCTTCTTCGCCTTAGCGGCGGTACGCTTGCGAACCGCATCGTTGGTGGCTACGTTCAGGTGTTCCAAGGCACGCCGCTGCTTCTGCAGCTCTTTCTTGCCTACTTCGGCCTCGCGCTGATCGGATTCGAGACAACTGCGCTGCTCGCCGCGTCTGTCTGCCTGATCCTCTATACGGCTGCGTATCTGAGCGAAATCTGGCGAGCCTGCGTCAAGGCCATCGACAAGGGGCAATGGGAGGCAGGAGAAAGTCTCGCGCTCTCGTTTGGCGAACAGATGCGCTTTGTCATCCTGCCTCAAGCGCTCCGGCTCGGTATCGCGCCGACCGTCGGCTTCCTCGTCCAGGTTGTCAAAGCGACCGCCGTCACATCGGTGATCGGATTTGTGGAGATGACAAGGGCCGGACAAATGATTACCAATGCGACATTCCAACCCTTTACCGTCTATGGATGTGTCGCGCTCCTCTATTTTGCAATCTGTTTCCCGCTGTCGGCCTGCAGCCGTACGCTGGAACGCCGGTTCCGTTGCTAAGGAAGACCAACATGCAAGCCACTGCCGTGATCGAAGAGATGATCGTGCCCGCCTCACAAGAACAGACCACCGACGGCGTGGTCAGCATCAAAGCCCTTCGCAAAAGCTTCGGTACCAACGAAGTTCTCAAGGGAATTGATCTGTCAATTGCCCGCAAGGAAGTTGTCTGCATCATTGGCAAGAGCGGTTCCGGGAAAAGCACCCTGCTCCGATGCATCAACGGGCTGGAAGTTTTTCAGCAAGGTGCGATCCATGTTGATGGCAAGCCCCTCAAGCACGACGACCATCAAGCCATGCGCGAACTGCGCCAGCACGTTGGCATGGTCTTCCAGAATTTCAATCTGTTTCCGCATCTGACGGCGGCGCAGAACGTCATGCTGGCGCCTCGTCTGGTCAGGCATATTCCAAAGGAGCAGTCGAGCGCCGATGCGCGGCGACTTCTGCAGCGGGTAGGCCTTGGCGAACGTGCCGATCACTACCCCGATCAGTTGTCGGGAGGTCAGCAACAACGCGTTGCCATCGCTCGGGCGCTGGCCATGAATCCCGCGGTACTGTTGTGCGATGAGATTACGTCCGCGCTGGATCCCGAACTGGTGGGCGAAGTGCTTGCCGTTGTAGAGGGATTGGCAAAGGATGGCATGACGCTGATCATGGTGACGCACGAGATGAACTTTGCGCGCAAGGTGAGCGACCGCGTCATCTTTATGCACCAGGGAAAAGTACATGAGATGGGGCCGCCTGATCGACTCTTCTCGTCACCATCGACGCCCGAGCTGCGGCAGTTCCTTTCCAGCATCCACTAAATAATTCCCGTCTTCCGATGACTCTATGTGGCCTGCCGCTGCGTGCGGTGGTCGGCCACCGTTCGCCCGCGATTCAGGCACCACCTCGCTGTATGGAGAAAACCATGTCCTTTCCGCTGACCGTCCCCCCATCCAAAAGGCACCAAAGCTTCCTGTGGTCGCCGCTCTGCACTGATCTGGATAAGCTCGATGCACACGTCGCTATCCTCGGCATTCCGTATGGCCAGGCCTACTCTGCGGCTCACATCAGCAACGACCAGAGCAAGGCACCCGATGCCGTGCGTGCCATGAGCGATCGCATTTGCCGCAATCTCAATCACTACGATTTTGACGTCGGTGGACCGATCTATGACAACCGCGCCCTCAAAGTGGTCGACTGCGGTAACGTTCCCGCTGATCCTCAGGACCTGAGTTCTCACTCGCAGAGGGCGGAGCAAGCCATACGCAAGATCCTCGATGCTGGGGCGCTTCCCATTACGCTAGGTGGTGACCACGGGATTCCCATTCCGATCCTGCGTGCGTACGAGGGGCGCGGGCTGATCACACTGATCCATATCGATGCACACCTGGACTGGCGAGATCACGTCAATGGGGTGCGAGATGGCCTTTCCAGCCCGATTCGACGTGCCTCCGAGATGGATCATGTCGGCGAGATTTTCCAGATTGGCCTGCGCGCCCAGGGTAGCGGCCGCCCGGAAGAGTACGAGGCGGCGGTCGCCTATGGTGCACACCTCTACACGGCATACGACGTTCACGAGAACGGCATGAAGTCTGTACTCGATGACATTCCCGATGGTGGCAACTACTACCTGACGATTGACGCCGACGGAATCGATCCTTCAGTGATGCCCGCTGTGGCCGGACCCGCCTTGGGTGGCATCACGTACGTGCAGATGCGTCAGCTGATTCACGGTCTCGTGAAGAAGGGCCGGGTTGTTGGCATGGACATCGTCGAAATCACGCCGTCAACCGACGTCAACAACATCAGTTGCATTGCAGCGGGGCGTCTAATGGTAAACCTGATCGGCGCGGCGGTTCGGGCCGATTACTTCGACGCTCCCAAGCTTTAACCGACAGCCGCTCGACGGTAATGCGCACCAATGTGGACCTTCTGGTCTGCGACGGTGCGCAACGACTTGCTCTCGCAGTTGACACCATGGCTCGGTAGCCGTCCTTTGGCGCCGCTGCTCCATCGGTCCTGCGATTTCCCCGGCCCTGCCCTCCGGAAGTCATCCCTTTACCCTCAGGACAGCAGCTTCTCGATCAGCTCGGGCGTGCTCGGCACATTGAACTTGCGCAACAGACGACTCCTGTAGATCTCCACGGTCCGTGGGCTGATTCCCAGGGCTTTTCCGATTTCCTTCGCGGTCTTGCTGTCGATCAAGAGGGTCGCCACGTCGCGTTCACGGCGAGTCATCGCGCTGCGTGCCTGCGAATCGATCTGCCACACGCCTTTCGCCTTCGGCTGCCCCACCGGGATGCCGTCGTCATCGGCCATCTCCACAAACATCCATAGGGCTTCGGCGTAGGGATCGTCGCGATACTCACTTGCGCCCGCGACATTGACCCAGAACAACTCGTCGTCCAGGCGTTTCATTAGCCGTGAGTCGGTGAAACGCCCATGTTGCGCAAGGATCGGAATAACCCGCTTTCCAAATCGTTCGAAATCCACCTGGTTCGGATACAGCACCCGCACACTCTGTCCGACGAGTTGCTCCCGTGTGGCCCGAAACATCGACACGAAGGCGAGATTGCAGTCGGTAATGATGCGCTGGCGCGTGATCATCATGGCGGCGGGCATATGGGCAAATGCCCGGCCATAGTCAACGGCGTCCAGAAGTGCAGGCTTTGTCATGTTCATTGCTTTTGCATCCCGCTATGGCGCCCATCGCAGCGCCAACGCTAGGGGTTCTCCTTAGGTAACCGACACGTATTGCTGTAAGTATATAGGGGTCATAGACTGCCTGGCATCGAATCGCAGTTCTTTTCAACCCAGGAGGTACAAACATGGACGACTACAAGAATCGCTCTTACGGCGCTGTGGAAATCGGCATGCACGGTAAGGTCGGCATCGTGGTGATCGACTACCAGATGGCGTTCACGGACGAGCAATACCCACTAGGCGGGGCGCCGCTGGTCATGCGCGGCCTGCAGAACACTGCACGTCTGCTCGACGTCGCGCGCCAGCACAACGTGCCTATTGCTAGTTGCTTTACCGCGTACAAGTCCGAGCGCGACATGCCCCATTGGAAGATTTCAGCAGTGCGAGAGCAATTCCGTCTCAACCATCCGAGCTCGGAATTGGATCCAAGGATCTACGACGAGGACTATGACGTCGTTGTCTGCAAGTTTGGCCCGTCAATCTTCCATCAGACGCCGGTTGTGCCCTACTTCATCCGCGAGGGTGTCGAGACCGTGATCATCACTGGTTGCAACACCAGCGGCTGTATCCGTGCGTCGACGATCGACAGCTTCCAATGGGGCTTTCGCACCATCGTCCCGGAGGACTGCGTGGGCGATATCGAGGAAGGACCGCATCAGGACAACCTTCGCGATGTCGGCCGCCGCTACGCGGACATCTCGTCGGCTGACGAGGTGATTTCGTACATCGAGCGCACGTCCGGCCGCCGAGATCGCGCCTGAGTTCGCGCTAGGGGCGATGCCGGGGCGCGACCGTGGAGCGCCCGGCATTGCGCAATCACCTCTCACACTAGGGGCGGAAAACCTGACGGAGGTTTCGGATGGAAAATGCAATCTCAACTGCTGCGACGGCTACGCGACAGGCTGATGTGACGAAGATCAGGAAGGTTGCCGTGGCGAGCATCATTGGCACCACGGTGGAATGGTATGACCTGTTCATTTTCGCCACGGCATCGGCGCTTGTCTTCAACAAGGTCTTCTTTCCCAGCTTCGACGCGTTGGTCGGAACGCTGCTCGCGTTCGGGACTTTCGCGTCTGCCTACATTGCCCGCATGGTTGGGGCAGCTATATTCGGCCATTTCGGCGACCGTCTGGGACGCAAATCAATGCTCCTGATCTCGCTGGTCGTGATGGGCGCCGCTACGTTCTGCATCGGACTGCTGCCTGACTACGCTGCGATCGGGATTTGGGCTCCAGTGTTGCTGCTTACGCTTCGCGTCATACAGGGACTGGCACTCGGCGGCGAATGGGGCGGCGCCGTGCTGATGGCAGTCGAGCATGCTCCGCCCGGGAAGCGGGGGTTCTATGGGTCTTGGGTGCAGGTCGGTGTACCCGCCGGCACGCTGATCGCCAACCTCGCGTTTTTGCTGAACGCCTCGGCGCTGTCGTCCGAAGCGCTGTTGTCCTGGGGTTGGCGCATCCCGTTCCTGGGCAGCATTGTGTTGATCCTCGTCGGTCTACATATTCGTTTGCATACCTCTGAAACGCCAGACTTCGACAAGGTGAAAAGCTCTGGAGGTCCGGCGCGCCTGCCGCTCGCGGAGGTGTTCCGCAAATCCTGGAAGCAGGTGATCCTTGGCGGCGTGGCCACAATGTCGACGGGGGCTTCCTTCAATTTGCTTGTGGCATTTGGCCTCACCTATGGCACGCAATCACTGGGTCTGACTCGCGACGCCATGCTACTGATCGTGCTGCTAGCTTGCGCCGTCTGCATCGTCATGCTGCCATTGTTTGGCTGGCTTTCGGACAAGGTCGGACGCAAGCCGGTAATCATTGGTGGCATCCTTGCCGAGGCCTTGTTCGCGTTCCCGTTTTTCTGGCTGATGGACACGAGGAATGTCGGCTTCGCCATTGCTGGCTACCTGCTGATGATGGTCGCCTTTGCCGCCAACTATGGCCCCATCGCCACGTTCTTGGCGGAATTGTTCGGTGCACGAGTGAGGTACTCGGGGTTATCCATGAGCTACATGCTCTCCGGGTTGCTTGGTAGCGCAACAACGCCTCTCGTTACGACCGCACTGCTGTCGATGACCGGACGTGGCTCCTCCATTGCCTGGTACATGATCGGCGCTGCATTGTTGTCGGCCGTGGCACTGCTGTTGCTGGCTCGGCATCTGGCAGTCGACGCGGACAGAATCGGCCTTACATCGGCTGCCTAGAACGGGGGGGCCTAAGGCAGTCAATAGGGAAGCCTGTTGCCACATGGCCATCCAGCTTCGGACCGATCTTTTTCTCAGCATCGGTCCGCCTATTTTCTATGCACACAGAGATCCAACTCGTGACTTCGAGCCTCGAACTTACCGAGCAGTTTGGCATCGTCACGGCGACCTCCGGCTCCAGATCGGGACGGAACTACTTGTGCTTTCGAGAGCAATATGAGACCGCGCCAAATCGGGGGCTGACTATGCGGCACGGCGGCGGTCTTCTTCTCCGGCGATGGAGGGATACCACCGTTCAACGTACGACCGGAGCTGGTCATTGAGCACGGCT
>NZ_JBXAHL010000073.1:0-16565 GCF_058795055.1 Cupriavidus sp. GW823-FHT06D04 | reverse complement strand
GCATGCAGCGAACCATGGACGCCGCGCTCACCATTCAAGCACTGCGGGAAGAGTCCTGACTTCTGTATAAGGAAATGGGCCTAAGCTCGTCACAAGGCGGACTATGGCGTGGTGAAAGTGCGTTCGCTACGTCGCTGGACCAGTAGCAATCTCGCCAAGCGCTACTTGCTGCAAAACTTACCGAACTGCCATTTTTAAGTGCTACCTGCGCGCGCGCCTTTGGCCTCGGCCTACTATGACCGACGGCGGAGAGCGCCCCAAAAGAACAAAATTGCGAACCGATGCGTTAAATATAACGGCACAAATGGAAAATTATATCCACACCAAGCTGACGGGAAGATGACACCAACGTTACCCAAGGACGACATCCCACCACGTCAATTCCATATCCTACCGTCATTGCTTTAAATCGGCGACTAAACGGTACATTTTCAGCCGCGATGTCTCTTACTCTAAACTCAGGATTACATTCGCGAAAGGAATCGAATTGTTGAGTGCCAAAGAGTAAAGTTTACTATGCGAGTGGTTGATATAGGCTCAATGTTCGACGGCGCCGGAAAATTGAATCGGTACCAAGAGCAGGGGGGCGTAATAGAGGGTGAAAACATGAATGCCATCCAAGTTGCCGCACCTGCCGCAACACTTTTGATATTGATGTCCGGATGCATTGCGAGTCCAGTCGCACCCTACGACGATGCGCTCTACCCGTATGCGTATTATGGCGCAAGATCTCCATATTGCTCGAGCCAGACTTATGATCCGTATCATCCCTATAGTGGGACGATGCTATATTACCAGCGGCATCGCTCCGGTGGAAGGCATTTTGGCGATAATCGCGACGGGCATTTCGGCGGCCCCTACGGCCAACATTTTGGAGGGCACTACGGTAACCCGGCCGGCGCGCACAGTGAAAGCGGCCATGGTGCCGGCCATGGTGGAAGCGATGGGGGCGGGCATGGCGGTGGGCATGGCGGAGGCGGCCATGGTGGCGGACATTAGTTCAGTGGCGATTGATGATGCGGGCTAACGGGGAGGCCGGTGCATTCCCGAACGCCAATTAGCTAAGATCTCTGGCCAACCCGCGATATAGACTGCCAAGGACGGGGGAGACGGCGGTGTTCTTTCCGCCAGAGCATTAGTTGCTTCGCTTAACGGGCATCGTCGCGATAATGAATAACCGCAGCGTCGCCAATCCCATTCAGTCAAGATTCTTGTCAATCGTCGCGTGTACGGCGCCAGGTCGCGTCATTAAACTCGACAAGAAAAATGGTCGACGCTGTTCTTCTAGCAGCATCAATGCGGGCGACCAATGAAATGCATTATGTATGCGTCGTGTCAGGCGACTATCTGCTGTGGGAATGGGGAAGAAATGATTGACAACAAGCAGGAGACCGCCGGGAAGGAGCAGCTGACCAAGCCGAGATGCGATCTCTTTTAAAGTTTTATCATCAATAGGATGGGGTAGATAGTATAAGGTGTCCGCCACAACAATAAGATCAAATCTGGCGTTCAATTCCTGCCCAAGAGAAACAATGTCACCGCGCTGGAAGCTAACGTTATCCAGGGCCATATTTCTTCGCTTTGCGCACGAAATAGCCACGCTGGAAATATCCATTCCCAATACATGGTCGGCACAAGAGGCTAGGCGCTCTGTGAATAGTCCGATGCCGCACCCCAAATCGAGTGCATGCCGGAATGTCTTGCCTTGCAGCAAGCTCATCATGGCATCGTACTTGCGCCTTTGATATTGATACTTCGATGATCCGGAAACCCAAGGGTCATTTTGTGGCGCTTCGGCGTAAAGCTGATCGAAGGCGGTGCACGGCGCCTTAACTTCAGATCGAAGCGCTTCGAGGCGGGCGTCGCTTCTGGCGCTAATTAGAAAGAGCCTCACATCACGACCGACTGAAAGAAGCAGGAAGATGTGTTGCGCGATCTCTTTTAAAGCTCGATACCTTGCCATCTCGTTCGCTCCAGTCGAAGGGAATTCCTGCCACCAAAATAGGCTTACCACCGAAAGTCCGTCTCAATGAGAGTGGACTCGAGCCTCGTACGTGCGTTGACAAAGTCCTTACGCGATTCCAGCAGTTCACGTTGCGTGGCATAGAGTTGCCGACGGGCATCCAGCAGATCAGTCAATGGAATGCCCCCTTTTTTGTACGCGAATTCGGCCGCTTGAGACGCGGAGAGGGCGTCGGGGAGCATTTGCGCCTCGAAGCGCATGAGTTGCTGGCGCGCAGATTCAAATTGCGCTAGTGCACGGTCGACGTCCGCATGTACGTTACTGCGCAATTTTTCAAGGTTAATTTGGGCGCTCGTTAGTTCCGCCTCGGCGCGTACGATGTCGCCAAAATAGTCGTTGTTGATAAAAATCGGCATCGACAACTGTACAACCAGCGTGGTACCGCCATTGGCGGGAAGATTGCGCTCAGCAATCACCGCCACATTGACATCACGAATACGCTGCGCCTTGGCCAAGCCGAATGCTGCTTCGAGGCTGTGTACTCGTGCAATGGCGGCGCGTATATCTGGTCGTTTGTCCACCAAGGCCTCGATACGGTCGCTTTGTAGCATACTATCGCCGGGAACAGGCCATGGATCGACGGCTCGGATGGAGGGAGCCTCTTGTTCTCGCGCAAGCAACGTGGCAAGCATCACTTGCGCAACGGCAAGGTCGGTGTGCGCCTGTAGCAATTCATTCTCGCTGCGGCCCTCCTCGACGCGAAGTCGTATCAGGTCCACGCGCGCGATGTCGCCAGCTTTGAGTCGGAGCTCGGCCGCCTCGCGGCTTCGCGCGAACGCATTTCTAGTGGCCTGCGCAAGATTCACGTAGTCTTGCGCCTGTTTCACTGCGAAGTAGGCATTGGCCAATGCCAGGCGCACTTGGCGAAATATGTCCTCGATATCGAACTGGGCGGCATCGGCCGCCAGACTTGCCACTTCGCTGCGCAGCTCCCGCTTGTTGCCGCGCTCAACAAGCTGCGATACGTTGACCAGTACGTCGGCATCGCGAGGTTGGTATCGGCCAATTAAGCCAGGCCCCGCACCTACCGTCAGCATTGGATTCGGCCGCTTTCCGGCATTAACCAGAATCCCTTTTGCGGCAGTTAATGCGGCTCGCGCGATTTGCACATCCCGATTCTGCGCTAAGCCAGCGTCGATGGTGTTGTGCAGCGTTAAGGCGCCAAGGGAAACGTCGATTGGTTCGGCTTGGATGACGGGCTTCGCGAAAGGAGACGCCCGGTGGAAGGGGGTAGGCGCGCCATTGAAGGGAGTGGCGCCGGTAGCAGGTTGACCGATAGCAGGAATTACCGCGCAACATGAGGCTATCACGGCGAGCAGTCTTATTGCGCGATCAATCATGGCCTGACCTATAAGACTCTGCGCAACCGTCTCGGCAAGGCAGCGCTTGTTCGCACACGTGGTAGGGCACTGCTGTATAGCCGGATGGCGCGTTGCATTTGTCTCAGCCTAGAAAGGCGGGAGGGCACTACCAGCGCATCCAGCCCTGTTGTCGGGCAGGATACGGTGTAAATGTTGGGCTGATTCTAATATGGGCACCTGACAGGAACATGACGCCGACATTGCGAGCGATCGCAGTACTAGAGGAAGTCGCCGGAAGGTGGTGGCGTAGCGGGATCGGGCTGCGACGTAGCGTCTTCCATGCGCGATGCGAAAAAAACCCCCGCACGGACGGACCGGCGGGGGAGGGAAACACATCCTGCGGGGGGCTCTGTTAAGCGCCGACCGGGGATCAGGATGTGGGGTTTCGTGCTGATTCGGTGTGTCCGCGTTGCAGGCGCCGGCGACACATCGGCGGAAAGCATCGGCATATCTGCATGTCACACGGCTTGCTGGACGGCTACCGGTTCACGGGAGCGGAGGAAGAACCCGATGCCGGCAATTACCGCCATCGCATTGCCCGCAATATAGCCATAGATGGCACCCCGGGCACCGTGAATCGGGATCGCAATGACGTCCACTACGATCATGGTGAACAGCACCAAGAACCATTTCTCGACCAACCAGTTCGGCTTGCGTAGATAGATCACCAGTAGCGACAGGGCCGCATCGGCGAACACCAGTCCGGATGCCATCGCAGAAAGCCGCAACAGGTTTGCCGCGACTTCATAGTGTTCGCCGTAGATCAAGGCGATGATCCAGGGCGCGCAGTAAGCCAGCACTGCGCCGCCCGCGACGCCTAAGGCGACCATGCCTGCGGCAACATACAACACATTGCGCCGCACCAGCGCTAGACTTGGCTGCGCGTAGATCATCAACGGCGCCACCGAGGTGGCAACGATGGCGCCGAGCATCATGAAATTGTCCAGCACCTGCATGGAAGCGGAATAGCCCCCAAGCTCGAACAGGGAAATGTGCGGCTTGAGCAAAAGCTGATCGACGCGCTTGGCGCAGAGCATCAAAATCATGCTCACCCAAAACACCATGCCATCGCGCAGCAGCAGCCTGGCTAGCGGCCAGTTCAGGTGCACCGCCACGCGAAGGCTGCGTTGTCTGTAATACCGGGCCAATAGCATGGCACACAGCAAGGACTCCACCGCGAACGCCCAGGCAAACGCCGGAGCCGAGTCCAAGCCTGCCAAGTAGAGCGCCGCGACCGCGATCACTCGGAAGGTCAGGCCCACCATGCCGTAGACCACCGCTGGGCGACTATCAGTCCGCGCTTGCAGCCAGGCTCGGACTGCGCCAAAGGGTTCGTACAGCAATATGGGGATGCCCATGACGATTGCGGTCAGGACAATGACCTTGTCCCCCTCCGTCATCGTAATCACCCCCACGAGCAGCAGGTAGCCCGTCACTGCCGCGAGCGCTCGCAAGCCGAACACATGGGCCAGCAACCGGTATTGCGCCTCCGGCGCAGGGTTGCCGACAAGCCGCGGGACAACGACTTCACCGCCACAAATCAGCGCGATCGAAGCCGCGATCAACACCAGGGACTGGGCGTACTGGAACTTGGCAAAACCTTCCGGACCAACTGCGCGCGCGATCAGCCCAATGGCGACGATGCCGAACACCACTTGCAGGCCGCGCTCAAGAACGAGCCAAAGCACATTGCGGGCGATCTTCATACGCATTGCGAGGTCTCTCTCCCGACAGATGATCGGTGAACTCTGCGCTGGCATGGCCGCTTGATCTATTGCTCGCTTCCCGCCTGCCAGTCTTGCTGGTCTACTTTGCTACCGAAGCTTCAGGGCACCGCCTATTGTCGCGAACCGGTGCTGGGAGCCGGTGCTGGCGCCGACTGCACTTCGGCATGCCATCGCACGCACCGTGGCTTTCCGCACACTGCAAGGACATCTAGGAGTCAGCAACGCTCCCGTTCGGCCCACCGCCAGTCCCGAGCATAGCTGAGCGCTTAGCTTTACCTTTTGCATGTCGCCTGGCTCAACGCTTCGAGGATGGCCGTCCGGTTCGTGCGCAAATCGCGCAGGAACTCGCGTTGCGCACGAAGCAGCTCCAGCATCTGCGTCTGCGCCCGCACCGTGTCGAATGGCGCGCCGCGCAGCCATCGCACGAACTCAATATGCTGACGGATACGATCGCGGCAGACAGCGATGCTGACGGCAGCTTGAGCGAGACGGGAGCGTTCTTCGGTGGCATGCGACATGTGGACAGGCTCCCAGGCCGTACGCGGCCCCCATAGCAATATGCCCGGCAGCGTGGCCCCCAAGCAAAGGCATTGCCCATTGCTCGGCTACCTGCGCCGGCACGATCAAGCACACCGGCTGAATTCTAAGGAGATAACCTGACCGGAACATGACGCGAGCATTGCAAGCGCTGCATCAGCCTTTACCAGTTGCGGTGGACGATCAGCGGCATGGGGGAAAGTCTAACGAAACACTTCGTCGCTAGCACAGATAGCCGTGTGCGTCGACATTGCAGTGTTTGCGTTGCCGCGACATGGTTTTCCACGGAAGCTGCGTCGATATACTCGAACGCGCGCCCCTGCTGATGCTGCACGTCAAAATGAAAACCGTTGGGCATGCAGGTCGAATACTTCCAATCGCGGGGGAACGGCGCATCTCCGTGATACGGGCCCTCATCCTTCCAGACGTGCTGGTTCACATCGATAAAGAAGCATTCGCTGTGCTTGTCCCATTTCTTCAGATGATGGTTCTTGAACGCCTGGACGCGGCGGGCCACGCCTTCAAAAAAGCCATCCTCCTTGTTGAAGGCTTCGCACATCGACCAAACCGCCGAGAGCGATTTCTCGGCGCAAAAGCCGCGTTCAGGCAGGGCTAAAGGCGAGCTTTTCAATACCGGATGCAAGGCGGCGCGCCAACACTCTTCTTCCGTCAGGGCTTGATTGAGTTGGCTAACGAGCGGCGGCAACGCACTGGTTGCCGCTCGGACAACCTCGGAGGAAAGCCAGCGAAAGCGAAAATGCGCCCGAATGGCCGCCGCAATCGGTTGTCGATCGCGATCGCCCACCAAAGATGTGCGCGCCCTTTCGCTGCGCCGCCTCTTGGAACAACTGCGAAAGTTGCCTGGGATCGATGCCAGTTGTCGGTCCTGCAGGCCGGGCAGGATGGAATGCGTCCAGCCATCCCCTTTTTGTCTGCTCTAGAGGGCTGCGATCAGGTTCCACGGCTTACCCTCGGCGACTCCAGGCTATTGCCACCAGATCCAGCGGAATGCTGATGCGCGCCAGATTCACTTCCTGCATCACTCCGGCGAGCGCCGTGAAGAGTTCTTCGATATTCATTTGCGCCGGTGCGGACACCGACATGCCGGGTAGCTCTCTGGTAGTGGGCTCTCCCTGGCGAACCAGTTGTGCCACGGCACGTCATCGTTGCGTAATGCTCCCGTAATGTAACGAACCTAATAGGGGTCGCCTCAGAAAACGGAAAATAAAGCACGCTAAGCCGGTTGCAGCGGTCGTAGCGGCCTGAACTTGCCCGCGCCGATCTTGGCGCTGCTGCGCCAGAGGTAATCGCCGGTGAGGTTGATGTGCTCCCAACCGAGCGGCGACAGGTACTGCAACAGCGCGTCATCAACGGCATGGCCGTTGCCACGCAGCGCGTGCGCAGCCCGTTCCAGATAGACCGTGTTCCACAACACGACGGCAGCCGTTACCAGATTGAGGCCGCTAGCCCGGTAGCGCTGCTGCTCGAAACTGCGGTCGCGGATTTCACCCAGGCGGTTGAAAAACACTGCCCTGGCCAGCGCATTGCGCGCCTCGCCCTTGTTCAGGCCGGCATGCACGCGGCGGCGCAGTTCCACGCTTTGCAGCCAGTCCAGGATGAACAGCGTGCGCTCGATGCGGCCCAGCTCGCGGAGCGCCACGGCCAGGCCGTTCTGGCGTGGGTAGCTGCCGAGCTTTCGGAGCATCAGGGAGGCCGTCACCGTGCCCTGCTTGATCGAGGTGGCCAGCCGCAGGATTTCGTCCCAATGGGCGCGGACGTGCTTGATGTTGAGCGTGCCGCCGATCATGGGTTTCAGCGCGTCATAGGCGGCGTCGCCCTTCGGGATGTAGAGCTTGGTGTCGCCCAGGTCGCGGATGCGCGGCGCGAAGCGGAAGCCCAGGAGGTGCATCAGGGCGAAGACGTGATCGGTGAAGCCCGCCGTGTCGGTGTAATGCTCCTCGATCCGCAAGTCGGACTCGTGGTACAGCAGGCCGTCGAGCACGTAGGTCGAATCGCGCACGCCGACGTTCACGACCTTGGTGTGAAATGGCGCGTACTGGTCAGAAATGTGGGTGTAGAACGTCCGCCCTGGGCTGCTCCCGTATTTCGGGTTGATGTGGCCGGTGCTCTCGGCCTTGCTGCCGGTGCGGAAGTTCTGGCCGTCCGACGATGAGGTGGTGCCGTCGCCCCAGTGCTCGGCGAAGGGATGGCGGAACTGTGCGTTGACCAGATCGGCCAGCGCCGCCCCGTAGGTTTCGTCGCGGATGTGCCAGGCTTGCAGCCAAGCCAGCTTGGCGTAGGTCGTGCCGGGGCAAGACTCCGCCATCTTGGTCAGGCCCAGGTTGATCGCGTCGGCGAGGATCGTGGTCAGCAACAGGTTCTTGTCTTTGGCCGGGTCGCCCGATTTCAGATGCGCGAAATGCCGAGTGAAGCCCGTCCATTCGTCCACCTCCAGCAGCAGTTCGGTGATCTTGACGTGCGGCAGGATCATTGCCGTCTGGTCGATCAGCGCTTGGGCGGTGTCGGGTACCGCCGCGTCGAGCGGCGTGATCTTCAAGCCTGACTCGGTGATGATGGCGTCCGGCAGCTCGTTGGCCGTCGCCATACGGTTGACGGTGGCAAGCTGTGTTTCCAGCAGCGTCAGCCGGTCGTTCAGGTACCGGTTGCAGTCGGTGGCCACGGCCAGCGGCAATTCGCTGGCCTGCTTGAGGCTGGCGAATTTCGCGGGCGGCACCAGGTAGTCCTCGAAGTCCTTGAACTGGCGCGACCCCTGCACCCAGATGTCGCCGGAACGCAACGCGTTCTTCATCTCCGACAGCGCGCACAGTTCGTAGTAGCGCCGGTCGATGCCGGTGTCGGTCATGACCAGCTTCTGCCAGCGCGGCTTGATGAACTCGGTCGGCGCGTCGGCGGGCACCTTGCGGGCGTTGTCGCTGTTCATGCCGCGCAGCACCTCGATGGCGTCGAGCACGTCCTTCGCGGCGGGAGCGGCCCGCAGCTTGAGCACGGCAAGGAATTCCGGCGCGTAGCGGCGCAGCGTGGCGTAGCTTTCGCCGATGCGGTGCAGGAAATCGAAGTCCTCGGGCTGCGCAAGCTTCTGCGCTTCGGTGACGCTCTCGGCGAAGGCATCCCAGGACATGACGGCCTCGATGGCGGCGAACGGATCGCGGCCCGCCTGCTTGGCCTCGATCAGCGCCTGGCCGATGCGGCCGAACAGCCGCACCTTGGCGTTGATCGCCTTGCCGGACGCCTGGAATTGCTGCTGATGCTTGTTCTTGGCGGCGTTGAACAGCTTGCCCAGGATGCGGTCGTGCAGGTCGATGATTTCGTCGGTGACGGTGGCCATGCCCTCGATGGCAAGCGCCACCAGGGTGGCATAGCGTCGCTGCGCCTCGAACTTGGCCAGGTCGGCGGGCGTCATCTGGCCACCCTCACGGGCGATCTTGAGCAGGCGGTTCTGGTGCACCGACCGCTCGATGCCAGAAGGCAGGTCGAGCGCCTGCCACGCTTTGAGGCGTTCGATGTGTTCCAGCATGTGCCGCGAATTCGGTTTGACGGGCGATTGGCGCAGCCAGGCCAGCCAGGTCGTTTTGCCGTTGTCCCGACGCTTGAGCAGATCGTCGAGGCGGCGGCGATGCGCGTCCGACAGCGGTTCGGCCAAGGCATCGTAGATGCGCCGGTTGGCGCGGGTGATTGCTTCGGCGCTCGCCCGCTCGACGGCGTTGAGGGCAGGCAGAATGACCGACTGCTGCCGCAGGTGCTCGATCAAGGTGCTGGCCAGCACGATGCCCTTGTCGGTCTGCAAGGCCATCTCGGTCAGCAACTGGACGGCCTGCCGGTAGTGGCCCATGGTAAAGGGCTGGAAGCCGAACACCGTTTGCAGTTCGACCAGGTGCTCGCGCCGGGTCTGCTCCCGCTGCCCGTATTCGTCCCAGCTTTCGACGCTGACCTTGAGCTGGTCGGCGACCAGTTTCAACAAGGGCGGAAACGGCGGCTCATCGACGCCCAGGATGACACCAGGAAAGCGCAGGTAACAGAGCTGCACGGCGAAGCCCAGCCGGTTGGCCGGGCCGCGCCGCTGCCGGATGATGGAGAGGTCGGTTTCGCTGAACGTGTAGTGACGGATCAACTCATCCTTGGTGTCCGGCAACGCCAGCAGGCTTTCGCGCTCGGCGGCGGACAGGATTGAACGACGTGGCATATTTACTGATCCGTTCTCAAGTATTGATACAGGGTTTCGCGACTGATTCCGAATTCACGAGCCAGCTTGGTCTTTTGCTCGCCAGCCTCGACACGTTGGCGCAGTTCGGCAATACGCTCAGACGACAGGGATTTCTTCCTGCCACGGTAGGCCCCGCGCTGCTTGGCGAGCGCGATGCCCTCGCGCTGCCGCTCGCGGATCAAGGCGCGTTCGAACTCGGCGAACGCGCCCATTACCGACAGCATCAGGTTCGCCATCGGCGAGTCCTCGCCGGTGAAGGTCAAATGCTCCTTAAGGAACTCGATGCGTACGCCGCGCTGGGTGAGGCCCTGCACCAGGCGGCGCAGGTCGTCGAGGTTGCGCGCCAGACGATCCATGCTGTGCACCACGACCGTGTCGCCTTCGCGCACGAAGGCGAGCAGCCGTTCCAGTTCGGGCCGCCGTGTGTCCTTGCCCGACGCCTTGTCGGTGAACACTTTATCCACCTGGATCTGTTCGAGCTGCCGTTCTGGGTTCTGGTCGAAGCTGCTGACGCGGACGTAACCGATGCGCTGACCGTGCAAGGTATCCTCCTGAGGGAAATGTGTCAGGAAGAAATCTATGACCCTTGACGGCGTATGTCAATCAATTCGGAAGGCAACTCTATTCTGACGATTTAGCGCCGGATGGTCTGACGCCAAGTTAGGGTATGCCTCAATCTGACGGTAGCGAGTCGCAGGCGTTCGGATCGGCATCGGTTTCGTTCCCTGTCTTGGCACGCGCTTCGAAGCGTTGATAACACTCCAACCCGCAGAAGTGCTCGACGTATTCCGCGCCTTCCGGGGTGAAGGCGGCATCGAGCGGGATTTCCTTGCAGCACACGCAGCAACTGGTGGTGGTCGAGTCACTTGCATTCATGGTGGCACCCCTCCATTGACTGACGAAGACGGCGAATGCCGCCGCCGGCATTGGCTTCGCGAACAGGAAGCCTTGTCCTGTGTCGCAGTCCGCTTGTCGCAATAGATCAAGACTCGCCGATGTTTCCACGCCTTCAGCCACCACATCCATGCCCAGCCCGTGCGCAAGCTGAATCACGGTGTGCACGATGGTTTTGTCGCGGCGGTCGTTGGCGAGCCCGGCGACAAACGATTGGTCGATCTTGAGCGTGCTGATTGGGCAGCACTTCAGATGTTGCAGACAGGAATACCCCGTCCCGAAGTCATCGGCGGCGAAGCGCACACCGATCTGCCGCAAGGCGTCCAGGGCGGGGAAGATCGCCGGATCACCAAACGCGACCGATTCGGTCAGCTCGATTTCGAGATACTCGGCGGGCAACTCGGCATCAGCCAGCACGCCCTTTACCCACCCGTCGAAGTCCGGTCCCACTTGGCTCGCCGAAACATTGACGGCCAGCCGGAACGGTCGCCATGCCAGCATTCGCCAGTCACGCATCTGGCGGCAGGCTTCGCCCAGCACCCAAGCGCCGATTTCAGGCATCAGGCCGGACGATTCGACCACGGGCAGGAACTGGCCCGGTGGCAATAGTCCAAGCGTCGGATGACGCCAGCGCAACAGGGCTTCCGCGCCGACAATCCCACCACTGCGCAGATCGACGACGGGCTGGTAGTGCAGTTCAAGCTGCCCGCGCTCGACCGCTTGGGCCAGTTCCGGCGTCGTCCATCCATCCGGCCGGAAAGCGCTCATTCTCTTTCCCTGAATGCCCGCAACGCCCGCGACAGGGACAGAAGGAACAGGCCGGTCAAACCGAGCGCCGCGATGACCCAATGCTCGCCGAGGAAAGCACCGGCGGTTGTGCCGGCCAGCACGACAGCGAGGATGGGCAGGTGGCAGGGGCAAGTCAGCACAGCCAGTCCGCCCCACAGGTAGCCGGTGATCGGTTTGTGCGTCTCGGACGGCAAGCGCTCGGGGTTGTTCATGGCAGACTCTCCGCGTGCTGTGCCGGCTCGGTCGGCAGGGTGGCCAACTGCACTTCCAGATCGGCCAACGCTTCGCGCCGACGCTCGACGAACTGACGCAGCAGGGCAAGCTGCGCGGCCGCTTCGTCGCCGTCCGCCGCATCCAGCGCCCGGCACAGCCGCGCCAGCGCGTCGAGGCCGATGCCCGCCTCGAAGGCCGCCCGCACGAAGCACAGCCGTTGCAAGGCGGCGTCATCGAACAAGCCGTAGCCGCCTGGTGTGCACGCCACCGGGCGCAGCAATCCGCGCAGCAGGTAGTCGCGCACGATATGCACGCTCACCCCGGCATCAAGAGCCAGCCGGGACACCGTGTAGGCGTTCATTGAACACCTCCTTTTTCTCACCCGGCGCAGCAGGAAAGCTGCTTCACATCCTTGTTGAAGGTCTGCGCCGCGAGCTTCAACCCCTCGACCATCGTCAGGTAGGGGAACAACTGGTCGGCCAGTTCCTGCACCGTCATGCGGTTGCGAATGGCCAGAGCCGCCGTCTGGATCAGTTCACCCGCTTCCGGCGCGACCGCCTGTACGCCGATCAGCCGATGGCTGCCTTCCTCGATAACCAACTTGATGAAGCCGCGTGTGTCGAAGTTGGCGAGCGCACGCGGCACGTTGTCCAAGGTCAAGGTGCGGCTGTCGGTCTCGATCCCGTCGTGGTGGGCTTCCGCCTCGCTGTAGCCCACGGTCGCCACTTGCGGATCGGTGAACACCACGGCCGGCATTGCGGTCAGGTCGAGCGCCGCATCGCCGCCGGTCATGTTGATCGCGGCACGGGTGCCGGCCGCTGCCGCCACATAGACGAACTGCGGCTGGTCGGTGCAGTCGCCGGCCGCGTAGATGTTCGGGTTGCTCGTGCGCATGCCTTGGTCGATGACGATGGCACCTTGCGCATTGACAGTGACCCCCGCTGCGTCCAGCGCGAGGCTGCGCGTGTTCGGTGTCCGACCGGTGGCAACCAGCAGTTTGTCGGCGCGCAATTCACCGTGCGTGGTGGTCAGCACGAATTCACCGTCCATATGGGCGACCTGGCTGGCTTGCGTGTGCTCCAGCACCTCGATGCCCTCGGCACGGAAAGCGGCTGTCACCGCCTCGCCGATGGCCGGGTCTTCACGGAAGAACAAGGTATTGCGCGCCAGGACCGTGACCTTGCTGCCCAGCCGGGCAAAGGCTTGCGCCAGCTCCAGCGCCACCACCGACGAGCCGATTACGGCAAGGCGTTCGGGAATGGTGTCGCTCGCCAGGGCCTCGGTGGAAGTCCAGTAGGGTGACTCTTTCAAGCCCGGAATCGGCGGGACCGCCGGGCTGGCACCCGTGGCGACCAGGCAGCGGTCGAACATCACGACGCGCTCGCCACCCTCGTTCAAACGGACGGTAAGGCTCTGGTCGTCCTTGAAGCGCGCCTCACCGTGCACAACGGTGATGGCCGGATTACCGCCCAGGATGCCTTCGTACTTGGCGTGCCGCAGTTCGTCGACGCGGGCCTGCTGCTGGGCCAGCAGCTTACTGCGGTCAATCGTAGGCACAGTTGCCGCAATACCGCCATCGAACGGGCTTTCCCGGCGCAGATGGGCGATGTGGGCGGCGCGGATCATGATCTTGGACGGCACACAGCCGACATTGACGCAGGTGCCGCCGATGGTGCCGCGCTCGATCAGCGTGACCTGCGCGCCTTGCTCGACGGCCTTCAGCGCCGCCGCCATCGCGGCTCCACCGCTGCCAATGACCGCTACCTGCACCGGGGGCTCGTTGCCACTGTGCTTTTCGGCGGCGGCCATCCATCCCCGCACCTTGTCGAGCAGTCCGACGCGGTTGTCCGCCAGTGGCGCATCGGCTAGCGTTGCCTTGTAGCCCAGTCCGGCCACGGCGGCAGTCAGCGCGTCCGGCGATGTGCCCGGCACGATGGCGAGTTGCGCTGTGCCCTTCGGATAGGACACCAGCGCCGACTGCACGCCTGGCACTTTTTCCAGCGCTTCCTTGACGTGCGCCGCGCACGAGTCGCAAGTCATGCCGGTGATTTTTAGATGGGTCATGCAACAGATCCTTTATCGTTTGTGGCGCCAGACAATGACGTCCGTTGTGCTGCGGTGCCGTTTTCAGTGACTCACTGCTTGACGCTGGACGGATAGCCCGCGTCTGCGGTTGCCTTGGTCAGCTTCTGCACGCTGGTCTTGGCATCGTCGAAGGTGACGACCGCTTGGCGTGTCTCGAAAGTCACGTCAACTTTGCTGACGCCTTCGACCTTGGAAATCGCCTTCTTGACAGTGATCGGGCAGGCGGAGCAGGTCATGCCCGGTACGGACAGCGTGACGGTCTGGGTGGCGGCCCAGACGGGGGCAACAACGGCGGCGAGGGCGAGGGAGGCAAACAGTTTCTTCATGGTGAACTCCGATCAGTAGAAAAATGGCATGACGTAGGGAAATCCGAGCGCGACCAGAACCAGCGCGGCCACGATCCAGAAAATGAGCTTGTAAGTAGCTCGCACTTGGGGAATCGCGCAGACCTCACCCGGTTTGCAGGCCGCTGCCTGCCGGTAGATGCGCCGCCAGGCGAAGAACAACGCCACCAGCGCCACGCCGATAAAGATGGGGCGATAGGGTTCCAACACCGCCAAGTTGCCGATCCAAGCGCCGCTGAACCCCAAGGCGATCAGAACCAACGGCCCGAGGCAGCAAGCCGAGGCGAGGATGGCGGCAAGCCCTCCAGTGAAGAGCGCGCCGCGCCCGGTTTTTGGTTCAGACATGCGCTTGTCCTTTCGAATTGAAATTGGATAGCGTAACCTTACTTCCGTACTCATGTACGGAGTCAAGCGATATGGAAAACAATTTGGAGAACCTGACCATTGGCGTTTTCGCCAAGGCGGCCGGGGTCAATGTGGAGACCATCCGTTTCTATCAGCGCAAGGGCTTGTTGCTGGAGCCTGACAAGCCCTATGGCAGCATCCGCCGCTATGGCGAGGCGGATGTAACGCGGGTGCGCTTCGTGAAATCAGCCCAGCGGCTGGGCTTCAGCCTGGATGAGATCGCCGAGCTGCTGCGGCTGGAGGATGGCACCCATTGCGAGGAAGCCAGCAGTCTGGCCGAGCACAAGCTCAAGGACGTGCGCGAGAAAATGGCTGACCTGGCGCGCATGGAGGCCGTGCTGTCTGAGTTGGTGTGCGCCTGCCATGCGCGAAGGGGGAACGTTTCCTGCCCGCTGATCGCGTCACTACAGGGTGGAGCAAGCTTGGCAGGTTCGGCTATGCCTTAGCGTGCTTTATTTTCCGTTTTCTGAGACGACCCCATGTCAGGCTCCTTTGTCGGGGGGACGGAAAAGGAACTACGACTGCTGGTCCGTGGACGGAGTTCCACGGAGGATGACAGGACCAACACTGAGTGAAATCGGTGCGAGGACGCGCTGAGTATGCGCACACCGAGCATTGACACTAAACGCTCTTGTCCCCGGAATCAAGCGCTAAGTGTGCTGCAATGCAGCGGAGCGAAGCTGAAACACATCGGATCGTTGGTTGATGTTTCAGCCGTTTGGCAACCCCATGCTGAGCCCACGGATCACTGTAGATCGCGACAAGGTTATACTCCGCGCTCCAACGAATAACTGATAACGGATAATCAACATGGTCGCAGCAACCAAAGCAACGACGCCGTCGAGCGCGGTTACCAAAAGGAAGCCTGTCGCAAAGAAGTTGACGGCACCGACGAAGAAGGCGAGCGTGCTCGCACGTGAAGCCCAGGCAGCGAAAAGGCGCTTGCTGAAACTGCGCGCCGACACGAAGAAGGCCATTGAAGCTGCAAAGCGTGAGGTCGTGAAAGCCACTGAAGCCGCAAAGTCCGCAGCGCGTTTTGAGAAGCAAGCCGCAAAGGACAAGCTCGCGGCGAAAAAAGCGAAGGCTGTAGGCGTCAAGAAGGCTTCCGGCAAAGCTGCCGCCACGAAGGTCGCCTCGAAAAAGGCTGCTGGTAGCAAAGCCGCCGCGACTGTTGTGCCGAAGAAGGCTGTGGTGACGTCCGCAACGAAGAAGCGAGCCCCGGCGAAAAAGGTGGCACAGACCGTCGTGACACCCGAAGCTTCGGCGTGATCTTTCGCCTCAACCGAGTTGGCCTTCGGCAACCGGTCGATTGAGGCAGGATGGGCGCTCACCGGCGCCCCGTTTTGATCGCCCCGGCCAGGCCGCACAGAGCGCGCCGTGGCAAGCAGCAACGTGCCGCGCCATGAGGTCAACTCCGCATGCCGAGCGCTAGACCCATGCCCATGACATCGGTCTGCGACTGTGCGTACCCATTTCTGCGAACAGTGAAGAGGGGCGTCTCCTGATAATGTGGGCCTTCGTGCCGCTGCGCGACGCGTGGAGCAGGCCATGCATCAGTTCAGAGATTCTCTATTCCTTTTTGCGTTGCGAGGTTTGGCAAGCGACCCAAGCACTGTCTCGTTGAGCAAGAATGACCGACCGGTCGATTGGCGCGCCAACATGATTACTGGTGGCGGGAGCAACTTCAGCGTGGTCATGTGACAACACGTGTTGGCTGCGCAGGCGCTTGAAATTGCCGATCACCGCCGTCCCCAGGACACGGATGTCAACGCAGCGTGCGCTCTCTTCCGCGAGGTGGAGAGCACTTTTTTTTGGTTCTTCACCGATTTCCGGGGAAGGCCGCCCGGATCTTCAGGAAGAAGTAATGGTCATCCCGGAAGCCGTAGGACATGCGTTTGATGACCTTGATCCGGTTGTTGATGCCTTCCACCAGATTGGTCCCTAGTGGCCAGCGGCTGTGGGCGA
>NZ_JBXAHL010000072.1:0-17332 GCF_058795055.1 Cupriavidus sp. GW823-FHT06D04 | reverse complement strand
CTACAGCCCCGTTCCGCGGAAAGTTCAAGATGAAGCGGGTGATGCCATCCGACGATTCCGCCGATATCTCTCCGCCATGCGCAACCATGATGGCTCGCGTAATAGAAAGCCCTAGCCCCACGCTATCAGAATCGGCATGTGTCCTTGACTTGTCGGCACGGAAAAAGCGGTCAAATACCAAGGGCAGCAGTTCGGGACTGATCTCGCCGTCGTTCTGGACCACGATCGACGTGCTCCCGCCCTGCTCGCATGCCTGGACACGGACCTCCTTGCCGGTTGGTGTGTAGCGTAGCGCGTTCGAGAGCAGATTGCTGAGCGCTCGGCGTAACATCAAACGATCTCCGGTAACCTTCCCTTGTCCATCAAAATGTAGGTGGATGCCCTTGTCCTCTGCCAGCGCGTCGTAGAAGTCAAACAGCGACAGCACTTCATCCGCAGCGTTGATCGCCTCGACATTCGGCAACGTGATGCCATGCTCGATTTTCGCCAGGTAGAGCATGTCGGACAACATCTGCGTGAGACGCTGCAGTTCTTCCGCGTTGGACTCTAACACCTCGCGGTACTCATCGGCGTCACGGGGTTGAGACAGGGCGACCTGCGTCTGAAGCATCAAGTTCGTAATCGGCGTGCGTAACTCGTGGGCAAGGCCTGAAGAAAAATCCGACAGACGGCCGAAGTCGTACTGCACGCGCTCGAGCATCGCGTTCACCGTTGCTACGAGGTTCCCCAACTCGACGGGCAGCGCATGGACCGGCATGCGCTCGTCAAGCTTGTGTGAGGTGAGCGCCCGGGCGCGTGAAGCCATGGAATGCAACGGCGCCAGTCCGCGCCGGGCGGCCCACCAGCCGAACATGCCGCTCACAAACACTGCCAGCGCGAAGTAGCATGCCAGGGACATCCGGAATGCCCGCAGGGAGGGGGTGTGAAGATGTGTATCCACGCCCACCACAATTCTCAGGGGCGCGGGCTGCACGCCGGTCGCGGGAGCGATGGCGCGCATACCCCGGTACACCTTTCCGTCTTGCTTGAATACAAAGGTATTGCGGTCTGGGCCGAGCTTCGCCATGGCATCGAAGGCGGTACTGAAATCGAATCCCTTACTCGCATGTACACTGCTGCCGTCCACAGCGCGAACGTTCACGACAAGTCCGGGATATTGCCCCAGTGTCTCTCCAAGCCGGGCAGGAATCGACTTTGTTTGGCTTTCAGCGACGATCTCTTGAATCCGGCGAATATTGTCCCCGAGCACGGCATAGTCTTCATCGGCAAAGACTTGATCCACAGAGCAGGCAGTGAGTACTCCTAAGCCCAGCAAGATGGCACCCGACGAGAGCGAAAAGAAAATGGTGAGCCGCGCCCTCAACGAAAGTGGCACCTCATTTTGGAGCCTCTGACGCCTTCGCGCACGCAGCCACGTATGGCGGCCGGCCGGAATCAGTCTTGTCCTGAAACCGTCGTCGCTCTTGGTCCGCGACCGCTGGGATGACCACATCAATGACATTGCTGTTCCTGCCGAACTTCCTGCCTCCCGGGGAGCGCCGATCAGAGACTGCACTTCTACGCCGGCGGGCGAACAGTGGGAGCAAGACAAGCTCCTTGCTGGCGTGGAAAGCCGGCCGCGGTCGACATAGAGGCGTGAGCCTTGAGTATTCGGTGGCAGAACGACGCCCCGCACCGAGCTTCGTTAACCTACTCGGCGACCTGCCACGTTGTTGCCTCTGCGCACCGCGTCCTGAAGGCCTTGTGCGGTAGGCTGTACTCCCTGGTGCTGCGCTTCCAAACATCGCTGCGAACCTGCATTCTGCAAACCTGCAGCCTGCGACCTACTCGCATCCAATGCCAGCCTATCAAACCGTTGGCCACCTAGCCGTTACGCGGGCATTACATTCCGGTAAGCTCAGCGAAAAGGTTGTCGATCCTGCCCATCCTCCGCCCCGCGCGACACCAGCCGACGCCCCCTGCCGCGCTGAACGCGATGGCGTTCGAGCCGACCAGTTTGCCTGACGGCCAACCCGTACCGACGGCAGCGTTGTGTGTGTGGCTCCTCGCCGTCCCACACGAAATCCGGCCCGCGCTGATGGTGTTCATCATGGAAATAAGCGTGCATCTGCCCCACTGGCTCTTGGGCAGGCTTGTGGAGTCGCTCGCGCGAATGCGCGCGCACCGCAGCGCCGCAGTAAAGACCGGCCCCGCCGTGACGAGCCCGCCCTCGCTCATTCCGCTGCTTTGCGAAATGCAGTCATCGGGGATGTCCATCCGCGCAGCGCTTGTAGGCAGAATCGGGAGGAACTGCGGCGGCGATGCCGCACCGGCGGCCTATTCACACAGGTTGCTGTCTTGTCGCCATCGGTACGCGCGATCGGATGAAGAAGCCGACGCCCGCCATCACCGCCACCGCGTTGCCCGCGACATAGCCATAGACGGCGCCACGAGCCCCAAACATCGGGATCATGATGAGATCCACCACGATCATGGTGGACAGCACCAGAAACCATTTCTCTACCAGCCAGCGCGGCTTACCCAGATAGACCACCAGTAGCGTCAGTGCGCTATCCAGAAACACCAGCCCGGATGCCATCGCCGACAGCCTCAGCAGTTCGGCCGCGGCCTCATAGTGGTCGCCGTAGATCAGCGAAACGATCCAGGGTGCGCAGAAGGCGAGCACTGCGCCCCCAACGATGCCAGCTACCAGCATGCCGGCGGCGACATACAGCACATTGCGGCGTACCCGCGCAAAAGTGGGCTGTGCATAGATCATCAGCGGCGCAACGGAGCTCGCCACGATCGAGCTGAGCAGCATGAAATTATCCAGCACCTGCATGGAAGCGGCATAACCGCCAAGCTCGAACAGACTGATATGCGGCTTGAGCAGCAATTGATCGATACGCTTCGCCAGGAGCATCAACATCAGGCTCGCCCAAAACACGGTCCCGTCACGCAGCAGCCGCGTGGCAAGACTGACATCGATGCTCACCGCCACGCGAGGGCTGCGCTTGCGGTAGTGGCGGGCAAGCAGCGACGCACCTATCAGAGCCTCCCCAGCGAACACCCAGGCGAAGGTCGGCGCCGCGTTCGATCCCGCCAGGTAGAGACCTCCGATTGCCGCTACCCGGAACGCCAGGCCGATCATGCCGAACACCACTGCAGGCCGGCTATTGGTGCTCGCCTGTAGCCACGCACGGACGGTGCCAAAGGGTTCATTGAAGAGGATGGGTATGCCAATGATGATAGCGGTCAGGACGATGACCTCGTCATCCTCCGTCAGCGCCACCACTGCCATCACCATCAAATAGCCCGCGATTGCCGCAGCCTCGCGCAGGGCAAACACATGAACAAGCAACCTGTGCTGGGCAGCGGGTGCCCGGTCGGCAACCAGTCGCGGGACGACCACTTCGGCTCCACAGATCAGTGCCACCGATGACGCGACCAGCACCAACGATTGCGCGTACTGAAACTCGGCAAAGCCTTCCGGCCCGATGGCGCGTGCAATCATGCCAATACTGGCGATTCCGAACACTACCTGCAGGCCGCGCTCCAGCACCAGCCAGAGAACGTTTCGTGCAATCTGCATACGCATTACTGAGCCCTCCCCGGGCAACCTCCACAACGATTGGGTAACCGGCGTGCGCGCAGGGGGCGGGAGGCAGAGCGCCAGCAATCGCCCAGCGGCAGCACGCGCGGATCAAATGGGGAAAGGCCGAGCGGAAGAAGCGCGCATGGCGACGCATCAGGATGCGACAGCCATTTGCGCCCCCCCCACTTGATGCCGTCCCGGAGTCAGGGAGCGGGACGTGGAGGGGGATGCGGGAGGTCGAAGAACCGATCTGGTGGCACGGAAGCGAGGAATACCGGCTCCGTCTGGCTTTGCCCGGAAACGGACGGCTTCACGACGTCTGGCAATGCCGCGCTCAGGCTGGTGCTGCAGTCAAAATCCAGTTGATGCCCAAGCGATTGTTCGCCGCCACCATGATGGATGGTGCCCCCTTCGTCATGGTGATGCGGGACATGCAGTGCATGTTCTACCATGTGCTCGACCATCCGATCCGCAGTGTGCGTGAGATGCCGCCCCGGTGCAGACAGCACCTGCAGCGGCAAGCACAACACGAGAAGAAAGACCGCAATGCGCGACATAGCGAGGATTCTAGGCCAGCGCCGCCCTTTGCTGTGCCCCGCTTTGCGAGGGAACGCACCAATGTTCCGACTCTGGGAGATCTACCCATTTTCGTCGCCCTGCGCCTCACTCCAGATGTGACTAGCGCGGTTCGGTCCAGAGCCGCTTCGCTTCGGCCCTACTCGCTTCTTAACGCAGACGCCACGCCACCTCTAACGGACGCGCTCGGTGAAGCCACGTGTACTTGCCGTCGCGGTCCGCGCAATTTCCGACGCTTGTGTTTGGAATGCATCGTAATAGCCGCTGAGATCATCGGGGAAGCGCGTTTCACCGAGCGCCCGCAGTTCCCGGATGAGCCGGCTGTAATAGTAAACAGCAGATGACAGAGCGCTTCCGAGTTCGGGATAGTGCGTCACGTCACGCCGGTTGATATCGAGGTGCGCGACATGCTGATCCCGGTAGGCTTTCATCTGCTGCCAGTAAGCGCCCCATCCCTCTTGCTCAATGCCGAGATGCGTGAAGAGGTTAGCTCGGAACTCAGCCTCGTCCGCAAAGATGTTCTTCCAATGCACCTGCTGGTGCTCCTCATCATCAGAGCCGAACAGCTTGCACCACTCAAGCACTGCCGTGTCTAGCAGATTGCCTTGCAATACGCGCCAGAAATTCAGCGCAGGCTCCGGTTCGGCTGCGGCGAGTGCATGTTTCAGCGCCACGCATCGGGTCAGGTTGACCACGACCTGCAGTGCGCCCATCAGCTGTTCTTGAGTTGCCACAGATGCCTCCGCGAACCTAAGCTCGCTCCAGTATATCGTCTCAGCCCGGGGCGAGCCGCATCGTCTCACGGGGAAAGCGAAGCCCCTCGTGCTCGGCCATGAGTTCTCCGGCATCGTGACCGGGCAGGTGCCGACGTATCAGACGTCAGGGAGAGCGACAAGGTAGGCGTTGAATCAATCTACCGGTGCGGAGATTGCCGATCATGCCAGACTGGCTTCCACAATGTTTGCAACTGGCCACCGACATGGGTTCGATTAGGGCCCTCATCTCGACGGGCACGCTCTCGGCGAGTCTGTGAGCCATGTTGCGCCTACGACGGTGTATTGCATGCATCGCGGCGCCACTGTACGCACACTGGCGACGCTGGCCCCTATGATCGAGAACCGGACCAGCGGCTAGCGCGACTTCACCAGCGCGTCCCATTGCAAGGCAAGCCGCTCCACCGCAAACCAGCTTGCCTTACGGCGGCCTTCAGCGCTAAGGCGGTTGGCGGTGTCCGGCTGGCGAATCGCGGTCAGCAGCGCTTCGGCGAGCGCATCGGCGTTGTCCGCCGGCACCACCAGCGAATCTTGTCCAGGTTCGAGCAACTCGCGCGGGCCGGTCTCGCAATCGGTCGATACAATCGGCAGGCCAAAGGCCATTGCTTCGATCAGCACCAGCCCGAAGCCCTCGTAGCGCGAACTCAGGCAGAAGACCGATGCGCGCCCATAGGCCTGTGCGGGATCGTGGCAGATGCCCGGCAGGCTGACCCGGCCTTCCAGTCCAAGCTTGCCGATCAGTGTGACGAGGGCAGAGTGCTCCTCGCCATCACCGTGAATAACCAGTTGCCAATCCGGCGCCTGCCTGACCACCTTATGCCAGGCGTGCAGCAAGACATCGAACCCCTTGGCGGCCACCAGTCGCCCCATCGCCAACACGATCTTCTGCGAGCGTGGTGCCGGTTCGGCAGGTAGCGGAAACGGCAGCGGGTTAGGCAGGCAAATCACGTCGCTGCGTGGATGCAGCGCTTCCAGCCAGCGGCTGCGGTCCCGTTCCGTCAGCACCACCACCTGCCGGCAATACCGCGCTGCCAGCCGGCGCGCCAGCTTGCGCGCCGGCTTACCAAGGTCTTCGTCAAAGTGGCAATGCTCCCAGGCGATATGGTGCAGACACATGCCGATGGTGGCGGGTAGTACGAAGAGTTCTAACAGAGGGTCGACCTGCACCAGCACGTCGGTCCGGTGCGCCGCGCAATGGCGCCGGATGCCTGCCACCGTGGCAAAGTATGCGCGCTTGAAAGAAAGTCGCTGCGCAAACAGCGCCTCGTGGCGGATGCGCGGATGCAACGAAAACTGGCTGTGCGGATCCACTAAGCTCAGGATGGTGACATTGTGGCCAAGTCCGGCCAGCGCATTGGCGATGGTCGCCGCCGTGCGCTCAGCTCCGGCCATCACGTTCAGCGTGCCAGTCAGGAAACAGACATTGAGGGCCGCCACCATGGATCGCTTTCGAAGAAGTATCGATCATTGGTTTGCAAGGCGATCAGATTGAAACGCTGCCAGTCTGGGTCTGACGTGGGCGTCTGTCTTGGGGGATCGGAACGCAAACCTCACCGCGCCAGGCGTGCTATGGATGCCACGCCCGACGAATACCAGTCGCTGTTGTTGTCTCCCAGCGACATGTATCAACGATTCTAAGCAGGCTGCCTGTCAGGGGGATTACGGGGGCATGACAAGCCTAACGTGAGCGGGGCAATTCCCACCAAAGACCGCGCTTCCAGTCGGCAAGCCAGCACCAATCCCACGCACAGCGAGCTGGATGGCTTGCCATCCGTGCCTCAGGAAATTATGACCAACCATCGAGTCCGGCAGACCGCTCGAGCTGATCCGATGGTAGCGGAGCCAACGGCTGGGCAACACCCTCGCCCTCGCCTCACGACCTTGCACTCGTAAAGCCACCTCCATGATGATTTTGAAACGATCACACAAGCGAGACAACGGCCCGAAGGATGCCTGCATCGTGCAATAGGTCAAATGACTCTACGACGATAGACAGACCGAGGAACCATACCGAATCGGCGATATTTCGCTGGAAGGACGCGACATGGACGGTCCAGGTCCTCTCGGCTCTGTACAGCGCAGGACGCGGAAAGAACGCCGGCGTTCGCCTGGCATACTGCGCATACTCCGGGAACGACGAGGCGAGGAAGCGGTCCTCACGCCGGATCACGGCCGGGTACATAACCGCAAATGCAAGCGCCAGCACAGCCATGACGGCAATCGACTCCGACATTGCTCCTAATCCCAGAATCCCCAGAAAATTGCATACGTAAAGTGGGTGGCGACAGATTGAGTAAGGACCGGAGGTCACGAGTTCATTATTCTTCCTGCCGGAAATGTAGAGCGCGCACCAAAGTCTACCGACCGTCGCAAGTGTGACACCAAGCATGCCAGCGGTGAGGAGAAGCGGAGACACCCACGTGCCATCCCACCTTGAGTGGCCAAAAACGAGGCTCGCGAAGACAAGCAACACGACAGCGCGCCATAGGCCAATGCGATGGCGCGTCAAGTACGCGTCAATCGTTTGGGAAAAGACTGCTCGGGATGTCGAAGTACGCGCGGTAGCCGCCATGAAATGAGATGCGAGGTAGAAGTGACGATGAGCAGGAAGACCCGCCCGCAGAAGCCAACAAGAAGCTTCGCGATGATCCGCGCGAATTTTAGAGCCTCTGCTAGGCACGCGCCGATTGTTGCAAAACTGTAATGGCGCGTTAACTTCCGTTTCATGCGACTTCGCCTCACTTGGTTCACAGAGCATGGCACACCAACCTCGAGCAGGACCTCGGTGCCATCGTCGCGTACTGTTGGCTAACCGGTCGGCGCGTGCAGTGCGAACTGCTCCAGGGGGCTGGCGAGTCTTCAGCGGATCTCGCTCGCCGGGCCCGAGGACGTGACGCCGCCCCATTGTGCCGGCTGGCAATGGGACCGCGAGGTCGGGACCGGCACCGCCGCACAACCGGCGCACTGGTGGTTATGGCGGACGACTGCAAGCGCCCGCTTTGTCATTCGGATTTCGTAGTCCTCACCGTCAATTGGCGCAAAAACGAACGTACGGTAAAGGGTGACCGGCAGATGGGAGGCATAGACGCTGACGCGAACGTCGTATCCTGCTTCAATCCAGACCTCACGAACAAACGACTTGGGCTCCATTGTTCTTTGGCCGTCCATGTCAAGCGCAAATGCTGCAGCCACGGCGTTCTCGGTAGTTGGCACCAGTTCTGCTGAAGCGCCGCGGGCAATCGGGATCAGGTCAAACCGCGATAACGCTCTACAGCTTGGCTCACGGCCGATATCGACGCCCGCAAACCTTGCGCCGGGTGCCAAGCCCTCCACCGATATTCGCGCGCGGGCACGCGGGCTATCAGTGGGTTGCACGAAAGGTACACAGGCAGGAATGCTGAATGCAAACAATGCCACGATTCCGAGACATCTCATTTTCGGCTCCGTAGGTAGGTCTATGAGTCGTTACCAAACGGGTCAAGCCATTCTCGACCGAGGGCCGTTACTGCAGGACTCAGCGGATACGCACCGCATGCTGAATTTCACTCGAGAAGATCCAGCCCGCGTCGGGTTGCCCTGTGGCTGCGGCCTTCGCAATGGCATCAGTCAGAAGATCGGCCACGTCGTCAGCACATACGAGTTCAAGCTTATATTCTGCGATAACGGCTTCCGCGAGCTCCATCGAGTAGTGTTGCTGCGTAGGGTCGCCACTCGCGAGCGGTCGCTGCACCTTGGATACCGTGATGTTGTGACATCCATTCCCGGAGTTACTCATGTCACAGTGGCCGGAGTCCCTCAGCGCCTCTAAAACATTGGCGATACGATGTTGTCGAATGAACGCCTTGATCTCTTTCATTGCTATTCCCCTGGCAGCGATTCCATCGCGCGAAGCGACACAGTGTGTTGTCAGATCGAATCACGCTTGCGTTCCGCCCGAGTTGCTACCCACTCGTACATGAGTGGCAACAGCAAAAGCGTGAGTGCTGTGGATGTGATGAGACCACCGACAACGACCGTCGCCAACGGTCGCTGAACCTCCGCTCCCACGCCTTGCGAAAGCAGCATGGGAACCAGACCAAGAATCGCCACTGAGGCCGTCATCAGCACCGGGCGCAGACGCAGGGTCGCTCCTTGGCGCACCGCCTCGCGGATCGACAGGCCCTGGCGGCGCTGATCGTTTAGAAAGGAGACCAACACAATGCCGTTCAGCATTGCCACGCCGAAAACCGCGATGAATCCTATGGCGGAAGGCACGGAGACGTACTGGCCAGTCAATGCCAACCCGAATACACCGCCGATCACGGCGAACGGCACGTTAGCAATAATGAGAGTGGCGTGGGTAAGCGAGTTGAATGCCGTATACAGCAGCAGGAAAATGAGGCCGATGGTAAGGGGCACGATCAGCACCAGCCGCGCCATAGCGCGCTGCTGATTCTCGAAAGCACCGCCCCATTCGATCCAGTAGCCCTCAGGCAGCTTGACTTGGCCTCGGATCTTGGCTTCGGCTTCACGCACGAAGCCGTCCACATCGCGGCCCTTTACGTCCATCTGCAACACAGCGTAGCGCTGGAGCTGCTCACGCCGCACGAATGTATATCCTTCGTCCATTTCCACTGTCGCGACTCGCGACAGCGGCACGAGCGCCCCGGCTTGGGTGCGCAGCGGAATGTCGCTAATTGCCTGGCGACTGTCGCGGTATGCGCCGTCGAGTCTCACCTGAATGTCGAAGCGACGCACTCCATCGATGAGGGTGCTCACCGCTTTGCCGCCTATGCCGGCCTGGACGACCTCTAGAATGTCGTCGGCGTTGATGCCGAAGCGCGCTGCCGCTTCCCGGTTGACCTTTACCACAAGCTGAGGCTTACCCTTGTTGGCTTCCAGAGAGAGATCAGAGATCCCGGCAACCGCCCCAAGTACCGGTTTGATCTGAGCCGCCAAGCGGTCAAGCACGGCGAGATCGGACCCGTAGAGTTTTAGCGCAAGTGTGGCGCGAACACCGGAAATCAATTCCTCAACCCGCATCTGAATGGGCTGGGTATTTGCTAGTACCACCGTGGGCAGGGCGCGCTCCAGCGCTTCTTTCATTCGATCAGACAGCTCTGGTAACGTGATTTTTTCCTGCCATTGCTCCTGAGGCTTCACATCCACCAGTACCTCCATGTAGTTGGCGTCGCTAGTCTCCCCCTTCTCTGCCCGACCAATGGTGGCTAAGACCGATTTTGTCTGCGGAAATTGGTGCTTGAGCACTACGTTCACGGTCCTGGAGATCCGCACCGATTCCTCGAGCGAGGTCGACGGGATGCCAGTCACGCGGAACATGATGGTGCCCTCCTGCAGCGTAGGCATGAACTCTTTGCCGAGAAATGGGAATACGGCCAACGCCGAGGCTAACAGCACCAGAGCGGCGGCAAACACCATCTTCTTATGTTCCAGCGCGCGCTCGAGCAGGGGTAGATAAGCCGCCTTGACCCAGCGCACCAAGACCGTATCCTTTTCCACCTTGGGTTTCAGAATCAGCGCCGAGAGCACCGGAATCAAGGTTAGCGTGAGGATCAGCGAGCCGACCATGGCAAAGGTAATAGTGAGCGCCATTGGCTTAAAGAGCTTGCCTTCCAGCCCAGTGAGGGAGAACAGAGGCAAAAACACCACGATGATGATGAGGATGGCAAAGGCAATGGGATTGATCACCTCGCGCGCCGCTTCGAGGATGACATGGGTGCGGTTCACGGCCGTTCCGGCTTGATGCGAGAGCAGCCGGAAGCCGTTCTCCACCATCACTACCGCACCATCAACCATCATGCCGATACCAATTGCCAGGCCAGCCAGCGACATCAAATTGGCGGAGAGGCCGAACTGCTGCATCAGCAGGAATGCCATGAGCATAGCCAGCGGAAGTGCGAGGATCACGACCAAGGCTGAGCGCACTTCGCCGAGAAATAAGAACAGCACAATTGCTACCAGAATCGAGCCTTCGATCAAAGCGCTCTCAGCGGTCTTCAGGGCCTTCTTGACGATGTCCGTGCGGTCGTAAACCGGGTTCAGCGTCACCCCCTTAGGGAGTGCTTGCTGAGCAAGTTGAAGTTTTTGTTTCACTGCATCCACGACTTGCTTTGCGTTCTCGTGGATGCGGGCGAGTGCAATGCCGAGCGCGACCTCCTGGCCGTCTCGGGTAACTGCGCCAAAGCGGACGGCGGGGCCTTCCTTTACTTCCGCCACTTCATGCAAGTGAATCGGGACTCCCTCCCGCTCGGCAACAACGATATTGCCAATGTCCGTCGTATTGGCAACGAGCCCCAGACCGCGCACCAGGTATTGCTCCTGGCCGAGGTTCACATATTGTCCGCCGACTTGCCGGTTGTTCGCCGCGAGAGCCTCCATGACGGCCTTGTAGCTCAGACTGTACTTGATGAGCTTTTGGGGATTGATCAAGACCTGATATTGCTTCTCTTGGCCGCCCCACGTCGTCACATCATCCACCCCCGGAGCCGTACGCAGCATAAGGCGTACGCTCCAGTCATGCAGGGTGCGCAGATCCATTGCCGAGAGCTTGTCGTCGGCCGACTCAATCGTGTACCAAAACACTTGGCCGAGCCCGGAACTGTTCGGTCCCAAGGTGGGTTCGCCATAGCCCGTCGGTATGCGCTCGCGCGCCTCCTGCAGCTTTTCACCGACGAGCCGCCGGGCAAAATAGATGTCGAGGTCATCCTTGAAATAGACGCCGACATAGGACAGCCCGAAGAGCGACACCGAGCGAATCTGCTCGACACCTGGTAAGCCGGCCATGGATGTCTCGATCGGGGCCGTCAACAGCTTCTCCACATCCTCCGCCGCCAGCCCCGGTGACTCTGTGTAGACATTCACCTGGTTCGGCGTGACATCGGGAAAGGCGTCGACCGGCATCGTCAACCAGGCTCGCACGCCGAGGAAAACAACCACGGCGAATCCCACCAACACCAGCACCTTGTAGCGAAGCGACAGGTCGACGAGGCGGCTCAGCATGGCGGCCTCCTAGTGGCCTTCGCCCAACTGGGCCTTCATGAGGCGCGCTTTGAGAGAAAAGGTCCCCTCCGTCACCACCCGGTCGCCCACTGCTATCCCCTTCTTGAGCACGACTCGCCCGCGTAGCTTTTCACCTAATTCCACCGCGCGTGGCTCAAATCCGCCGCTGCTCACCTCGACAAAGACCGTCGGTTGACCCTGCATCAAGACCACCGCCTCCTCGGCCAGTAAAAGGGCTTTTTGGCGTTTACCGGCGCTCGTTTCAATGGCAGCCGTCGCGAACATTTCGGGCTTGAGATGCCCGTCTGCATTGGCGACTTCCACCCTAGCCTGGACAGTCCGCGTTTCCTTGTCGACGACGGCCGCGATGTAGGTGAGCCGACCCTGAAAGGCTTCGTCGGGATAGGCAGCGACGGTGACAATGGCCGGCGCACCGACCTGGACTCGGCTGAGATCCTTTTCAAACAGGTTAGCCTCGATCCACAACCGGGAAAGGTCGGCCACAACGAAGAGCTGCTTGTCCGGTTGCGCCAACTCGCCTAAGATCGCGTGCTTTTCAATGACCGTTCCGGCAACGGGAGTAATCAGCGGGAATGTGGAGACCGCCCTGCCATCGGCCGATGGCACTTGGCTCACGCCCAGCATGCGCAAGCGGTCGGCGGCGGCGGCGAAAGCCGCCTTCGATTTTTCGTATTCCGCATGAGCGCGCATGTGATCCTTCTGGGCGATGATCTGCGCACCGTGTAGCGCCTCCGCCCGTTCGAAGTCAGCTTTGGCCACCGCTTGCGCCGTTTTGGCTTGAAGATAGGCTGAGTGCGCTTCGCCGACTTCTAGGCTGTCCAGCACAGCGAGCGTCTGGCCAGCCCGCACAGTCTCGCCCAGATTGACCTGGACCTTGACGATACGCCCGGTTACGCGCGGCGCTACATGGACGATGCGGTCCTGATTGGGACGAATCGTTGCGGTCACCGTCAATTGTTCGCTGACATCCTCCTGTCTTAACACTTCCGTCTTGATACCCGACGCGCGGATTTCATCGGCACTGAGCTTGATCCTTTGCCCACCGCTGCTCTGTTGATCAGGGGAAGCGGCGCTACCTTGCGCCGTTTGCGTGGCGCTCCTCTGAGAAGGCGCAGCCTGCTGCTTCGCTGGGTCGCCGCGACCGCACCCGATCAAGACCAGTACCGACAAGCCGGCGGCGACAATGCCGAATTGTTGCAAGAGAACGAGGACTTTCATACTTGCGCCTTCGAGGCAGAGATTCCTCAAGTCGTACTTGCTCCTATGGCCGACCGGAAGCTTCAGTGCGGCCCCACCCAGCCTGCCGTCTGCTCTAGCTCAATACGGGTCAGGGCCAACTCCGTCATGGCCTCCAGCACCTCGCGACGGGTGTCCAGCACCTGTCGCGTCGCAAGCAGAAGTTGCGTGAGACTGATCTCCCCAGTCCGGTAAGCCGTCGTGGATAGACGCTGGTTTTCCCGCAGGCGTTGCAGGACAAGCTCCTCCAGTCGGTTGACCCGCTTGCGCACACTCCCCAACTGCTGCCATAGGGCCCAGACGCTTGCGCGCGTATCGCGGATGGCGGTCTGCCGTTCAATCTGGGCGTGCGTGAGCTCCGTGCCAGCTCGGCCGATGCCTGCTGCATTGCGGCGAAACAGTGGCAGCGGGAGCGAGACGCTTAACCCGACAATTCGCTCGCGCCCCTGCACTGGGCCTTCGCGCCCGGCAAAGAGACCGACGGTGACGTCCGGATAGACGGCGGCGCGCTCCAGGCCAAGCCGACTGTGGGCTGCTTGCTCCCGAAGGTCGAACGCGCGCAGTCGTGGCTGGTCGGAGGCCATCGCCAACAGGTGATCAAGGGTGTAAGGGGACGGGCCATTGGCGAGAAGAGAGCCTGCAGCCTCCGGAAGCGCCTCCGCCTGCAATTGCAGCATTGCAGCGAGCTCGGCGCGGGCGCGCAGAAGCTGCTCCCGCGCCACTTCCAACTGGTTAATGGCACGCCCCAGTTCCACCTCGGCAAGGTTGTGATCAAGCTTCGTATCTTCGCCAGCCTCGAAGCGCTTTCTTGCGATACTGACATTGTCTCGGATCAAAGCGACTAGTTCCTGTTCCATAGCCACGCGCGCTTGCAGGCTCAGCACGCGTACGAACCGCTTCTCCACTTCGGCCCGCACCAGCCGGCGGGCTTCTTCCACGGATTGCTGTAACGCCGCGAGATCTTGCTCGGCCGCTGCCCGGCGGTATCCTTGTTGGCCTGCAATCTCAATTTGCTGACTGACTTGCGCCCGCCATTCGCGCTGGGTGTCGTAGCCGGCACTAGGGTTAGGAACCAGGCGGCGCAAGCCGTCCGCGCTCACGTGAGGATTGTTCCAGAGCAGGCCCCGGCTATCGGTGACTTGTCCCTGTGCTGCGGCAAGGCTGGCTTGTGCCGCCTTGAGCGTTGGATTGGCGTCTTCGGCGATTTGCCAGGCCTGCTCTAGGGTAAGGGGAAGTTCAAAAGCGAAAATGCTCTGGGCAGCCACCACTAGAACGAGCGCGGCGACAATGCAGGTCAGCCGTTTGCGCAACCAAGCAGGGTTCGAGAGCATGCTGTGTCGAAATCGCCGATTGATTCGAAAGACTGCAATGACATCGCAAATGAAGCCGCAAAAGGCGTGACCTGACGGCTCGGGAAGGTGGCATGCATCCACCGTTCAGCGTCGTCTTCCTGCGGGTACCGTTCACGAAGGCGGCCGAGAGCGGTGGATCCCGACGGTCGCACCAATGGCAATCGCTGGCTCTCACTTCCGTCGCGGCCCCTTGGACAAATCGGCCCTAGTCTCTGTGAAGATTAGTCCTCAACGGTGGAGGAGGCAACTTCTGCATCGACGACAATGGCTGTGGGGCCTAAATCAGATGGGCGAAGAAAATATGACGAACAACGCCGACGCAGCTGGGTCGATCAAGGCACCACTTGGGAAGCCACCACCACGGGGAAATGGGCAGCTCCCAACACAGTTGATACGGAAGGCATGCCGAATCGCGCCTTCTGGCAATGCATTTCCCCGACGGCATTAACGGCGCATGCGTGGACAAATGACATTTCGCGACCAATAATTCTTACAGAGACGCACCAAAAAGGGGGTGTAGTCATGAAACAAATCATCGCAATTATTCCTCCGCATCGCCTGGAAAGCGTTGAGACGGCCCTGCATGAAGCAGGCCACTTGCCCGGCTTCACTTGGTTTCGTGTGCGCGGCCATCCAAGGGGAACCGGTCCCCATCACGCTTTCACCGGCGCTGAGTGGAATCCCGACGCACACAATCAAGTCGTGGTGATGATGTTCTGCGCCGACGAGGACTCGGATAACATCATCAACGCCCTTCGCCTGTCGGCCTATACGGGGAATCGCCATGATGGCTTAATCGCCGTTGTGAACGTCGAGAGTATCCTCCGGATCCGGACTGGTGAGCGCGGTGACGCTGCTGTTTGAAGGCAGAGGTCAATCACCGGCGACGGTCAGTCCAATGTTGACCAAAGATTGCAGAATCATTACGTCTTCGCAATGAAGTGACCGACTCACGAAGTGACCGACTCGCCTATGGGCCTTGATTTCAGCGTCAATCGCTGCAAGCTCGTGCGCGAATTCTTGTAGCCTACCCTCCGCAAGCGAAAATCATTGCAAAACCGTAATGCTCCGTTAACTTTCGTATCACTTGACTCAATGGTTGCGGGGTTAGAATTTCTCGTAGGTTCCAACACGATGCGACTCCTAGCGGAGCGCAAAATTGTCAGGAATCTGCCATCCACTCGCAATGAATCAATGAATTGTCGGTCCTGTTGGTCTGGCGGTGGAAATGGTGATGTCTTCCAATTGAGTCATCGAGATTCATACCTCGAAGGAGGGAAGATGACTAGGCATAGATTGCTCGCGGGAATGTGCGCTGCCGGCGCACTGCTGTCGGGGTCCGCTATGGCCCGCTCAGAGGTGGGCCCGGTAATCGGTGCGCCAAGCGTAGTGGTCGGCGTTCCTCCGTATGCGCCGCCACCTCCGATCTACGTTGCTCCGCCACCGCTGTATGAGCCGGCACCCGTCTACTACGGCCCTCCGCCGACGCTGGTTCGTCCTGGCGTCTATTTTGGACAGCCCCGCTATCACAGCTACCCGCCGCGTCGTGACTACGGACCGGCCCCTGGTCACGCGCGTGGCGCGGGCATCGGACATGGAAGTCGATGACGATAGCGCCCAGGGACGGCAGGGGCTCGACACTCGAGTCACGCTTGCATGCACTTCCAACGCTGGCGCCATAGCCGCCAGCGTGTCATTCATTCTCACGGCGCAACCCCGGCGTTAGTGACCGCGAGCCCCGTAAGCGGTACCGTGACGACCACGATCGAACTCACGTCGTCGATGCTCGCTATCGTGCCGCGGCTTGCCATGCGACTCACGCAGCCCATGCCCAGGCCCATACCCATAGCTAGGGTGCGAGTTTTGCACCACCGCAACCGCCGGCATGATATGCACCGGCCCAGGAGCCGGTGCTCGGCGATGTCCATCAGGCGGGTAGCCATGTGTCTGCGCACTGGCGTTGGTGAAGGCTATCGCTAGCACCGCGCCAACCAGAATTGGAAGCTTCGTCATGTATCTCTCCTAGGTCTAGAGGAAACGAGGATACGACTTCAGCATCTCACTGAGAATCCGAATTCCTAAACATTTGTTAGCGCTTGTAACCGCTTTGCTCGTGACAACTAAAACCGCAGAGTCTCTTACTTCCAGAAGTGTGCGCGAGGCTAGGCAACTTTATTCATCAAGGACGCGGCAAGTGAAACTTGATTACATCCACGCAACGCTTCTGCAATTTTTTGGCAATGGTGACACGTCGACACCGATTTTGCTGGCGTAACGAGCCCTCCGTAACCCTTTCGTAATGCTCCCGACAGGACCGAACTCTACAATTCCGGTGCTTGACCACCAATGAAACACCAGCGCGGTGTGATCGACGACTCATGGGTAAGCCATGAACTAACGTCTTGGCAGCGGGGTTGGGCAAGCACCGGACGTAGGTCCTCTCAAACGGTGGCAACTGCTTGCGAATGCCGGCCTGAGCGAGACTACGCCACACTCAGGGACGCCTTCCGACCCTCTTTCTATCTGGACAAAGCTGGAAGTACTTGACGATGACCCGTTAGTAGCTTTCGTCCCACAGCAAAAAGGTCGGACTCGTGAAGCGACAGATATCATTGGCACTGGCCATCGGCCTCGCACTAGTGCTATGGATCGCCACACTTTCAGTTCGTCCGTTGTACGAACCCGATGAGGGTCGATACGCTGAGGTCCCTCGTGAGATGTACGTCTCAGGAGACTGGATCACACCACGGCTGAATGGCATTAAGTTCTTTGACAAGCCGCCCTTGCAATATTGGGCTACA
>NZ_JBXAHL010000071.1:0-17814 GCF_058795055.1 Cupriavidus sp. GW823-FHT06D04 | reverse complement strand
GAACGCGCGTCCAGTTTGCGCCGGAGCAGGTGTCCAGTTTGCGCCGGAGCGAGTGTCCAGATTCGGCGGAATACGCACTCGAGTGAAACGACCGATTTACGCGTGCAGAGACCTTCTTAGAAACTCTTAGTCAGTGGAGTAGCCGCTGTGTATCCAGAACTATCTCTTTACATCAATGGCGAATTTCTCGCTATTGAAAGCAGACGACATCAGGATGTGATCAACCCCGCGACGGAGGAGGTTGTTGGGCATCTTCCGCTTGCTACCCTGGAAGACCTCGACACCGCCGTTGCGGCTGCTCACCGGGCCTTCCTGAAGTGGCGCAATTCATCGCCGTTGGAACGCAGTGCGGTTCTGCGTAGAGTTGCGGAGCTCGCCCGCCAAAGAGCACCGGAAATCGGCCGCAATATGACTATTGACCAAGGGAAGCCTCTGCATGAAGCCGTTGCAGAAGTAACGGTCTGTGCAGAACATGCAGAATGGCATGCAGAAGAAGCTCGCCGAATCTACGGCCGTGTGATTCCTAGCCGGCACCCCGACGTCCGCCAACTCGTACTACGTCAGCCTGTCGGAGTCTGCGCAGCCTTCACACCCTGGAACTTTCCCTTCAACCAAGCTATTCGTAAGATCTCCGCCGCGCTTGGAGCCGGTTGTACGATAGTTTTGAAGGGGCCCGAAGAGACACCGAGTGCCGTCTTGGCGATAGCTCAGCTGTTCCAAGATGCGGGTCTTCCTCCCGGCTGCTTGAACGTAGTCTTTGGAGTACCCTCGGAGGTGTCTTCATACCTAATTGCATGTCCGTTTGTTCAAAAGATCTCATTTACGGGGTCCACTGCTGTCGGCAAACAACTTGCAGCTCTCGCAGGCTCCCATATGAAGCGAATCACCATGGAACTGGGTGGCCACTCCCCTGCAATCGTCTTCGATGATGCGGACGTCGAAGCTGCAGCCGAGAAGCTTGCAAATTTCAAGCTACGAAATGCTGGTCAGGTCTGCGTTGCACCTTCCCGCTTTTTCGTTCAGCGCGGGGCTTACAATAGATTTCTAAGGCGTTTTACTGATGTGATTAGTTCGGTGCGCGTCGGCAACGGTCTCGATAGCACGACACAGATGGGACCGCTCGCAAACCAACGCCGCGTTGCAGCAATGGATGCGTTGATTGCAGACGCCAAAGCGCGCGGAGGAAATGTTGTCGTGGGCGGAGCCAAGTACAGCCGGAAAGGACATTTTTTCGCACCCAGCGTCGTCACAAACGTTCCGGACGACGCCATGCTCATGACTTGCGAGCCATTCGGCCCCGTCTCCCCGGTTGTATCGTTTGACGACTTGGATGAGGTTCTGGAGCGTGCGAACAAATTGAGTTATGGCCTGTCTTCTTATGTATTTACTGAGTCCGCGAAAACAGCACATTCTGTCTCTACGCAACTTGAGGCCGGCATGCTGAACATCAACCATTTCGGAAGCGCCCTTGCCGAGACCCCATTCGGAGGCATTAAAGATAGTGGCATCGGGAGCGAGGGTGGAACAGAGACGTTCGACGGCTATCTCAACACGAAATTTGTAACCCAACTGTAGATCAGCGATTGCAAAAGCGATTCATTAGCTCGCAGTATTTCTGAACATCCGAATATAAGAGCTTATGGCACACTTGCACTTGTAATCGCTAAAGGCGCCTACGCCTTTCTCCGGAGCTGAAATGACCGGCGACGTGCGACTCTAGGCGCCTTTACGGGCGCATAGGCCGCCGCAGTGCTGTGCAGAAGGCGACGCGATTGCTGCTGGCGACCTCAATAACGTTCAGGATGGTGACGGTCTTGCACACATACCCGGAATTCTGTTCTTGTGGCGGATCTCGGTCGAGTAACGGGTAAGTTTTCGAACCACGCCGTCCTTCTGGATGAGTCCGGGGTACTACTCGGTCAGACCTGAAAAATTCGGATTGTGGGTTCGGCCTAGCTGGAAGGTGGCGGATTCTGGTCGTATCAGTTGACCCAGGCATGCGGACAGAGTCGATTGGCCTGCGCTCCTGGCGAATCGAGCCATGACTGTGAGCATAGTCAAGACGCAAAAAAGCCCGTGGACGCCCAAGCGGGCAATGGCCCGCAGCAACCAACGGAGATTGAAGCCTGCGGCACAGAGGATTGGATGGATGGCGTCGCCGATTTCGCCTTTCAACCAGTTCCGGCGCATGCCGTGATCCGCTTTGACATGACCGATGACAGGCTCGGCCGCCTGGCGACGTTTGAGCATTCTGCGCTGACGACGATTCATGGATTCATGGTCTTGATCCTGCCGCGATGAATCATTTTCACTGGCGCCATTTCGGCATCGACCCCGCGGTAACCGAGGTCAACGATGGCAGTGCGGGGTCTGGGCGATCCGGGCAGGTCCTGTAGCAGGATGGTGGTCTGCTCCAGTTGGGCGTGCAGCGTGTGGCCGTCATAGGGATTGCCAGGGAAGCTACGTGCACCGACGATGAGTCCCTGATTAGCGGTAATCGCCAAGCTCACCTTCACGCCGAACTCGTAGGGCTGACGGGCCTTGCCCTTGGCGACACACTCCACCTCGGGAGCGTGCAGAGCGTAGAGCTTGTTCTTGTCCTTGGCACGTTGCTGCGCAATGCGTCGGGCGCGTTCGAGCCAGGGACGCAGACGCTGTTGCTGATCCTCAGCGAGCGCCGTCATCTTGCGTTCGATATCACGTAGTACGCGGCCGAGCACGGTGCGCTGGCGCTTGAGCACGGTTCTCAGCCGTTTGAACTGCTTGGCATGCGCATAACCACCCGCACAAAATCGCAACGACTTGCCTTCCCTGGCAAAGGTCTGCTTAAGCTGAATGCCGGCGCGTTTGGCCAGTTGCACCACCTTGGCCCGCGCAACCTCCAGCAGCCGGCTGTCGGTCGGATAGGAAATGGCCTTCTCTTGCACCGTGGTGTCGACGATGACGCGTTCGAACTCAGCCGGTTTGATCACCTTCATTTGCACGGCGGCAGCGATCGTGCTGCCCAGCAGTTCCTCGACGCCAGCCTCGCCCAGGGCCTGTCGGAAACGCACGAGGTTCGTCGGGTCACACGGCAGCCGCATTTGGAAGTACAGGATCTGAATCAGATTCATAATCGATCTGGGAGTTCGGCACGCAGCGCAATTCTTCCGAAGCCTTGCTGCGCCTTACTCTTCAGCATTCTGCAGGGCTGACTACTCGTGGCCCAGCCACGGTTCTCTTTCGAACATCTTATCGATAACCTGGCACATCGCGATCACCGTCTGCAGTTCCTGCTGCGTCAGTCTCTCCATGCGCTTGCCCAGCGCCGCCGTCCGCTGCGCTGCCAAATTGGCAGCTACCGACCGTCCCTCCTCAGTAATCTGAATCATGTTGTTATAAGAACCCATAGGGGCGGTGCGTGCGACTAATCTTGCGTCGACCATCCGCCCAATAATCTGCGTCATAGTAGGCAATCGGACGCCTTCATTCCTGGCCAAATCACTAACTCGCATCGGCCCTCTTATTAGCAATGCGCTGAGAACCGCGCTCTGAGCGGGGGGCACGTCTGCCGATCTCATTTCCCGTCGCAACGCTACGACGATCCGCATCAAGCGAGGTCTAAGTTCATCCGCAAGCATTTCAACCGTAGGTTCTGTCATGTGTGCCAAAAGGATCTTTATCACTCAGGCAGATGATATAACGGTTTTGCGAGGCTTGATCGCGCTAACCCTGGAGATCCGAGAGCATTGCCCGCAGGCCGAGGTGGTCTTCGACCTGTTCCACGTGGTAGCCGAGTATGGGCGCGAGGTGACCGACCGGGTCCGCGTAGACCAGGCCAACCGCCTGCGGCACGACCGACCGGCCAGGCGGGTACTGAAATCCACGCGCTGTTGCGCAGCAGGAAAAACCTGAAGGACACCCAGGCCGTGCATCCGAATGACGTGCTGCAGGCCAATCAGCCGCTGCTGACGGTCTATATCCTGAGAGACGAACTCAAGCGGCTGTGGTTCTACCGCCGCCCGGCATGCGCCCAGAAGGCTTGGGAGCATTGGTGCGTCCAGGCAAGGCCAGATTCTGGCCCTGGAGTTGTTCGCCCAGCGCTCGCAGACCTATTGGCACGGCATCGTCGCGCGATGCCGGCATCCGCTGAACACGAGCGTCGTTGAAGGCATCAACAATACCATCAAGGTCATCAAGCGCCGAGCCTACGGCTACCGTGACGAGGAGTACTTCTCCCTAAAGATCAAGGCAGCATTCCCCGGAATTCCTCGTTGATCCTAAAAAAAATTAAGCGACTATCATGCCCACACCATCGTTCGCCACCATTGGAATCGCTAGATCCAGAGACTGAAGGAAGCTGTGAATGACTTCAGCGCTGCCCGCGGACTCGACATCCCATCAGGCGTCATCCATGAACCAGTTGGGTGCAACAACGTGATCGGTGTCGGGATGTCTGCCGGAGCTTCTCGCGTTCGTTAACCTACTTTGACCAGCTCCTCCTTATACTTCTTCGCCTTGGTCATGTAGTCACTAGCATTCTTCTCAATCGCTGCCTTTACCTCATCGGTTAAGTCACGCACTAGTTTTGCCGGAACTCCCATCACTAGGCTTTCTGCCGGAAAGGTCTTTCGCTCACCAATCAAGGATCCGGCCCCCACAAGACTTTTCTGTCCAAGTTTTGAGCCATTCAGTATCACCGCCTGGATGCCCACCAGACTATGTGATCCGACCTTGCAGCCGTGGAGCATCGCTTGGTGTCCGACGGAGACCAGCTCGCCCACGTCAACGGGAAAGCCAGGATCAGTGTGCAACACGGCCCCCTCCTGGACATTCGCTCCGCGCCTGATCGTGATCTTGTCATTGTCACCGCGTATCACCGCGCCAGGCCATATAGACACGTCTTCGGCGATTTCTACGTCGCCGATGATTACCGCATGCTCGGATATATACGCGCTCGGATGAATCACCGGTGTCTTTTCTCCGATTCGATAGATCGCCACGAAATTCTCCTCTTTTCTTGATATGACTATACTTTTCGCCAGCAGCCACATTCCCTGCATTAGGCGAAACTCTACTGAACGGGCACTGCATCACGGTTGCGGAGCCCGTTTCGACGTCTGATAGACCTGACGCTAGATAAAGACTTGTTCCTCCGGTTGGATTACCGGCTCTAGTACCTCGTCCAGTACCTCAATCCAGTGCTTTACTGGCGTAGGCGTGCCACTTTGCAAATGCTGAATGCAACCAATGTTCGCGGAGACGATACAGTCGGGGCGCTTTTCGCCCAGATGCTTAAGCTTCCGGTCTCTGAGTTGAAGTGCAATCTCCGACTGCAGAATAGAGTACGTACCAGCTGAACCGCAACAAAGATGACTTTCCGTGCTGGCATGATGAACTGAGAAGCCCAGCATCGCCAGGTGCTCCTCCACCAATCCCCTCAGCTTCTGACCGTGCTGCAGCGTGCAGGGAGGGTGAAACGCTAGGACCGGCTTGTCGCAAACTTTGACTTTTCCGCACAGCCTGGGTAGAAGTTCTGGGAGTAGCTCGCTAAGGTCTCGGGTGAGCTCGCTAACTCGAGCGGCCTTCTCGGCATACTTTGAGTCATGTCTTAGCATGTCACCGTAGTCCTTCACTGTCACGCCGCATCCCGATGCATTCATGACAATTGCTTCGACTTCACCAGAGGAAACAGCCGGCCACCAGGCATCGATGTTTCTGCGCATATTGGCGAGGCCGCCCTCGTGATCGCCGGTATGCAGCCGTATTGCACCACAGCAACCGGCTAGAGGAACGCTAACAACCTGAAAGTCAGCTGCATCGAGTACCCGCGCAGTCGCAGCATTGATGTTCGGCATCATCGCCGGCTGGACACAACCCTCGAGCATGAGCACTTTCCTGGCATGGCGACGCGATGGCCGCTGACCGGCAGGTCTGCTCGGCGTAAGCTTGTTGGCTAGCTTAGAAGGAAGTAGCGGTCGAACCATTCTGCCCATCTTCATCGCCGGAGAAAGCAATGGTGAAGTTAGGCCTTCGCGCAGCAGCCAACGCGCTATGCGATCGGTAGGCGGACGAGGAATCCGCTCATCAACTAGTTTCCGGCCAATATGGACCAGCTTGCCGTACTCAACGCCGCTTGGACAGGTGCTTTCGCAGTTTCGGCACGTCAAGCAGCGGTCCAAATTCTGTTGCGTGCTCGCCGTAACCTCCTCCCCCTCAAGCAACTGCTTCATCAGGTAGATGCGACCCCGAGGCCCGTTACGCTCGTCCCCCAAAAGCAGGTAAGTCGGACATGTGGCCGTACAAAACCCGCAATGCACGCACTTTCGCAGAATAGCTTCGGCCTCCTCCCCTTCTGGAGTCTGGGCAAACTCATGACTTAGTTTTGTCTGCATATAGAACCCCTTATAGGCCGGGGTAAAGCCTACCAACATTGAAGATGCCATCCGGGTCGAATGCGTGCTTGAGATTCCGATGAACCTCGAGGAGAGCACCTCTCGGCGGAGTGAACACGCCGCTCCTACGGTGCGGATCTCTAAATAGCGTTGCATGGCCTCCGAGCGCTGATGCCGTTTCCCGAACCTCCACTATTGAATCGTCGGTGTATAGCCATCTCAATGCGCCACCCCATTCAATAAACTGATTCGCTGCCTTCATGGGTTGGGCAACCGCCGGGACCGAAATGCGCCAGAGGGGCGCATCGCTCCGTGTGAAAAAGGCATGACGGTGGTCACGTACGGCGTCCCACCACGCCAATGCTTCACCTGGTTCCAACACAGTTCCACCCAAACGTTTACGCGCTTCCTCGACAGCAGAGGGGGCACCGCTCAGTCGCACAAAGACTTTTCCGTCATGCCATGCACTCGCATTGACTGGCAACGCTTGTCGAGCCAGCCCAATTAGGAAAGACAACGCCGCTTCCTCATCACGGTCAACGACCAGGGTAATCCTCGATGAATGAATGGGCAGGACTTTCAGCGACACCTCGCAGATAACACCGAGTATGCCCATTGAACCGGCCAGCAGACGCGAGACGTCATAACCGGCGACGTTCTTCATCACTTGTCCACCGAACGTCAGAAGTTCTCCTTTGCCATTGATCATGGTCGCGCCGAGAACGAAGTCTCGAATGGAACCCCCGCCGACACGTGCGGGCCCACTAAGACCAGCCGCGACCACTCCTCCTACAGTACTTCCACTAGCAAAGCGTGGCGGCTCAAAAGCAAGGTACTGATTGTGCTTGGCCAGCACAGCCTCGATCTCTTCTACGGGCGTGCCTGCCCGGGCGGTGATAACCAACTCCGACGGTTCATAGCTGCAGATTCCGCTGAGGCGTCGGACATCACACGGTTCGCCACACTGCTCCTCACCGTAGAAGCATTTCGTACCGCCGCCGACGATGTTCAGAAACTTCCCTGCATTTCGTGCGTACATGATTGTCTCAATCAGATGAGACAGTTCCGGGGGAGTCTGAGCCATTCTAGAACCTCGGGATTTCTGGATGCGCGAGCATCCCACGCCGCACAGTCATGCGACCATACTCAGCACATCGATGAAGCGTCGGAATCACCTTTCCAGGGTTCAAGAGCGATTGGGAATCGAATGCGCGCTTTAGTGCAAACATTTGTTCTCGCTCGGCGCCTGAAAATTGGACGCACATTGAGTTTAGTTTCTCCACACCCACACCGTGCTCTCCGGTCACCGTCCCACCAAGCGTGACGCTTGTTTCCAGAATCTCTGCACCGAATTTCTCCGCCAAGTGAAGCTCTTCGGGATTGTTGGCGTCGAACAGGATCAGTGGATGTAGATTTCCGTCCCCGGCGTGGAACACATTGACGCAGCGAAGCCCATAGCGCAACTCCATCTCGCTGATTGCACGAAGAATTGCAGCAAGATTCTTGCGTGGAATCGTAGAATCCATACACAAGTAATCCGGGCTCATGCGCCCCGTAGCCGGGAACGCGTTCTTGCGCCCGCTCCAGAAACGAAGTCGTTGCGCTTCGTCCTGACTCACTTCAAGGCGAGTGGCCCCGCTGGCGGTGAGCACGGCGTTCATCCTCACAATCTCGACCTCGACCTCCAACGTCGTACCATCGCTCTCGCACAATAGTATTGCGGCCGCATCTAGGTCGTAGCCCGCATGCACGAAATCCTCTACAGCGGCTGTCATCGGCTTGTCCATAAGTTCGAGGCCGGCTGGGATGATGCCAGCTGCGATGACGTTGGCCACAGCGTTCCCTGCGGCCTCGACAGTGTCGAAACTCGCAACAATGCATCGAGCAAGTTCGGGCTTTGGAATTAGCTTGACGGTGACTTCCAATGTCACTGCTAACATCCCTTCACTGCCTACAACAATGCCGAGCAAGTCGAGTCCAGGGGCGTCCAGGGCTTCCGAGCCAAACTCTATCGCCTCGCCCTGGATGGTGTATCCACGAACCTTTAATACGTTCTGCAGTGTGAGTCCGTATTTGAGGCAATGGACGCCCCCGGAATTCTCTGCCACGTTGCCACCGATCGTGCAGGCAATCTGGCTGGAAGGGTCCGGTGCGTAGTACAGCCCATGGGTAGCCGCTGCTTCACTAATCGCAGCGTTACGTACACCACATTGGACCACTGCAGTACAACTCACAGGGTCTACACGGACGATGCGGTTAAAGCGAGCGAGCGAAAGGAGCACTCCCATCTCATGAGGGAGTGCTCCGCCTGACAATCCCGTCCCTGCTCCACGAGCGACAACAGGCACACCGAGCTTCTTGCACGTTCGCAGAATTGAAACAACCTGCTCTTCCGTTTCGGGAAGCACTACGACCAACGGCTGCGCCCGATAGGCCGTGAGGCCATCGCATTCGAATGGCTGGGTGTCCTCGCGATGCGACAGGATCAACTCGTGGGGGAGGACGCCTTCTAACGCGGAGACAACCTCCGCGCGGCGGACTTCCCTCCGTTCAGCGTCAGCGGGATTTGCCAACCAGCCGTCACGCGTCGCGTTCATGACATTGCCCTCCTGCATCGACGAGTTTGCGTCGTGCAACACCAGCTTATAGAACAATCGTTCCGGAGCAACGACGTCGCCATAGCAAACCGGCAAGGTGCGCAGTCAGCATGGACAAACGCCGCAGTTCTGAGATGGACTTTTAGTTCCAAGCGCTGAAGCTCGAACGTTAAGCGATGACTTCGATGCATTGTGAGATAAGTTTCAAACAGACTTGTATCAAAGGCGTCGCGAAACGCCATGAGTGGACTGTAGACAAACACTCGATACAGCAGGTTGAGAGATATTTGCGGTTGAGTTGCAGAAATCTTGATTGCCCGCCCAGGGGGCTCAGCTTAGCGAGTCAGAGAGCCATTCCGTAAAGGCGGCACACTCCCATCGTTCGAGGGCCCCCGGCTGCCAGCAGAGATAGTGCGCCATCGGGGAAGGTACTGAGCGCTCCGATAAGCGGACAAGTCGCCCACCCTCCAGCCATGTTTGCGCCATACGGGTCCTTACTAGCGCCACACCGAACCCGCATGCGGCTGCGTCATAGAGAAGCCCTAGATCGTTAAATTGGGCACCCACGTTCGGCTCTGTTCTAGTCAAGCCGCATCCGGAGAACCAAGTAGTCCAAGGCTCAAGCGGGCTTCGAATTAGGCGCGCCTGGTCGATGACACCCTCAGTTTCGAAACCTTCGAAGGGGCCGAACTCGTTGAGATAGCTAGGGCTGCAGGCTGGCGTTACTTCCTCCGAAAGAATGACGCGATGATTGATGCCCGCATATCCGCCTGCTCCGTACCTGACCTCCAAATCGGATGGCTCGGCCGTGACATCAAGGAACGGAATGGAGACCTGCAGGATAAGGTCGATGTCGGGATACTTGTTCCGGAACAGTTCCAATTTGGGCATCAGGAACTGCCTGGAAAAAGTTGGGGTCACCGCTACACGCAGTCGCACAACCGAGGCTCGTCCGCTCCTGGCCGGCATCTGTTGTAGCGCAGCAAGGCCGCTTCGAACATTTGCCAGATACGCCGCACCATGTGCAGAAAGCGTGAAGTCACTTCGCCCGAAGAGTTCAACGCCGAGGTGGGATTCCAGTTGTCGGATACGGTGACTGACGGCGCTGGTCGTTACACACAACTCGTCGGCGGCACGTGTTGCGCTCCGCAGCCTTGCAACAGTCTCGAAGGTGACAAGGCATTGGATGGGGGGGATGTGTTGAATGGCCATATCTCCTACTCCATTTGGTAATGGCTACCCTGGACGGATATGCCGCATGTTATCGCTGAGGCGCGGGAACCGGCCGCGCTTATTAAGTGGCCCCTCGCTTGAGCACTGTTCCGAGGCTGCGACGAGCAACCACCCCAGACTGTTCGCACTGGATCGACCAGTCCGGCTCCCAGCTTGAGTCAAGGACGGAGGTCACGTCCTTCGCAAGGGAAAACCCCTAGGTGAGCCAGCCCCACAAAGTCAGTTCGCGATCTGCAGATGGTTTCCTGCGGTTGCTAGCGACCTCACGGCGAAGAGCGTCGTCTAAACGATCCGATCGTCTCTTCGACTCCAACCCCAACCCCATGATCGCGATCACGATAACTACTTGACATTATGCCGCATGATTCTAAACTTATGTAATCGATTGCATGCAGTGATGTTTTCTTATCTTTACTGGAATGGCTTGGGTTGTAGCCAATCCACATCACAGATGATCACAATGGATGTAATCGATTACCAACTCACACAGGAGGCAACAATGCAGGAACGTCGTCGTAAGTTTTACGGGTGGGGCTACGAGGGTGACACCGTCACGCCGGAGGAACTCCAGGAGTTCGAGGCAGCGTGGACACGCTTGCTAGGCGTTGAGCACTTCGAAGCGACACCTTTTCCGACGCCCGAAGAGATCTCGTTGCGAAAACCTCGCGTACAGCTGCCCGCTTCGCTCCGCGAAATCTGCACAAGTGATCACTACGACCGCCTGTATCACACCTACGGCGCGGGCACCATGGACGTAGCGCGCGCGATGCGCAGGGAGTTTTCGAATCCTCCGGACGTAATCGCTTACCCGCGGACTGAGCAGGACATCGTGGACCTGTTCGATTGGTGCGGGCGTCAGAACATTGCTGCGGTTCCGTACGGCGGCGGCACCAGTGTCGTGGCCGGAGTTAATCCGCCAGAGCACGATCGTTACCGCGGCGTGGTGTCCATCGACATGAAGCACTTCGACAAGGTGCTGGAAGTAGATCAGACATCGCAGGCCGCCCGCATTCAAGCGGGCGTCCTTGGCCCGGATCTGGAGCGACAACTCAAGCCCACGGGCCTAACCATGCGATTCTTCCTGCAAGCGTGGGAGTTTTCGTCGCTGGGGGGGTGGATCGCAACACGGGCAGCAGGCCACTTTGCAACGGCGTTCACTCAAATCGACGACCATATCGAGAGCATGCGGGTCGTAACACCCCAAGGCGCCATCGAATCCCGACGTTTCCCGGTGTCCGGCTCGGGGCCCAATCCGGATCGACTTTTTCTCGGCTCGGAAGGCGCGCTGGGCATCATTACCGAGGCGTGGGTCAAGCTTCACCGCCGCCCAGTCTTCCGCAAGCAAGTGACAGTACGTTTCCGTGATTATGAGAAGGCCGTCGAGGCCACACGGGTACTGTCCCAATCCGGACTGAACCCTGCAAATGCCCGCCTTGTAGAACGCGAGGAAGCCGAATACACGGGGTCCAGCGATGGCAGCTATGACATTCTCGTGCTGGGATTCGAATCCGCTGACCACCCTGTCGAGGCACGCCTGAAGCGAGCGCTGGAAATTTGTGCTGAGTCCGGTGGCGAATGGGATGATGACCCAGTAAGCGGAAACCAAGGTGGTGCGGACGCCGCGACATCAAGCTGGCGGAACAAATTCCTACGCGGCCCATACTTGCGCGAATACGCCATCGCTCGCGGGGTTATGCGTGAAACCATGGAAACGGCCATCACGTGGGACAAATTCGCCGCCCTCCACAAGCACGTCAAGGCAGAAACGCATCGGGCAATTCGCGAAGTTACCGGACGATCTGGATCGGTTACCTGCCGATTTACGCACCTCTACCCTGATGGGCCAGCGCCTTATTTTACGTGGTTTGCCTACGGTGATAAGGCGCGATTGCCCGAGCAGTTCCAAGCGATCAAACGAATTGCAGAACAAGCCATGGTAGATGCGGGAGGTACGGTCACCCATCACCATGCGCTCGGTAGGGACCACCGTCCTTGGTATGACAAAGAGCGGCCAGAGCTCTTCTGCACCGCGCTGAAAGCGGCTAAACAGGCCTTTGATCCGCACCAGGTTTTGAACCCTGGCGTACTGTTCGACCCGAGCTAATTAGTTGGAACGGTCAATTCGAAAGGAGTAGGACATATGGCAGGCCCCCTTGCAGGTATCAAGGTCCTAGACTTGAGCCGGATCCTTGCTGGACCCTGGAGCACGCAACTGTTGTCCGATTTGGGCGCTGACGTGATTAAGATTGAGCGCCCCGGCAGCGGAGATGACACGCGAGCTTGGGGCCCGCCCTTCCTTACCCGGGAGGATGGCACTACGACGGAGGAGTCAGCGTACTTCCTTTGTGCCAATCGCGGCAAACGTTCGATCACTCTAGATGTAAGTAGCAAGGCCGGTCAGGAATTGCTGCACGAGTTAGTCAAAGATAGCGACGTCTTCGTTGAAAACTACAAGTTCGGCGACATGCAACGCTATGGATTGGACTTCAAGACATTAAGTGAGATCAATCCTCGCCTCGTCTACTGCTCCATCACGGGTTTTGGCCAAACCGGCCCATACCGCAAGCGAGCGGGGTACGATTTCGTGGTGCAAGCCATGGGAGGGTTGATGAGTATCACGGGAGAGCGCGACGGTCTCCCTGGTGGCGGCCCGCAGAAATGCGGAGTACCGATATCGGACTTGATGACCGGAATGTACGCGAGCGTTGCAATTGTCAGTGCGCTATTTGAGCGAGTCGGCAGTGGCTGCGGGCAGTACATCGACATGAGCCTGTTGGATACTCAGGTGGCATGGCTGGCAAACCAGGCGTCGAACTACTTGGTGGGTGGAACCCATCCACGGCGCTGGGGCAATGCGCATCCCAATCTGGCACCCTATCAGTCATTTCCTGCAAGCGATGGCTCTCTGATCGTAGCGGTCGGTAATGACCGGCAGTTCCGAGCATTGTGTGAGGTGCTAGGGCTAGTCAAGCTCCCAGATGATGACCGATATCGAAGCAATGCGGATCGTTTAAAGCACCGTGAAAGCCTTGTGACCGTGCTCTCAGAGCGCTTTGCCGAACGAGAGAGAGACACGTGGCTCACACTGCTGGAATCGGTCGGGGTACCGTCTGGGCCTATTCAAAGCATTCCAGAAGCACTGGAGGATCCACATATCCGTGCACGTGAATTGGTTTTTTCATTGCCCCACAGCAGCGGAGCAAGCGCGCCACAAATTGCGAATCCCATCAAATTCTCCCGTAGCAGTATCGACTATCTTCGCGCTCCCCCAGCGCTGGGCGAACACACTGAAGCCATCCTCAAGGACCAGCTCGGGAAAACTCTGGAGCAAATTCACACACTGCGCCGCAATGGGACGATTTGACGTGTAGGCCGCTCGAACACAGTGATCGCCAAAAAGATCATGTTCAAATGGAGACAGATATGCACCGATTTCTGCGAATTGCGGCGGCATTAGCCGTCTGCGGAGTAACACTAACTATCGGCCAGGCGGCCCAAGCCAAGGAATGGCCAGCCCAACCGATTCGAGTCCTTCTTCCCTATCCGCCTGGCGGCGCGTCAGACGTGACCGCCAGACTCCTGAGCGCTAAACTTAGCCAAGCTTGGGGAGAATCTGTTGTTGTGGAGAACCGACCTGGTGCCAACGGCATCATCGCTAACGAAGCCGTTGCGAAGGCGCAGCCTGACGGCTACACGGTGCTGATGGCGAATCTCGGACCGAATGCCATCAACCCTGCGGTATACGGGAAACTTCCTTATGACACCCTGAAGGACTTTGCTCCAGTTGTCTTGGTGACAACGGTGCCGCTCATTATCGTCACAGCAGCAAATTCGCCAGTAAAGGACCTGCGCCAACTGGTTTCGATGGCAAAGGCTAGGCCAGGGCAGATCACCTTTGGATCCGCCGGCAATGGCTCGGGCAGCCATCTGGCCGGGGAACTCCTTAGTACCATGGCTGGCGTCAAGATGAACCACGTTCCCTATAAGGGAGACGCGCCTTCGCTCACAGACGTGCTCGGTCAGCAGATCAATGTTGCCCTTCCCACCGCGCTTGCGGGAATGCCGCACGTCAAGAGTGGAAAGCTCAGGGCGCTCGCGGTCACGAGCAAGACTCGATTACCGTCACTGCCCGATGTGCCCACGGTAGATGAAGCGCTCGGGATAAACGGCTACGAAGCCGTTTCCTGGGGCGGATTCATGGTCCCGAACGGGACATCACAGGCCATCATTGCTAAGATGAACGGCGAGTTCAACAGAGCGCTCCAGGATCCGGAGGTCCGCGACAAGCTGATGGCTCAAGGGGCGCAGATCGTAGGCGGCACGCCTGAAGCGTTCAATGCGTTTCTTCGCGCCGAAGTTTCGAAGTGGAAGCGAGTGGCAGATTTAGCAAAGGTCCGGCTCGACTAGCCTCACCAGGGATGTCGATCCGTCGTCGGGGCACCCCTCCGACGACGGAAACTGCTTTCGACTACCAACGTCGTTACAATGGATGGCAGACGGCCGACATCCCGGCTGAAGATAACATCTGACCCGATATGGTGAATGTCAAGCAAGTCGCCCTCCTCGCCGGTGTTTCCTCGGCAACAGTCTCCCGTGCACTGACATCGCCGGATCGGCTGCGACCTGACACGCTGGAGCGCGTGCAGAACGCCATTGCAAGCCTCAACTACGTTCCCTTCTCGGCGGCTCGCGAGCTACGTCAGGGGCGCACGCGATCGGTTGGCATAATTGCGCCGACACTGATGAATGAACTTTACGCAAAAGCAGTAGATACCTTGGAGGCCCAGCTCGACCGGCTTGGGTATACCGTTCTATTGACTTGCCATCGGGACGACAGTGAGACCGAATTGCGCTGCGCGCGCGCCCTATTGGAGCGTAGAGTCGACGGGATCGCAATAATTGGTTCACAACATCATCCCGAAGTCTTCTCGCTGATACACAAGCACGCTATTCCGTATGTACTAATGTGGGCCGTGGACCGCGAAGGGATGCATCCGACGGTGGGGTATGACAACCGCTTGGCCATGCGCAGGCTAACCACCTACTTGGTCAAACAAGGACACCGGCATTTTGCAGTGCTCCCAGGTCCTCTCGAAACTCAGTTTCTATCGTCTCAACGGCTTCTGGGGATCCGAGACGTCCTCAGCGAGAACGGCATTTCCTTACCCGATAACCACATTTTTCCGACCCCTTACGATGCATCTGCTGTGCGGCAAGCGGTGCGCGTCTGCCTGCAGCGCAAGGACTTGCTGTTGCATCGGGAACAGCCGACCGCCCTGATATGCATCAATGACTTCATTGCTGTGGCGGCGATCGCGGAGTGTCGCACATTGGGACTTTCGGTTCCGAGCGACATCTCTGTCACAGGCTTCGGCGACTGGCAGATGGCGGAACTGGTAACACCCGCGCTAACGACAGTGCACTCGAATCCCATTCTGATTGGCGAACTTACTTCGCGCAACTTGATTGAGCAGATCGAAGGAGGAGCCAAAAACATCCAGACCGAGTTCGAGCCTGACTTAGTAATTCGCGAAAGTACTGCGCCACCTCGATAATAAATGGCGGCCTCAAATCAAAAGTGCAATGCATTACTGTCCTGATCGTCCCAAGACTTCCCATAGCCGCATGATTTCGCGAGCCTTGGTCTGACGGTCGATGACGTCCGCTTTGAACGGTCTTCCATCGAGGCCCATCGCCTCACGAGGGAATTCCGCACATCCTGCTGGTGCATGAAGGCCCGACAGAACAAAGGCCCCTTCCTCGGCGTCCAAGTTGGACGATCGAGATACTCTTTCAAAACGGGGCATAAAGCTGCCTTGCGGCAGCGACGCGTTCCTGTGGGGTTGTTGCTTGTGACACGACCCCGTTCCCCTTTGATGCAGTGGGTAGGTTTCTACCGTGCGAGACCTATGTGCCGCACGCAACAAGAACCCAAGTACTTCAGATTCAGCAACTTACGAAGGTAGCGAAGGTGGCGCGAACCGGTGACTGTACTACCTGTGTACCGCCACTCAGTGGCGCAACCGGCGCTTGGGACGCACCGCCTATCGTTCGCGAATCAGGCGCCCCGCGAATCCCCCCCCGCTTTGGCGCGCTCTCCAGAGATCGCGACACCGCGCGCCTTCAAAACTGAGGAACGCTGAGATATCCGGTAACGTTGCTAACCACGCATCTGGGCGCATACAGCTTCGACCTACCCCATGCCGCGCACAGGATTACCTGTTTTGGCATCGCGGGCACCGACGATGCGCGGCGCTCTGTGCTCACCCAGCCTGGATGACGATCGGGGCTGGCTATTGCGGCGGCCTGAAGCCCGGCCGGAACCGGGCAGGAGACCCGCCAAGCCCGTCAGATCGATGATGGTTCGCCCGGGAATCAGGCTCGTCGGATTGATCCATATGAAGTAGTTCCAAAATCATGCATGTGACGTAGACGGCGGTTCAGGCGGCATTGCAGCGCCCTGAGAAGCGCGCCCGTGCCTAACGTGGGATTTTCCCCAATGTTCCTGCCGGCGGAACCGGGAATAATGTCGAGGCCATCTTCTTCCAGAAGCCCCCGGGCGCCGCACCGTGGTGCAAATACGGGTGGCCTGCTTCTTGCGTGAGGATGGCGCTGTTCCGCGCTGACAGCGCCGCACCAGACGGCGCAAGCCGGAGATTCCCATACGCCCCCGCCGTCAACATGAGTGCCACCTGTATATTTCCGCCTGTGCTTGACCCGCATCAGCCCGCCCTGGCAGGGTGGAATCGTGAGCTGGACCAGGTGCACGATTTCGACCAGGTCACGGAGATGGTTGGCCGCGCGTTCAAGCCCCATGCGATGCAGTTGTGCGACCCGGCCCGCACCCTTTCCACGCGCTTGTTTTCGACCCGGGTGGGACGACTGTCGCTCTTCTTCCTAGAGTACGGCGCCGAGGTCAAGGTCGAGCCGGATTGCTTCGATGGCTTCGTGCTGGTGGAGATTCCGCTGCGCGGCGGTGGCCGCTACCGCTGCGGCCGCGAGGCGCTGAACGGCGATACCGGCCACGCCGTCGTGATGTCGCCCAACAAGCCCGTGCACCTGGAGCTAGCGCCCACCCTGTCGCAGCTGATCGTGCGGATCGACCAGGGCATGATTGACCGCGCCTGCGCTGCGCACCTGGGCTACCAGCCGAAAGAGGCTGTCAGTTTCGACCTCGGCCTGGACCTGGAGGGCCACGCCGGGCGTGCCTGGACCAGCACCATGCGCCATGTGCTGGACGGCTGCGCCAGTTTTCCGCAATTGCTCGACAACCCGATCTATTGCGCGCACATCGAGCAGATGCTGATCGACACGCTGCTCTACGCGCACTCGCACAACCTGTCGCATCGGTTTGAGATCTCGCGCACGAAGCCCGCGGTGGCACCGGCCTATGTTCGCCGCGCGGTGGAATACCTGGACACACACGTGGCCGAGGCGGTGACGATGGATGCGCTGGCCGCCGCGGTGGGCGTGAGCAGCCGGGCGTTGTTCTTGGCGTTCCGCGACACCTATGACCAGTCCCCGATGGGCTACCTGCGCGAGCTGCGGTTGCAGCGCGTGCGCCAGGGGCTGTTGTCAGGGGGCTCGGCTTCGGCCAACCTGACGCACAT
>NZ_JBXAHL010000070.1:0-18010 GCF_058795055.1 Cupriavidus sp. GW823-FHT06D04 | reverse complement strand
GCCAGATGGTGCGTCAGTTCGGCGGCAAGCATACGCTCGGCCAACTGCTTCTTGAGCAAGCCGGCCAAGCCTGATTCTTTCGATATCGTCTCATGACCTCAACACACAAGAAATCTGACAGGCTCGTGGTTGCCCGTTCGACCCAGCTACGCTCCCTGTCTGGTGCCTACGTCCACGGACTATTGGACGAACCCGATTAGGCTATTGGCAACCTGCTAACCAGGTCATCGGTGGGACGCCTTCGGCTGCGCTGCGCGCACTCAGTATCGCAGGTCGGGTGCCCAGGCACGGAATGCGTCGCTGCTGGCCCGCCACCTCAAGTGAGAATGAGCGGCGGGCCTCCACTTCTACGTTACAGAGGTCAGCAATGCACCAGTCCAACATCGAACCCGATGCCTTCACCCCACCTCGACTTGATGATTCGCTTTCGTGGTTCAGTCCCGAAACCCGCCGCGCAGCGCGTGAAGACGCGCTGCCTGTTCCTCGGCAACTCTTGCTATTGAATCTGTTGGATCAGGCCGATGCGGTTCCGCGAGGCGCGGCCTGCGTGCTGACGTTGGTTACGCACAGCGAATGTGACGCACAGGAAGAGGGAAGCGTAGCCTTGCGGCCGGCTACGTTGGATGCCTTGCGAGGGCTCTGCCGGGCCTCCCTTGGATTGTTGGCCGACAGGGTAGAAGAAGTCGCGGAGGGAATTGAGGAGGCGATGGTCGGGTAACCAATCGCGGCCCATGATGTCGGGTCGGCGGAAGCAGTTGGCCAAAGTCCGACCTTTCCAAAGCCAGAGATGACTGCATGCGACGCATATCGCATGCAGTTGGCATTCAATGGGAATACCGACACCGCAAGAATCCATCCCGCGCCGTGCCGCCGGGCACGAAGCACGCCGAGGACTCGTCCGGGGAACTGACCTCCCGAAGGGACGGAAGGACCATCTGTGGCCGTGTCTGCATGGGTTCTGCTGGCCGCAATTTTGGTATAAAATTTTATACGGATTGTGGGATGGAGAAAGAGATTCGCTGGGTCGGGTCAGCCTACGACGACCTGCTCGCTTTCCCCGCGGAGGCCCGCCAGCAGGCGGGATTCCAGTTAGGCAAGGTCCAGGCGGGGCTGGAACCAGAAGACTGGAAGCCCTTTGACGACATAGGTACTGGCACTCGCGAGATTCGCCTGCGTGATGCGGGAGGGAATTTCGAGTGATGTACGTCGCCAAGTTCGAGGAAGCCGTGTACGTCCTGCACTGCTTCCAGAAGAAGACGCAGGCGACGAACCTGAAGGACAAGCGCATCGCCGAGGCTCGCTATCGAGCTATCGCCAACGCGAGGAAAGGCAAGTCATGAAGATCGACACTGAGATCCGCCACGTAACCAAGCCAGTCGCCAATCTGTTCCTGGAACTGGGGTTTTCGCCCGAGGAAGCCAAGCGGCTGCAGGCGGCGTCGAAAAAGCAGATCAACGACACGAAGCTGCTCAAGGAACAGCTCATGGCCGAACTGGCGGCATGGATTGAGCAACACCACCTGAAACAGGCGGAGGCCGCCGAGATCCTGAGGGTGTCTCGTCCGCGCGTGTCGGACGTAGTGAACCGAAAGACGGCCAAATTCACCATCGACACGTTGGTTGAAATGTTGAGCCGCATTGGCAAGCCCGTCCGCTTGGCAATCGGCCGGTAAGCCAGGGGCGCGCAGTAGCGGCGCGCCGCAAACCTGGCAAACGTATGCATGAGCCCACTGATTCATTTAGATGGCAGGCGCTGGCCAGTCTCAGTGAATCAGTGGACTAGACTTCTCTCCGTCACCTCGCCCCTACTGCTAGCAGGAAACAGAAGGAAAGCAGCCGCCTGCAGCATCCGCGGCCCTTGCCTTTTACCCTTCCACCTCCGCCCACCCCTGCATCGCCTGCCCGCCAGCATTATCGCCAGTCCACAGCACCAGCCGCCCAGCCTGCGCCGGATCGGCTGCGCCGCCGACGATGATGGTGTCCTGGTCGAACAGCGGCGCCAGCCCGCGGAAGCCAAAGCGGCGCACGCGCGCCTGCGGTTGCTCGCGCGCCACCAGGTCCAGCATCAGCATGGCCTGCATCGGCCCGTGCACCACCAGGCCGGGGTAGCCCTCGACCTCGCGCGTGTACTGGCGGTCATAGTGGATGCGGTGGCCGTTGAAGGTCAGTGCCGAGTAGCGGAACAGCATCACCGGGTCTGCCTGCAGCGTGCGCTGCCACTGCGCGGTCTGCTCCAGGCGCGGGCGCGGCGGCTGCGGCTTGGACGGGTCGGGCATGGCGCGGTAGACGATATCGTGGCGCTCGTTGACGGCAGTCTTGCCGTTGACGGTCAGTTCGTGATCGACGGCGACAAACCACAGTTCACCGGTGCGCCCGGTCTTGTACTGCACGTCCTTGATGGTGGAGGTACGCGTGACGGTATCGCCGATATGCAGCGGATGGCCGAAGGTCAGTTCGCTGCCGGCCCACATGCGGCGCGGCAGCGGCACCGGCGGCATGAAGCCGCCCAGGGTGGGATGGCCGTCGCGTCCCAGTTCATGCTGCGGCGCGCGCGGCAGGAAGTAGAGCCAGTGCCACAGCGGCGGCAGCGGGCCGGCGGCAACGGCCTCGGGGTCGAGGTCGAAGGTGGCGGCGAGGCCGGTCACCGGTTCCGGCGACAGCGTTTCGGTGCGCGATTCGCTGCGGCCGATCCAGCCGCGCAGGCGTTCGAGTTCAGGAGTGGCGTCAGTCATGACAGTAGGCCTTGTAATGCGTGAAGGTTGTCGGGCGGCGGGTTATTGCGCTAGTGCCAGCAGCCGGCGAGCCTGCTCGATCACGGGCCGGTCCACCATCTTGCCATCGACCTGCACCGCATGGCTGCCGCTGGCGGTAGCTTCCAGCACGCGGCGGGCCCAGTCGAGCTGCTCGGGGCTGGGCAAGAAGCCTGCGCGTACCGCGCCCAGCTGGGCCGGGTGGATGCAGAGCTTGCCGGCAAAGCCGAGTTCGCGCGCATAGGCAACGTCGCTGGCCAGCACGGCTTCATCCTTCAGCGCGGTGGTCACGCCGTCGACCGGCGGCGGCAGCCCTGCCACGCGTGAGGCCAGCACGATGCGCGCGCGTGCAAAGGCGAGCGCGTCGCGCGTGTGGCTGCAGCCCAGGTCGACCGCATAGTCGAGCGAGCCGAAGGCAAGACGTGCGACGCCGGTGGCCACGGCGTCGATCTGATGCAGACCGAGCGCGGTTTCGATGATCGCGACAAGCTCGCCCTGCGGGTTGATCGCATGCAGGGCCTGCGCGATGGTGGCCAGCGCTGCGGCATCTTCTGCCTTGGGCACCAGCAGGCCGGCCAGCGCGGTGCCCGGCGGCAGCGCGCGCAGCCAGGCCAGGTCGGCGGCAAAGGATTGCGAGGCGCTGTCGTTGATGCGGACAAAGGCGTTGGCCGCGGGCCGTCCGGCCAGCCAGGCAGCGATGGCTTCGCGCGCGGCGGGCTTGGCGTCCGGATGGACCGCGTCCTCGAGGTCCAGGATCATCACATCGGGGCCGGCGGCCGCGGCCTTGTCGAAGCGTTCCGGCCGGTCGCCCGGCACGAACAGGTAGGTGACTGCAGTGGACATGTCTTGGTTCTCAGCCTGCGGCGGGCAGCCAGTCGTTGACGTTCGGGGCCTGTTCCAGCGCCCACACGCGCTGGATGATGGCACGCATTTCGGCATCGCTTGCGCCGTGGCGGAACGCGCCCAGCTGCAGCGCTTTCGCTTCCAGTTCCGGGCGCGACAGGGTGTTGTCGGGATCGCCCTTCGGTACGTCGACGCGCGCCGCCAGCGTGCGGCCGTCGGTGGTCCTGACGGTCACGCGGCCGATCCACTGGCGCGGGTAGGCGGCGTTGATCTCGGCATCCAGTTCCATGCCGACCTTGCCGCGGAAGGCGGTCACCTTCGGGTCCTGCAGCGCATGCTGCTCGAACTCGCCCAGGCCCGCATGGCCGTGCACGGCCACCAGCCCCAGCACCGTGCCCATCGAGAACTTGGCCTGGTGGATGGTGGTGGGGTTGACCACGGGGCCTAGCACGTCGATGGCGCCCTGGTGCACGTGCGTGGTGACGCTGGCGACCTGGTCGGCGCTGATGCCTTCGCGCTCCATCAGCGCCTTGAGCGCATCGGCGGCCGGGTGCGTGTGGCGGCATGAGGCGAAGAACTTGAACGAGGTCTCGGCGGTGGCCCAGCGCGTGCCCAGGCCGTCGGTCAGGCAGGCGGGGTTGGCATCGCTCGACATGCCGGCAGCCATGCCCTGCGCGCCTTCCAGGATCTGCTTCGCGCCGGTGAAGCCGGCCCGCGCGAGCCACGCCGACTGCAGGCCATCGGCCGCGGCCTTGGCGGTATGCAGCTGCTTGGAGTCGGCGGCGTCGCGCAGGAATTCCCACAGGCCCGCGGCCTGCGTGCCGGCCGAGCCCAGTGCCTGGTTGATGCCTTCTGCATCCAGGCCGTAGAGCTTGGCCACGGCGGCGGCGGCGGCCAGGGTGCCCACCGTGCCGGTGGTGTGGAACACGCGGTAGTGCGAACGGCCCATGAATTCGCCGATGCGGATCCCGGCCTCATAACCGGCGATCGAAGCCAGCAGCACTTCGGCGCCGGTCTTGCCCTCGGCCTGCGCGGCTGCCACCACGGCGGGGAACACCACCGCGGCCGGGTGCAGCACCGAGCCGTTGTGCACGTCGTCCTGCTCGACCACGTGCGAGGAGGCGCCGTTGATCAGCGCGGCAAAGTAGGGCGAGGTGCGGCGGCGGTCCACCAGCACTTCGGCGCCGCCTTGCGCCGGACCCATGGCCGCGGCGAACTCCTGCAGCTTGCGCACGGCGGGCGCGTCCTTGCCGGCGATGGCCGAGGCGATCCAGTCCAGGAACAGGTCCTTGGTGCGCTCGATCACGGGCGCGGGCACGTCGGCCAGCTTGAGGTCGGCCAGGAAGTCGCAAAGCTGGCGGGTCGGGTAGGTGGTGTCTGCGGGTTGGCTCATGCCGGCTCCGGAGATTGAGTAGGGGCTTGCGGAAAGGAAAAATGGCGCCCGGTCTTCCCGGGCGCCGGCATTGGCTCAGATGGTCTGCTTGTCCGCCAGCGCGGCGATGTCGCTGTCGGCGTAGCCTAGCTCGGCCAGGATCTGGCGGCTGTGCGCGCCCAGCGCGGGCACATCGCCCATCACCGGCTCCACGCCCGACAGGTTGGCCGGCGGCAGCAGCGCGCCGATGGTGCCGCCGGGCACCGCGACTTCGCGCCAGCGGTTGCGGGCGGCCAGTTGCGGGTGGTTCCAGACGGCTTCGATGTCGTTCATCGGCGCGTTGGCGATCTGGGCGGCGTCCAGCAGTGCCTCCGCCTGCGACACGGTCATCGCGGCAAAGCGATGCTCGATGATCTCGGTCATCGCGGGGCGGTTCTTGACGCGGCCGGAGTTGGTGGCGAAGCGCTCGTCCTGCAGCAGCTCGGGCTGCTCCAGCACCTTCTCGCAGAAGGCACGCCATTCACGCTCGTTCTGCAGGCCGAAGATCACGCTGCCGCCGTCGCCGGTGCGGTGCACGCCGTACGGCGCGATGGCCGGGTGCGAGGCGCCGAAGCGCGCCGGCGGCGTGCCGCCGTAGTGGCCGAAGTAGAGCGCATAGCCCATCCATTCAGACAGCGCTTCGAGCATGGTGACTTCCACGCGCACGCCCTCACCGGTGCGCCCGCGCTGCAGCAGCGCCGACAGTATGCCGGTGTAGGCGTACATGCCGGCGGCGATGTCGGCAATCGAGATGCCCGCGCGCGACGGCTCGTCGGGGCTGCCGGTGATGCCGATCAGGCCGGCCGCGGCCTGGATCAGCAGGTCATAGGCCTTCTTGTCGCGATAGGGTCCGGCATCGCCATAGCCCGAGATATCGCACACGACCAGCTTGCCGTAGCGGGCGTGCAGGGTGTCGAAATCCAGGCCCATGCGCGCGGCGGCGCCGGGGGCCAGGTTCTGCACCAGCACGTCGGCGTCGGCCAGCAGCTGGTGCAGGACCTTCTGCGCCTCGTCCTGCTTCAGGTCCAGCGTCAGGCTTTCCTTGCCGCGGTTGAGCCAGACGAAGTGCGAGGCCTGGCCATGCACGGTCTCGTCATAGCCGCGGGCAAAGTCGCCCGCGCCGGGGCGCTCGACCTTGATCACGCGCGCGCCCAGGTCGGCCAGCTGGCGCGTGGCGAAGGGCGCGGCCACGGCGTGCTCGAGCGAGACCACGCGGATGCCGTCGAGCGGGCGGATACCTTTGGGGGAATGGGACATGCAGGGGCCTTAGAACGAACGCGGCAGCTCAAGCACATGCTCGGTCACGTAGGACAGGATCAGGTTGGTCGAGATCGGCGCCACCTGGTACAGGCGCGTCTCGCGGAACTTGCGTTCGATGTCGTACTCGGCGGCAAAGCCGAAGCCGCCGTGCGTCTGCAGGCAGACGTTGGCCGCTTCCCACGAGGCGTCGGCGGCCAGCAGCTTCGAGATATTGGCTTCCTTGCCGCACGGCTTGCCGGCGTCGAACAATTGCGACGCCTTGTAGCGCATCAGGCTGGCGGCCTCGACATTGATGTAGGAGCGCGCGATCGGGAACTGCACGGCCTGGTTCTGGCCGATCGGACGGTCGAACACGATGCGGTCGCGCGCATAGTTGCTGGCGCGCTCGACAAACCAGTAGCCGTCGCCGATGCACTCGGCGGCGATCAGGATGCGCTCGGCGTTGAGGCCGTCAAGGATGTACTTCAGGCCCTTGCCTTCCTCGCCGATCAGGTTTTCTGCGGGGACTTCCAGGTTGTCGAAGAACAGCTCGTTGGTCTCGTGGTTGACCATGTTACGGATCGGCTTGACCGTCAGGCCCTTGCCGATGGCATCGCGCAGGTCCACCACAAACACCGACAGGCCTTCGGATTTGCGCTTGACCTGATCCAGCGGCGTGGTGCGCGCCAGCAGCAGCATCAGGTCCGAATGCTGCACGCGCGAAATCCATACCTTCTGGCCATTGACGATGTACTTGTCGCCCTGGCGCACCGCGGTGGTCTTGAGCTTGGTGGTATCGGTGCCGGTGGTGGGTTCGGTCACGGCCATCGACTGCATGCGCAGCTCGCCCGAGGCGATGCCCGGCAGCCAGCGCTGTTTCTGCGCTTCGGAGCCGTGGCGCAGCAGGCAGCCCATCACGTACATCTGGCCGTGGCAGGCGCCGGAATTGCCGCCGCTGCGGTTGATTTCTTCCATGATGACCGAGGCCGCGGTCAACGACAGGCCCGAGCCGCCATAGGCTTCGGGGATCAGCGCCGACAGCCAGCCTGCCTGGGTCAGCGCCTGGACAAAGGTCTCAGGAAAGGCGTTCTGCTCTTCCACCCGTTGCCAGTACGCCGAATCGAAGCCGGCGCAGAGGTCGCGCACCGCTTCGCGGATTTCGGGGTACAGCTGGTCTGGATCCGGATGTGCGTGCATGGGGTAGCCCCGCTCAGATTGAATGGGGCCATTATTCCCGAGCCCCCGGCACGCTGAAATTCGGATTTGCGAAAGAGCGGCTTAGGTGGGCCGGAAGCGGGGGCGGCGGAAGCTGCATGCGGCGCCGGGCGCCTGTAGATGCGCAAGAGGCCGGCGCAGCGGCCTCTTGCGAAGGGATGGCAGGCAGGCCGGGCCTGGGAATCAGTGCATAAACAGCCAGATCAGGACGAGGATGAAGGCCGGGACGCCAAGCAGCCAGGCGAGTAGATAGGGCATGATGCAACTCCTGTTGATGACGGTAATCAGTGATTCCAATATAGGAACGCCTCCATGGCGGCACTGTCGGGGAGCTTCCGCTTGCGGTGTAGGACGCAGCCGCGCGCACCTGGCGGGCGGCCCGAACGATGTGGCGCCAGCGCCTTGCGGCCCGCCGGCCCGGTTGCCGGCGGGCCATCCCGTGCTACGCTCAGGTCTGCACCAAAGCACCCGGAGGCGAGCCATGGACGGGGTCTGGTCTGAAGTTTTCAGGGTCTTGCGCGCCGAGTTCGCCGATGTGCCGGACGCTGGCGAGGCCACCCGCATCCTGACGCGCCTGTTCATGGCGATGCTGCTGGGCGGCCTGATCGGCTATCAGCGCGAGGTCTCCGGCAAGGCAGCGGGGCTGCGCACCCATATGCTGGTGGCGCTGGGCTCGGCGCTGTTCGTGCTGGTGCCGCTGCAGGCCGGGGTGCCGCTGGGCGACATCAGCCGCGTGCTGCAGGGGCTGATTGCCGGCATCGGTTTCCTTGGCGCCGGCGCGATCCTGAAGCACAGCGACGAAGCCCACATCGAGGGCCTGACCACCGCGGCCAGCATCTGGATGGTCGCGGCCATCGGCGTGGCTGCTGGCCTGGGGCGCGATACCACTGCGCTGATCGCCACCATCTTCACGCTGGTCATCCTGCAGGTCCTGCATCGCTGGAAATAGCGCACCCGCACCCGGCGCATCCGGCACCCGTGCCGCCTCGCGTGCGCCGGTCTGTTCGCTTGCCCGCCAATTTGCGCCATTTGCCACGGCAATGCGCGCCAGCGCACGCTGCCCGCGCGCGGCGCGCCCTATGCTGTGGCACAGGTTGCGCCGCGATCCACAGGCGCAGCCGTGGCAGAGCAGGGGGAGGTAGCGATGAAATCATCAATTCGTGACGACGCGGCGCTGGCCGCATTCGTGGGGCCGCGCTATGCGTACTACAGCCAGCGCTGGTCCCTGGCCGAGACGCGCGGCGGCATGTCGTGGAACTGGGCGGCGTGCCTGCTGGGACCGTTCTGGATGGCCTACCGGCGCATGTACTGGCAGGTGGGGGTCTTTGCGCTGATCGTCTGCGCCGAGCCTGTGCTGCACGCGCTGTTCGGGCTGAAGATGCCGCTGGCAGTCCGGCCGATGCTGTATGCCATGGCGCTGCTGCTGGGCATGTATGGCAACCAGATCTACCGCTGGCATGCCGAGGCGACCATCCGGCACCTGCGCGAGTACCATTTTTCACCGGAACTGGTGTACGACTCGCTGGCGCGCAGTGGCCGCACCAGCTGGCCCGGTGTGTTCGCCATGGCCCTGCTGCTGGTGGTGATGGCGGTGTCGCTGAGCCCGCTGGCGGGGCTGGTGGTGCAGGGCAGCGGGCTGGCCTCCGGCTGAACGGCCGACGACTTACCCGTCTTACACTGGCTCGCGCGCCGCGTCGACCAGGTACTGGATCAGCGTTTCGGCAAACTGGGGCAGTTCGCGCCCCGGGCGGCGCACCAGGCGCAGCTCGCGCTTGGCCCATTCGTCTTCCAGCTGGATAAAGCGCAGCACCTTGCGGCTGGCGTAGCGGCGCGCGCAGCTGTTGGGCACGATGGCGATGCCCGCGCCGGCCTCGACCATGCGGCATACGGCATCGAAGCTGCCCACCTGGATGCGCAGGCTGATGCGCTTGCCCATGCCGCCGGCGATGCGGTCCAGGAACGACTGGATCGCGCTGAACTGGTTCAGGCCGACAAAACGGCAGGTATCGAGCAGGTCGGCGAAATGCAGCCGCTTGAAGGCGGGCAGCGGGTGGTTGACCGGTGCGATCACGATCAGTTCGTCGCTGCACAGGTGCATCGCGTCCAGGTCCTGGGTGGCGACTTCACCGGCCACGATGCCCAGGTCGGCGGCGCCGGCGCTGATCGCCGAGACGATTTCCTGCGACAGGTGCTCTTCCAGCTCGATGTCCACGTCCGGGTTCTCGCTCAGGAAGCGCGATACGCCGGTGGCCAGGAACGAGTTGGTGGCGGTGGTGTTGGCCAGCAGCCGCACGCGGCCCTTGACGCCCTTGGCATAGGGCCGCAGGTCGGCGTGCAGGCATTCCAGTTCGCGGAAGACCTCGCGCGCGTGGCGCAGCAGCGCATCGCCCGCCGGCGTCAGGCGCACACCCTTGACCTGGCGGATCAGCAATTGTGTCTGGAACGCCTCTTCCAGCTGCTTGATCCGGGTGCTGGCCGCGGGCAGCGACAGGAAGCTGCGTTCGGCCGCGCGGGTCAGGTTCTCCGTCTCGCCGACGTTCAGGAAGAGGCGGAGGTCGGTCAGGTCGTAATGCATGGGCTTCCGTCAGGCCAAAGGCCAGTTTTGTGATTCGTGAATTCCAAAGTCTCGGCCGTCAATTTATCGTATCCACTGCGGCGTGGACATCCGGATTGACCGCATCGGCGGGCGATGCCCGCGGCGCAGGGGTGTTTCGCCGGGTTTGCGGTCGGTGACCGCACAAAAAAGTATTCAGAGGAGCAGCGCAATGAGCGGTTTGATGGCAGGCAAGGTCGCCCTGGTGACGGGCGCAGGTGGTGGAATCGGGCGCGGCATCGCGCTGGCACTGGCCGCCGCCGGCGCCAAGGTGGTGGTGAATGACCTCGGCGTGTCGATGACCGGCGAGGGCGGCGACGCTGGCCCCGCACAGCGCGTGGTGGAGGAAATCCGCGCCGCCGGCGGCGAGGCCGTGGCCAATACCGACAGCGTGTCGACCTGGAACGGCGCCAATGCCATCGTGCAATGCGCGCTGGACAACTTCGGCCGCATCGACGCCGTGGTCAACAACGCCGGCAACCTGCGCGACCGCATGTTCTTCAAGATGAATGAAGAAGAATGGCGCTCGGTGATCGACGTGCACCTGCACGGCACCTTCTTCGTCAGCCGCGCCGCGGCCAACTACTTCAAGGACCAGGAGAGCGGCGCCTACGTGCACATGACCTCCACCTCCGGCCTGATCGGCAACCTGGGCCAGGCCAACTATTCGGCGGCCAAGCTGGGCATTGCCGCGTTGTCCAAGTCGATCGCGCTGGACATGCAGCGCTTCAACGTGCGCTCGAACTGCATCGCGCCGTTCGCCTGGAGCCGCATGACCAGCTCGATCCCGGCCGAAACGCCGGAAGAAAAGGCACGCGTGGCCAAGCTGCAGAAGATGGAAGCCGGCAAGATCGCGCCGGTGGCGGTCTACCTTGCCAGCCCGGCCGCCAGCGAAGTCAACGGCCAGATCTTCGCGGTGCGCGCCAACGAAATCATCCTGATGAGCCAGCCGCGCCCGGTGCGCTCGGTGCATATGAGCGATGGCTGGACGCCTGAGACCGTGGGCGAGATCGCCATGCCGGCCATGCGCTCCAGCTTCTTCAAGCTGGAGCGTTCGCCCGACGTGATCAGCTGGGACCCGATCTGATGGCGGGCAGCCAGGCCCCGACGCACGGCGCGCTTGCCGGCGTGCGGGTGCTGGACCTGTCGCGCATCCTGGCCGGTCCCTGGTGCGCGCAGAACCTGGCGGACCTGGGCGCCGAGGTCATCAAGGTGGAGCGGCCCGGCGCGGGCGACGACACCCGTTCGTGGGGGCCGCCCTGGCTGCCCGGCGCGGACGGGCAGCCGTCGCGCGACGCCACCTACTTTGCCGGTGCCAACCGCGGCAAGCAGTCGGTGACGCTCGATATCGCCAGCCCGCAAGGGCAGGAGATCGCGCGGCAACTGGCGGCGAAGTCGCAGATCGTGCTGGAGAACTACAAGGTCGGCGACCTGAAGCGTTACGGGCTGGACTATGACAGCCTCAAGGCGATCAACCCGTCCATCGTCTACTGCTCGATCACGGGCTACGGCCAGACCGGGCCGAGCGCGCACAAGCCCGGCTATGACTTCATCTTCCAGGGCCTGGGCGGCCTGATGAGCGTCACCGGCGAGCGCGACGACCTGCCCGGCGGCGGGCCGCAGAAGGTGGGCGTGGCGGTGGTCGACATGCTGACCGGCATGTATGCCACCGTGGCCGTGCTGGCCGCCTTGCGCCATGCCGAACGCACCGGCGAGGGCCAGCATATCGACATGGCCCTGCTCGATGCGGTGGTGGCGGTCGGCGCCACGCCGATCATCGCCCAGCGCGTGACCGGCAAGGCCATGCCGCGCTACGGCAACGCGCACGCCAATATGGTGCCCTACCATGTGTTCGCCACCGCCGACGGCTACATGATCGTCGCGGCCGGCAACGACGGGCAGTGGCAGGCGTATTGCCGCGGCGTCGAGCGTCCCGACCTGGCCGCCGACGAGCGCTTTGCCACCGGCCCCGGCCGCATCATCCATCGCGACACGCTGGTGCCGCTGCTTGAGGCGCATATGCGCACGCGGCCGACGGCGCACTGGGTGCAGGCGCTGGAAGCGCAGGGCATCCCGTGCGGGCCGATCAACGACTACGGCCAGGTGCTGGAAGACCCGCAGGTGCGGCATCGCGAGCTGCAGGTCGACCTGGTGCGCGACGATGGCAGCCTGTGCCCGACCGTCAAGAGCCCGCTGCGGCTGTCCGCGACCCCGGTGCAATACGACGCCCCGCCGCCGCGGCTGGGCGAGCATACCGGGCAGGTGCTGGAATCGGTGCTGGGCCTGTCGGCCGAGCGCATCGCCAGGCTGCGCGAGCAAGGCGTGGTCTGACTGGTGACGGGTGCCTGGCAGGCAACTGCCGGGCACCGCCTGCTTCCGGGCGGATCACCAGGCCTCTGCACAAAGTCCCCCCATCGCCTAGGCTGTCTGGGTAGCGGCCCGAACCGTGATTCCCGGGATCCCCACAGGAGACAGCCATGAACGAAGAGACCTTCAACCTCAGCATCCGCAAGTTCCTGAAGGTGGTCGGCGTCAGCTCACAGCGCGAGATCGAACAGGCGATAGCCAGGGCCATGGCCGACGGTACCATCGCCGGCAATGAGCACTTGCCGGTGTCGGTGACGCTGGAACTGGCGGGTGTCAAGCTCCAGGCGCGCTTTGAGGGTGAAATCCAGCTTGAGTAAGGCGGTCATGGCGGTGCTCGTTTTGGTTCTGTTTCTTGCGTGAAACGCCAAAAGGATGACCCCGCCCGGTCCTTTTGTTGCGCCATCTGATCCATCCGCAGTATGGGCGCGCAGGGCCCCTTCACATATTCTTCCCGGAAACGTCGAACCAATGGGACCGGGGGGACACCATGGCTGGATGCAACGAGCGCATGCCTTGCGCAGGGGGCGCGGTATGTGCAGGCCGTGCAACGCGACGTGCGCAAGCGTGGGTTGCACGCCACCGCACGGGCCACGGGCCACTCTGAAGCGCGGGGGCCGTTGCCATGCATGCCGCCGCCACTACGCCCGCAAGGAACATCGAGGACACCGGCTGGAACCTGCCGGATCCGCCAGGTCGGCACGCGCGCCCCGATGATCCGCTGCTGGCGTGCCTGCTCTGGCTGGCCCGGCGCTTCCAGCGGCCAGTCGCGGCCGAAGCCCTGATTGCGGGCCTGCCGCTGGAGGCGGATCGCCTGACCGCTGCCTTGTTTCCACGCGCGGCCGCACGCGCCGGCATGTCGGCGCGGCTGGTCAAGCGCCCGCTGGACGACATCCCGGACCTGGTGCTGCCCGCCATCCTGCTGCTCGACCAGAGCGAGGCCTGCGTATTGCTGCGCCGTGGCGACGAGGGCATGCTGCTGGTCTCGCAGCCGGAGTGGGGCGACGGCGAGCAGCCGGTCCGCCAGGAAGACTTGCTGGCCCGGTACACCGGCCATGCCATCTTCGCCCGGCCCGCGCACCGCTTCGAGGCGGCGGGCGATGCCGGGCCGGCGTCGCCGCATGGATGGTTCTGGGGCGTGATGCGCCAGTCGTGGCCGCTCTATGGCGAGGTGCTGGTTGCCTCGCTGCTGCTCAGCCTGTTCGCGCTGGTCATGCCGCTGTTCACCATGAACGTCTATGACCGCGTGGTGCCGAACCATGCGCTGGAAACGCTGTGGGCGCTGGCCATCGGTGTGGGCCTGGTGCTTGGCTTCGAACTGGTGATGCGTACGCTGCGGGGCTATTTTGTCGACGTGGCGGGCCGGCGCATCGATGTCACGGTCTCCGCGACGGTGTTCGAGAAGGTGCTGGGCATCGAGATGAAGGCGCGGCCGGCGTCGGTGGGCAGCCTGAGCAGCCAGCTGCATGAATTCGAGTCGGTGCGCGAGTTCCTGACCTCGGCCACCATCACGACCCTGGTCGACCTTCCGTTCGCCGCGGTCTTCATTGCGGCCATGTTCTGGGTCGGTGGCCCGCTGGCCTGGGTGCCGCTGCTGGCGGTGCCGCTGGTGATCGGCACCAGCCTGCTGCTGCAGGGGCCGCTGTCGCGCGCGGTACGCGCCAGCAGCGCCTGCGCGGCCCAGCGCCAGGCCGCACTGGTCGAAACCCTGGTGGGGCTGGAGACCATCAAGACCAGCGGTGCCGAAGGTGCCGCCCAGCGCAAATGGGAGCAGGTGGTCGGGCAGATGGCGCAACTGGGACTGCGGGCGCGGCTGCTCTCCGCCTGCGTGATCAACCTTTCGCTGTTCGTCCAGCAGGCCGCCACGCTGGTGGTGGTGGTGATCGGTGTCTACCTGATCGCCGACGACCGGCTGACCACGGGCGGCCTGATTGCCTGCACCATCCTTGCCGGCCGCGCGCTGGCGCCGCTCTCGCAAGTGGCCGGGCTGACCACCCGCTATCACCAGGCGCGCACTGCGCTGGCCGGCATTGACCGCATGATGGCGCTGCCCGTCGAGCGCCCGCCCGGCAAGCATTTCCTGCACCGCCCGCCGCTGCGCGGCGAAATCGAGTTCCGGCAGGTCAGCTTTCGCTATCCGGGCCGCGACATCGCGGCACTGGATGGGGTCTCGTTCCGCATTGGCAGCGGCGAGCGGGTTGGCCTGATCGGCCGCATCGGCTCAGGCAAGACCACCATCGAGAAGCTGATCCTCGGCCTGTACGCACCGGATGCCGGCACCGTACTGGTCGACGGCGCGGAGGTGCGCCAGCTGGACCCGGCCGCGTTGCGGCGCGACATCGGCTATGTGCCGCAGGACGTGATGCTGTTCAGCGGGACGCTGCGCGACAACATCGTGATGGGCGCCCCGTACGCCGACGACGAAGCCGTGCTGCGCGCGGCGCGCCTGGGCGGCGTGAGCGACTTTGTCGATCGCCTGCCGGACGGCTATGACCTGCGCCTGGGAGAGCGCGGCGAAGGCCTTTCGGGCGGCCAGCGCCAGGCCATTGCCATTGCCCGTGCCGAGTTGCTGCAGCCGCCGCTGCTGCTGCTCGACGAACCCAGCAGCGCCATGGACAACCGTACCGAGGAGCAGTTCAAGGCGCGCCTGGCCTTAGCGCTGGGCGGGCGCACGCTGATCCTGGTCACGCATCGCGGCTCGCTGCTCAGCCTGGTCGATCGCCTGATCGTGATGGACCAGGGCCGCATCGTCGCCGATGGCCCCAAGGCCGAAGTCCTGAATGCGCTCGCGGGGAGGAAGCTCCATGTCGCTTCAGCCTGATCCGCAACGCATGGGGCCAGTGCGGCGCCTGATCGCCGCGCTGAGGCCGCGTGCCGACGACACCGCCTTCATGTGCGAGCGCGATGCGGCCGCGCTGGCGCAACCGCGCTATTTCACGCACTGGATCCTCTGGTCCGCCCTGGTCTTCGTACTGGTGGCGCTGGCCTGGGCCGCGCTGGCGCAGGTGGACGAGGTGGCCGTGGGCGAGGGCAAGGTGATCCCGTCGAGCCAGGTGCAGGTGGTGCAGAACCTCGAAGGCGGGATCATCGCCGAGATCATGGTGCGACCGGGGCAGGTGGTGAACAAGGACCAGCCGCTGATGCGCATCGACGATACCCGCTTCACGGCTTCCTACCAGGAAGGCCGCACCAGGGACGATGCGCTGGTGGCACGCATTGCGCGCCTGGGCGCCGAGGCCGACGGCACGGCGTTCGTGGCGAGCGCGCCGGCCGATGCCGAGGGCCGCCGCTTCGTGTCCGAGGAGCGCGCGCTGTTCGAGTCGCGCAAGCGCGCGTTAGATGCCAATCTCGCCGTGCTGCGCCAGCAGTCAGAGCAACGGCGGCAGGAGCTGACCGAGAAGCGCTCGCGCGAGCAGCAACTGCGGCAGAGCCATCGGCTGGTGGCGCAGGAGCTGGCCATGATGCGCCCGATGGTGGCGCAGGGCGTGGTGTCCGAGGTCGACCTGCTGCGGCTTGAGCGCCAGGCCAATGACCTGAAAGGCGAACTCGAGGCCGCGCGGCTCGCCATGCCGCGCCTGGAGGCCGCCTACCGCGAGAGCCAGCAGAAAGCCGACGAACTGGGCACGCATTATCGCGCCGAGGCCATGAAAGAGCTCAACCAGGCCAAGGCCGAACAGGCCGCGCAGAGCGCCACCAACACGGCGCTGCAGGACCGCGTCGATCGCACCCTGGTGCGCGCCCCGCTTGCCGGCGTCATCAAGCAGATCAAGATCAATACCGTGGGCGGCGTGGTGCAGCCCGGCATGGACCTGCTGGAGATCGTCCCGCTGGAAGACACGCTGTTGGTCGAGGCGCGCGTGCGGCCTGCCGACATTGCCTTCCTGCGGCCCGGCCAGCCGGCGGTGGTCAAGCTGTCGGCCTACGACTTTTCGATCTATGGCGGCTTTGCCGGCACCGTGGAGCATATCAGCGCCGATACGCTGACACCGGAGCGCCCGGGCGAGCGCCCGGAAAGCTACTACCTGGTGCGCGTGCGCACGCGCGACAACCGGCCAGGCGGCAGTGCCGTGCAGGTACCCATCCTGCCCGGCATGGTGGCCACGGTCGATGTGCTGACCGGGCAGAAGACGGTGCTCCATTACCTGCTCAAGCCCATCATCAAGACCAGGGAACTGGCGTTCCGGGAACGATAAGAACGGGGCGGACTGCCCACGACGATAACAAGCAAGGCATGGCCGGCAGGCCGGCATTCAGGACGGAGAGTAATCATGGCAACCCTGACAGGTAGCAACGGCAGCGACAGCATCAGCGGCACCACGTCCGCCGACACCATCCTGAGCGGCAATGGCAATGACTACGTCAGCGCCGGCGATGGCAACGACTATGTCGATGCCGGCAACGGCGACGATATCGTCGAAGGCGGCAGCGGCGACGACACGCTGCTGGGCGCCAACGGCAAGGACCGCGTGTTCGGCGGGCTCGGCAATGACAACTTGTCGGGTGGCAACGGCACCGACGCGGTCTATGGCGGCAGCGGCGATGACGTGATCGGCAGCATCGACGGCTCGTCGGCGCTTTACACCGGCGACAATGGCGGCGATACGCTGTATGGCGACGGCTACGACAGCTACGCCGACTACCTGCTCGGTGCCGGCCATGAGTCAGCCCGGCCGGGTAACGACCGCATCTATGGCGGCAACGGCGACGACCTGATCTACGGAGACAACGGCAACAATGCCGCCCTGGGCGGCGATGACATCATCGCCGGTGGCAACGGCAAGGACACCATCTACGGTGAAGGCGGCAACGACAAGATCTCCGGCGGGGCAGGCGGCGATACCCTGAGCGGCGGCAGCGGCGCTGACGTCTTTGTCTATAACGCCGTCTCCGACTCCACCGCGGCCGGCATGGATGTGATCACCGACTTCCAGCGCGGCGTGGACCACCTCGACTTGCGGCCCGTGCTGGGCGACACTGGCTTTGAATGGGGTGGCCGCCAGCCCACGGCCCACGGCGCCTGGTTCCAGCAATCGGGGGGCAATACCTATGTCTACGTGGATGTCGACGGCAATCCCGTCACGGCGGAAATGGTCATCAAGCTCAACGGCCTGCACGAACTGAGCAAGTCGGACTTCGCTGGCTACGACAACCATGCGCCAACGGCAGTGGCCGATACCCACGCGATCGGCGAGAACAACTCTCCGAATCCGATCACCGGCAATGTGCTGTCGAACGACAGCGACGTCGATGCGGGCAACGTGCTGGCCGTGGCCAATCCCGGCACCTATGCCGGCCAGTACGGCACGCTGACGCTCCACACCGACGGCAGCTACAGCTATGAGTTGGACAACGGCAATGGCCAGGTGCAGGCATTGCGGCAGGGCCAGCAAGTCCAGGACACGTTCAACTATGAGGTGTCCGACGGGCAGGCCGGTGCGGCTTCTTCGCTGAGCATCCGGATTACGGGTGCCAACGATGGAGCCACCATCACGGCCTCAGCCAGTGAAGACAAGGCGGTCACCGAAGCCGGCGGCGCAGGCAATGCTGAAACTGGCGACGCATCCGCCAGCGGCAAGCTGACGGTCACTGACGTCGA